>NZ_RJAD01000001.1:0-306799 GCF_003999995.1 Microbacterium sulfonylureivorans
CCCTGTGGGGCAACAACAAGAACATTACCCGGCACCCGCCCGCTCGTCGAATCCGCGCCGCCGCCCGGGCGTGTCGCACCCACGCGCACCCCCAAGCCGACGCCGAGAACACCTGATCGACCGAGAATTCGAGGGCGAGGTCACGCAGATGACCCGCGTCGGCCTTCAGCCGTCGCCGCGTGGACGGGTCACGCGTCGTGCGCGCACCACCTGGACGACGACGCAGAGCACGAGGGTCGCCGCACCCCACACCGCGCAGGCCGGCGGCAGCACGCGGTACGCCAGGTGAGCGACGGTGAACTCCGCGTCGAGCGGACCGAGCGCCACCAGGCCTCCGACCCAGGCGGTCGCGAGCACCACCGGCAGAGAGATCCACCACGCCCAGCGCACGGCGCGCGGCAGGACGCGGTCGACGGAGGCCGCGGCATCCCTCCCCGCCAGCCAGACGATCGCCCACACGCCGATGATCACCAGCCCCAGTGCGCTCGATCCGTGCTGCAGCCACTTGACCCCCAGCAGGGGCCCCCACTCCTCGCCGAGCGCCGGGATCGCGGCGACCCCCCACCTGCCCTCGTGCGTGAAGAGGTCCCAGACGATGTGACTCGCCACTCCGAGGGTCAGCGAGACGAGGAGGAGGAGCATTCCACCCCATGACACCCGCCGAGGCGCTCCTCGCCGGGGGCGCGCGGAGATCGCCAGCGTCTCGCGTGCTGCGGCGAGCGCATCCCGGTCCCACTCCCCCGGCAGCCGGCCGGCCAGCCAGGTCGGCGACAGCTCGCGCGTCGCCGGGCGCAGCACCGAGCGCCACACCAGCAGGAGCAGGAGGGCGAGCACGACCGTCACCGGGATCCAGGCGAAGTCGTGCGTCCGCCCGTAGTGCAGCGGAAGGCCCCGCACGAACAGCGGCAGATCGGGGGCCATCGCACCGACCGCGATCGCCGCCGGCACGAGCGGCGTCCGGATGAACGGCAGCGCGACGACCGCGTGGCTCGGCGTGAACGGCATGCTCGCCCTCCGTCGGGATCGGCGACCGGCGGCTGCGGTCCGGATCGATCAGGCGGTCACGAACACGCCGGCGAGCGTCTTCTTGCCTCGCCGGAGCACGGACACGCCGCCCGGCAGGGACCCCGAGACGATCGCCGACTCGTCGTCGACCTTGAGGCCGTCGAGGGAGACGCCGCCCTGGGCCACCGCGCGGCGGCCCTCGGACAGGCTCGCGACGAGCCCGGTCTCGACGAGCGCCTGCAGCACGCCGGTGCCGGCCGGCACGGTTGCGTGCGGCAGCTCGTCGAGGGCGTGCCGCAGCGTCGTCGCGTCGAGCGCCGTCAGGTCGCCCTGGCCGAAGAGGGCCTCGGATGCCGCGATCACCGCGGCCGTGGCATCCGTTCCGTGCACGAACGCGGTGACCTCGCGGGCGAGCCGGCGCTGCGCCTCGCGGCGGAACGGCTCGGCGGCGACCAGCCGCTCGTACTCCTCGATCTCGTCTCGCGTGAGGAACGTGAACACCTTCAGGCGGGTCACGACATCGGCATCGTCGGTGTTGAGCCAGAACTGGTACATCCGGTACGGGCTGCACATCTCCGGGTCGAGCCAGATCGCGTTGCCCGCGCTCTTGCCGAACTTCGTGCCGTCGCTGTTGGTGATCAGCGGCGTGCCGATCGCGTGGACCGAGGCGCCCTCGACGCGGTGGATCAGGTCGGTGCCGCTGGTGAGGTTGCCCCACTGGTCGCTGCCGCCCGTCTGCAGCACGCAGCCGTAGCGCCGGTGCAGCTCGAGGTAGTCCAGGCCCTGCAGGATCTGGTAGCTGAACTCGGTGTACGAGATGCCGGCCTCGGAGTTCAGCCGCGCGGCGACGGCGTCCTTCTTGATCATCGTGCCGACGCGGAAGTGCTTGCCGATCCCGCGCAGGAAGTCGATCGCGCTCAGCGGAGCTGTCCAGTCGAGATTGTTGACGATCCTCGCGGCGTTGTCGCCCTCGAAGCTCAGGAAGCGCTCGACCTGCGCGCGGAGGTAGCCGACCCACTCCTCGACGGTCTCGACGGGGTTGAGCACGCGCTCGGAGTCGCGGCCGCCCGGATCACCGACGAGTCCGGTCGATCCGCCCACCAGGCCCAGCGGCTTGTGGCCGGCGAGCTGGAGCCGGCGCATGGTGAGCAGCTGCACGAGGTTGCCCAGATGCAGGCTCGGAGCGGTCGGGTCGAAGCCGCAGTAGTACGTGATCGGGTCGCCGGCGAGCAGCGCGCGCAGCGCCTCCTGATCGGTGGACACATGCACGAGTCCGCGCCACACGATCTCGTCCCAGACGTTCTCGAACGTCGGATCGTTGGCGGGCGCGGTCGCACTCACGGGGCTGTTCGACACGCGTGCCAGGTTATCAGCGGGATTCGGATGCCCCGGTCCACGCGGACCGGGCGGGCCGGGGCATCCGCTCCCTCATGCGGGCTCGTCGAGACGGCGGCGCTGGTCTGCCGTCAGCGGGAGGCGCACGGCGTCGAGCGCGGCGTCGAGCTGGTCGAGCTTGCTGCCGCCGAGCATCGGGCGGATGCCGCGGGCGACGTGCCAGGCGAGCACGGTCTGACCGCGCGTGGCCCCGAGCTCGGCGGCGACCTCGTCGAGCACGGCCAGCCGGCCGGCGTTCCCGGGGTGGTCGTAGATGTCGGGGATGGGCTTGGCCGGGTTGTCGTACGCGCCCGACAGCAGCGGGGTGTACGCCCACACCTCGAGTCCGTGGGCTTCGGCGTAGTCGCCCTGCTCGTCGCTCAGCACGCCGAACGCGTGGTTCGTCGGATTCGTGCCCGGGCGCGGGCGGAGGTAGGTGCTGTTGTGCTGGAGCGCGTCGATCGGGGTCGCGCCGAGGCGGCGGGCGTGAGCGCGCGCCCGCTCGACCCGCCAGGCCGGGTGATTGGATGCCCCGACCCGCGCGGTGAGCCCGGCCGCGGTGAGCTCGGCGAGCGCCTCGACGGTCTCCTCGATCGGCGTCGTGCGGTCCTCCATGTGCAGCCACAGGAGGTCGACGGACTCGAGGCCGAGCCGTTCGAGACTGCCGGCGAAGGCCTGACGCACGGCGCGGCCCGACAGGCCGGCGCGCTTGTGGGGGAACGACTCCGCCCACAGCGGCTCGGCGCCGAGCTTCGTGGCGATCCTCACCCGATCGCGCACGCCGGGCCGCTCCGCGAGCCAGCGGCCGAGCAGGCGCTCGCTGGCACCGCCCTGGCCGTCGTCGGACGCCCAGAAGCTGTAGCAGTCGGCGGTGTCGATCCAGACGCCGCCGCGCTCGACGAACCGGTCGAGCAGGGCGAACGAGGTGGTCTCGTCGACGGCGGTGCCGAACATCATCGCGCCGAGGACGAGCGGGGACGTGGGGGGTGTCGCAGTGGTCATGGATCCACTGTGCAACCTGGAGTTCGCTCCAGGTCAAGCTCTATCCTCGGATCATGGCGACGTACACTCCGGCTGAGGCCGCAGAACTGTCCGGCTTCTCCCTCGACACCCTCCGCTACTACGAGCGGGAGGGCATCCTCCCCCCGGTCGCGCGCACCGCCGGGGGGCACCGGTCGTTCACCGAGGCCGATCTCGGCACCCTGGGCTTCCTCAAGTGCCTCCGCGAGACCGGGATGCCGATCGAGAAGCTGCGTCGTTACGGCGAGCTCTGTCGCGACGATGGCACGCTCCCCGACCGCGTCGCGCTGCTCGAGGAGCACGCGACCGCTGTCCGGGCCGAGCTCGAGGCGCTCCTCGCGCAGCAGGCGAAGCTCGACGACAAGCTCGCGTGGTACCGCGGAGAGCTCGCAGCGCGTCAGGCCGCGGCGATCTCGTCGTAGAGCCCGATGATGTTGCCCTCCGAGTCCTTGAGGTAGACGTAGCGCGCGGTCTCCCCCATGGGCTCGATCTCGCCGAGCTGCTCTCCGCCGTTCGCGACGGCGACCGCCACCGTGTCCTCGATCTTGTCGACGGTGAACACCATCGTCGGGTGGGGTGTCGGGCCGCGCATATGGAGGTCGCCGTTGACGCCCTCGCCCTGCGGCTGCCGGAGCATCCCCATCTCATCGCCCCAGGGCTCGTACTCGTACCCCAGGACGTTGCTGTAGAACGACTGCGCCCGGCCGATGTCGTCGACCGGGATCTCGAAGTGCTCCATCTTTGCCATGGACCCACGCTTCCATGCACGCGTGGGCAGGGGAAGACCGACCTAGATCGAGCCTCAAAGCTAAATCTTGGCATCTTCAGCTCTGACGCTTATATCATTCAAGCTTCTGAACTAAACTGCAAGAGCTTGATTCTCTAGACCAAAGGACCTGGCATGTTCGTGGTGACCGCCGACCAGCGAGACAGCCGCATCAACGACGACCTCGTCCCCGCAGGGCTCGACGCCGTCTCGGCGCTCGCGGGGTCCCGGCTCGCACTCGCGCCCGAGCGCACGGCCGGTGACGAGATCCAGGTCGCGCTCCCCGACGCGGGCGCAACGCTCGAGATCGTGCTGCACCTGACCCGCCTGCGAACATGGAGCGTGGGCATCGGCGTCGGATCCGTCGAAGAGCCGCTGCCTGCGAACGTCCGCGCCGCGCGAGGAGCCGCATTCCTCCACGCGCGCGACGCGGTCGAGCGCGCCAAGCGGGCACCGACTCGAGTCGCGATGGCGGGCGGCCAGGAGGGATCGGATGCCGAGGCGCTCCTGCGGCTGCTCATCGAGCTGCGCGACCGGCGCACGCCCGAGGGCTGGGAGATCCACGACCTGCTCGCCGAGGGGCTCAGCCAGCGGGCAGCCGCCGCACGGCTGGGGATCACCGAGGGTGCCGTCAGCCTCCGGGCACGCAACGCCGGGCTCCGCGCCGAAGAGGCCGCCCTCCCCGCATTGGAACGCGTGCTGGCAAGGGCCGACGACGTCCTCAGCCCGCCGCCCCGCGCACGAGGATGAAGGCCCGCCGGCACCGCGCGAAGCTCCGCATCTCGGCGGTCTGAGCGGAGGTCGCCACCGGCTCGAGCTCGGAGAACACGCCCGAGAGCGCCTGCAGGATCTCGAGACTCCCCCGCGGACGCGCATGCCGGCGTCGCCCGGATCGCCAGAGAGGTTCCGCGCGCCCACGGCGCGTCGGGGGCGCATGTCAGACTGATCGCCATGGTCATCCCCCCCGATGTGCTGCTGGCCGCCGCCTTCTCCCTGTTCCTGTTCCTCACCCTGGGTGCGGCCCTCGTCCTGGTCGTCGTGAGCAGCCGCCGCCCGCGCGAGATCCCCCTGCTGATCGCCGCCGGCCTCGTGCTGGTGGCGCTCCTCGTGGTGGTGGTTCTCCCCGTCGGCGTCCCCGCGGTAGTGGCCGTCGTCATCGCGCTGCTCGGCACCGCGCTGGCCGCGATGGGGGGCAGCCCCGTCACCAGGCGGGTGCTGGAAGTCGCGACGCACGGCCGCGTGCCCGAGGGCGACAACGGGGGAATCATGCTGCGGCCGGCCGCCGTCCCGGGGCTCGTGGCCGACGACGCCCCCGCGCGCGAGGTCCTGCGCGGGGGAACCACGATCGGCTATCTCGAGCGACTCGGCGTCGTGATCGCGATCATCGTCGGGTTCCCCGAGGCGATCGCCGTCGTGGTGGCGGTGAAGGGCATCGGCCGGTTCTCCGAGCTCGCTGCCGCCGAGGCCCGCGAGCGGTTCATCATCGGCACCCTGGCGAGTCTGCTCTGGGCATGCGTCGTGGGCGGCGTCGTGAGGCTCGCGATCTGGTGACCGAGGGCGGCCGACCGCCGCGGCGGGCAGACGCCCGGGTCAGAGCCCGAGCGAGTGCGCAGCGGACTGGACCCGCTGGACGAGTTCAGCACGCTGCTCGGCGACGCGGACCGGCGCGGTGCCCCCGGCGCCCGTACGGCTCGCGACCGATCCCGCGACGGTCAGGACTTCGCGCACGTCGGGGGTGAGCGACGGCGACACCTCGGCGAGCTGCGCGTCGGTGACCTCGTGCAGCTCGATCCCGTTCTCCTCGCACACGCGCACGAGGTGCCCGGAGATCTCGTGGGCATCGCGGAAGGGCACGCCGCGCTTGACGAGCCACTCGGCGACGTCGGTCGCGAGGGAGAAGCCCTGCGGGGCCAGTTCGGCCATCCGATCGGTGTGGAAGGTGAGCGTCGCGACCATTCCGGCGAACGCGGGCAGCACCGTCTCGAGCGTGCGCACCGAGTCGAAGACCGGCTCCTTGTCTTCCTGGAGGTCGCGGTTGTACGCGAGCGGCAGCGCCTTGAGCGTGGCCAGCAGGCCCGTGAGGTTGCCGATCAGACGACCCGCCTTGCCGCGCGCGAGCTCGGCGATGTCGGGGTTCTTCTTCTGCGGCATGATGCTAGAGCCGGTCGAGTAGCCGTCGTCGAGCGTCACGAAGCGGAACTCGCGCGTGTTCCACAGGATGATCTCCTCCGCCAGCCGCGAGACGTCGATCCCGATCATCGCCGTGATGAATGCGAACTCCGCCACCACATCGCGCGCCGATGTGCCGTCCAGGGAGTTCTCCGCGGGGCGCGCGAGCCCGAGTTCGCGTGCCACCAGCAGCGGGTCGAGCCCGAGGGTCGAGCCGGCCAGCGCGCCGCCGCCGTAGGGCGAGACCGACGAGCGCGACGCCCAGTCGCGCAGGCGCTCGAGGTCGCGCACCAGCGGCCACCCGTGTGCCTGGAGGTGGTGCGCGAGAAGGACGGGCTGCGCGTGCTGCAGGTGCGTCCGGCCGGGCATGACGGCATCCGGGTGCGCCTCCGCCTGCGCGACCAGCGCGTCGACGAGTCGGAGGATCTCGCGGGCGATCGTGCGCGAGTGGTCGAGGAGATACATCCGCACCAGGGTCGCGATCTGGTCGTTGCGGCTTCGGCCGGCGCGGAGCTTGCCGCCCAGTTCCGGCCCGACGACGCGGATCAGCGCCTGCTCGAGGGCACCGTGGACGTCCTCGTCCGAGTCCGCGGGTCGCAGCGTGCCGTCCGTCACGGACTGCGCGAGGACATCGAGGCCGTCATGCATCGCGTGCTCCTCGTCGGCGGTGAGGTATCCCGCCGCGCCGAGCGCCTTCGCATGGGCGTGCGAGCCGGCGATGTCGTACAGTGCGAGATCCCAGTCGAAGTGCGTCGAGCGGCTCAGCTCCGCGAGCTCGGGCGACGGCCCCGTCGCGAAGCGGGCGCCCCACAGCGCGCCCTCGTTGGTCCCGTCGCCTTTGCTGTCGCTCACCGCACCAGCCTACCGAGGGCCCGGGTGCCCGACCGGCCGTGCGACGCGAAGAGGCTCAGTCGACCGGTCCTGGCGAGGCCGGCCTCGCACGCCCGGCGGTCACGAGCTTCGACGACGTGTCGACCACCCACTCCAGCGGCCCCCGACCGACGAGGAGCGCCCACGCGGTGCACACCGCGATCGTCACGAGGGCGAGCGGCCAGAACGGCTCGAGGTCGCGGAAGGCGGCGAGGTCGCCCGGGGCGCCCAGCACCTCCGTCGCGATCAGCGCCCACACCACGATCTGCCCCACGTACGCGGTGAGCGGCATCGCGCCCACAGCGCGCAGCGGCAGGACTGGCCAGACGACGACGGTCCGGCACACCAGCAGGCATGCGGCGATCACGGCGAGCGCGAACCCGCCGGAGCCGATGACCTCGAGCAGACCCGTCGAGTGGGGACGCGCCGTCCACAGGGCGCCGACGTAGGACGCGCGCTCGTTCTCCTCCGCGACGCCGGTCGCGGCCTCCAGTCCGTACCCGACCAGCGCGAGCGCAGTGCCCGCTGCGAGCATCGACAGCTGCACGCGCAGCCTCAGGATGCCGGCGCGGGCGACACCCAGCCCGGCGACGACGAACACGATCCACGTCGTGAACGGGTAGTGGTAGCCGATCGCGAGCGAGAGGGCGTTGCCCGACGCGGTGCGCCACATCGGCAGATCGTCCAGCGCCACCTGGATCACGGGCAGGACCACGGCGAGTACGCCGGCGAGCGGGAGGAGGATGCGGGCGCCGAGCGGGACGAGCGGGACGGCGAGGAAGAACAGCAGCGCGTAGGCCGGAAGGATCACGTACACCGGCACGCCCGTGAGGATCAGGAGGACGCCGATCACCCACAGCAGGATGGCGCGCACGAGCAGGCGCAGCCGGGCTGTCGTGAGCGCATCGCCGACGGGCGGGGTCCGTCCGCCCGTCGCCAGCCCGATCGACACGCCGGCCAGGGTGGCGAACAGGATCGAGGAGCGTCCCTCGACCACCGCGACCCAGGTCGAGGCATCCCCCCAGTCGAAGGGTTCGTCGATCCACAGCAGGTGCGCGGCGAACATGCCGATCACGGCGAGCCCGCGCGCGAGGTCGACCCCCGCGATGCGCCGCGGCCCGTTGAGGCGCGTCCAGCGGGATCGGATCCAGCCCTCCGGTGCGGAGGCGGGCTGCCTCGTCCCGTCGCGTTCGCTCACCGCCCGGGCCACGTTCGCATGCACTCTCGACGGCCCGATGCGCCCGGTCAGCCCTGCCGGAGGAGCCAGACGAGGAGCGCCTTCTGGGCGTGGAGCCGGTTCTCGGCCTCGTCCCACACCACGCTCTGCGGACCGTCGATCACCTCGGCGTCCACCTCGTAGCCGCGGTCGGCGGGCAGGCAGTGGATGAAGATCGCGTCGTCCTTCGCGAGGGCCATGAGCTCCTGCGTCACCTTGTAGGCGCCGAGGTCGCGCAGGCGCGCGAGCTTCTCCTCCTCCTTGCCCATCGACACCCAGGTGTCGGTGACGACGACGTCGGCACCGGCCGCGGCCTCATTGGCGTCGGTGTAGAGCGTGACCGACCCGCCGGTCTCGGCGGCGCGGCGATCGGCGTCGGCGATCACGTCGTCCCGCGGAGCGTACGCCTCGGGCGATGCGACGCGCACGTGCATGCCCGCGGTGACGCCGGCGAGCACGTAGGAGTGCGCCATGTTCGACATGCCGTCGCCGAAGAAGGCCAGGGTCAGACCCTTCAGGTCGCCCTTGTGCTCCTTGATCGTGAGCAGGTCGGCCAGCAGCTGGCAGGGGTGGAAGTCGTCGCTGAGTGCATTGATCACCGGAACGCGTGTGCCCTCGGCCATCTGCTCGAGTCCGGCCTGCGCGTAGGTGCGCCAGACGATCGCGGCGACCTGACGCTCGAGCACGCGCGCGGTGTCGGCCGGCGTCTCCTTGCCTCCGAGCTGACTGTTCGCCGTCGAGATGATGAGCGGAGAGCCGCCGAGGTCGGCGATGCCGACCGCGAACGACACGCGCGTGCGCGTGGAGGACTTGTCGAAGATCACCGCGACGGTCTGCGGACCCTCGAGCGTCTTGAGCTTCCAGCGGTCCTTCTTCAGCGCGACCGCGAGGTCGAGGATCTCGTCCTGCTCGGCCTGGGTCAGGTCGTCGTCGCGCAGCAGGTGGCGGGTCATGCGGGGACCTCCGTCGGAGTCTCGAGAAGCAGGGCGTCCTCCACGGTGCGCAGCGACGCCGTGAACAGGTCGACGAACGCGTCGACCTCCACGTCGCCGATCGTGAGGGCGGGCACGAGCCGGATGGTGTCGTCGTTGGGTGCGTTGATCACGAGACCGTGCTCCTGAGCGGCGGCGACGACGGCCTTGGCCACCGGATGCGTCAGCCCGACGCCCAGCAGCAGGCCGCGCCCGCGCACGGCGCCGACGAGCTCGGAGTCGATGCCGAGGATCGCTGCGCGGAGCTGCTCGCCGCGCTCGGCCGCGTTCTCGACGAGCGACGCCCGCTCGATCTCGCCGAGCACGGCACCGGCGACGGCCGTGCCCAGCGCGTTCCCGCCGAAGGTCGAGCCGTGGGTGCCGGGGTAGAACAGCTCGCTCGCGGCACCGAAGGTGATCATCGCTCCGATCGGGAACCCGCCGCCGATGCCCTTGGCGACCGTGATCGCATCGGGCGTGATGCCGGCGTGCTGGAAGGCGAACCACTCGCCGGTGCGCCCGGCGCCGGTCTGGATCTCGTCGATGATCAGCAGCGCGCCATGGCGACGGGTGAGTTCGCGCGCCGCCTCGAGGTAGCCCTCGGGCAGGTCGATGACCCCCGCCTCGCCCTTGACCGGCTCGACGAAGAGCGCGGCGACCCGGTCGTCGATCGCGGCCTCGAGCGCCTCGGCGGTGGAGTCGAGGAATTCGACACCCGGCGTCATCGGCAGGAACGGCTCCTGCATCCAGGGCTTGCCGGTGAGCGCCAGCGTGCCCATCGTGCGGCCGTGGAACGCATCCTTCAGCGCGAGGATCCGCGGCCTGTCCGCGCCGCCGTGGAGGCGGGCGAGCTTGAACGCGGCCTCGTTGGCCTCGGCCCCCGAGTTTCCGAAGTACACGCGGCCCTGGTCACCCGCGCCCGCGAGGCGCTTCAGGCGCGCCGCGAGCGCGAGCTGCGGCGGGGTCGCGAAGTAGTTCGAGACGTGGGCGAGCGTCGCGGCCTGCGACGCGATCGCCTCGACGAACACGGGGTGGGCGTGACCGAGCGAGTCGACCGCGATCCCCGCGAGGAAGTCGAGGTGCCGCTTGCCGTCGGCATCCCACAGGTACGAGCCTTCGCCGCGGACGAACATCGCCATCCGCTCTCCGAAGCTCCGGACGAGATCGCGCCCCGCGTCATCCTGCCACGTCATCCGAGCACCACCTCTGTTCCGATTCCCTTGCTGGTGAAGATCTCCACGAGCACCGAGTGCGGCACCCGCCCGTCGATGATGGCGGCGGTCTCGACGCCGCCCTGGACGGCCTCCAGGCACGCCTGCATCTTCGGGATCATGCCCGACTCGAGCGAGGGCAGCATCGCCTTCAGCTCGGTCGAGGTCAGGTGGGACACGAGCGAGTCGCGGTTGGGCCAGTCGGCGTACAGGCCGGGCACGTCGGTCAGGACGACGAGCTTGGCGGCGCCCAGGGCGACGGCGAGCGCGGATGCCGCGGCATCCGCGTTCACGTTCAGCGAGTGTCCGGGGCGGTCGAGGTCGGGCGCGATGCTCGACACCACCGGGATGCGCCCCGCGGCGAGCTGGTCGAGCACGGGCTGCGGATCGACCTCGACGACATCGCCGACGCGGCCGAGGTCGTGCTCGACGCCTTCGATGACGACTCCGCGGCGGCGGCCGCCGAAGAGGCCGGCGTCCTCACCGCTCAGGCCCGCCGCGTGGGGGCCGTGTGCGTTGATCTTCGCGACGAGCTGGGGATTGATCTGGCCGGTGAGCACCATGCGCACGACCGAGATCGCCTCGGTCGAGGTGACGCGGTATCCGCCCTTGAACTCGCTCGGGATCGCGAGCCGGTCGAGCATCGATGAGATCTGCGGCCCTCCGCCGTGCACCACGACGGGCTTGACCCCGACGTAGCGGAGGTAGGCGATGTCGGCGGCGAAGGCATCCTGCAGCTCGTCGGACACCATTGCGTTGCCGCCGTACTTGATGACGACGATCTGGTCGCTGAAGCGCTGCAGCCACGGCAGCGACTCGATGAGGGTGGCCGCCTTGACGCTGGCTTCGCCGGGATCGGTGTCCTGGATCTGGGTCATGAGGAGTACGCGCTGTTCTCGTGGACGTAGTCGTGCGTGAGGTCGTTCGTGAGGATCGTCGCCGTCGCGCCGCCGACCTTGAGGTCGATCACGAGGTCGGTGGCGCGGGGGGTGAGGTCGACGTCCTCGCGCGGGGCGTCGGGGCCTCCGGCGGTGCACACGCGGATGCCGTTCATCCAGACGTCGACGTCGTACGGGTCGAACGCCGCGCCGGTCGTGCCGATCGCCGCGAGCACGCGCCCCCAGTTGGGGTCGTTTCCGAAGATCGCGGCCTTGAAGAGGTTGTTGCGGGCCACCGAGCGCCCGACCTCGACGGCGTCCGCCTCGGACTGCGCGTTTCGCACCTCGATGGTGATGTCGTGGCTCGCGCCCTCGGCGTCGCCCTGCAGCTGCTTCGCGAGATCCTGGCTCACCTCGGCGAGCGCGGCGGCGAACTCCTCGGGGTCGGGCGCGATGCCGCTCGCGCCGCTGACCATGAGGGTGACCTGGTCGTTGGTCGACATGCAGCCGTCCGAGTCGAGCCGGTCGAACGTGCGCGCGGTCGCGGCCCGGAGCGCCGCATCGGCCTGGGCTGCGTCGAGGACCGCGTCGGTGGTGATCACGACGAGCATCGTGGCGAGGCCGGGGGCCAGCATCCCGGCGCCCTTCGCCATGCCCCCGATCGACCAGCCGTCGCGCGAGGCGATGGAGCGCTTGGGCATCGAGTCGGTCGTCATGATCGCGAGGGATGCCGCCTCCCCGCCGTCGGCGGACAGGCCGGCGATGCCCTGCTCGGTGCCGGCGAGCACCTTCGCGCGGAACACCTCGTCGCCGGTGCCGATCAGGCCGGTCGAGCAGACGAGGACGTCGCCGGCGCCGATGCCGAGGAGCTCGGCCGCCTTCTCGGCGGTCTGGTGCGTGGTCTGGAAGCCGAACGACCCGGTGAAGCAGTTGGCGCCGCCGGAGTTGAGCACGATCGCCTCGACGACGCCGTCCTGGACGACCTGCTGCGACCAGATGATGGGGTTGGCCTTGGCACGGTTCGAGGTGAAGACCGCGGCACCGACCTTGAGCGGACCGCGGTTCACGACCACGGCGACATCGGGCTTGCCGGTCGATTTGAGTCCGACGGCGACGCCGGCCGCCTCGAATCCCTGGGGCGCGGTGACGCTCACGGCGCGACTCCGTTCACGGTGAGCGCCGTGCCCTCTGCGAGGCCGAGCGCGATGTTCATGGACTGCACGGCCGCGCCGGCGGTCCCCTTCACGAGGTTGTCGACCGCGGTCACGACGGTCACACGGTTCGCCGCCCGGTCGATCGCGAGTCCCATGAGCGCGGTGTTCGCGCCGAGCACGTCGGCCGTGCGGGGGAAGTCTCCTGCGGGGAGCAACTGCACGAACGTCTCGTCGCCGTACGCGGCCTCCCACGCCGCGCGGATCTCGGCATCCGTCGCGCCGTTCGCGATCGGCGCCGACGACGTCGCGAGGATCCCGCGTGCCATGGGCACGAGCACCGCCGTGAAGGAGATGCGGATGCCTTCGTCAGGCGTGGTCTGGGCAGGATCGGTCGCGTCGCGCCGCGCCGCGGCGAGCGCCTGCCGGATCTCGGGGATGTGCCGGTGCACGCCGCCGACGGAATAGGGATTGGCCGATCCGAGGATCTCGCTGCCGAGCAGATGCGGCTTGAGCGCCTTCCCGGCACCGGACGGGCCGGCGGCGAGCACGGTCACGATGTCGCCCGGATCGATGACCCCCGCCGCCACGCCCGGGGCGAGGCTCAGGCTCACCGTCGACGCGTTGCAGCCCGGCGCGGCGATGCGGGACGCTCCGACCAGCCGCTCGCGCTGCGTGGAGCCGGCGACGGGCAGCTCGGGCACGCCGTACACCCACGGATCGTGGAAGTCGCCGCCGTAGAACCGATCCCAGTCGGCGACCGACTCGAGCCGGTGGTCTGCGCCGGCGTCGATCACGAGCGCCGTGTCGCCGAGGGCGTCGGTGTACTGGCCGGACTGGCCGTGCGGCAGCGCGAGGAACACGATGTCGTGGCCGGCGAGGAGCTCGGGGGTCGTCTCGGACAGGGTGAGGTGTGCGAGCGACCGCAGGTGCGGCTGGTGCTGGATGAGCGGCTGTCCCGCGTTGGAGTGCGCGGTCACGGTGCGGATCTCGACGTCGGGATGCGCGGCGAGGATCCGCAGGATCTCGCCGCCCGCATAGCCGGATGCGCCGGAGACGGCGACCGAATATGTCATGGATTCCACCTTAGAGTCTGGGTGCAGGGGCCGGAGACGGCGACGCCCGCAGCTGCCCTCCTCAGAAGGTGCGCAGGGTCGCCTAGAGTCGGCGGTCGCCCAGACGGCGTCGGCGCGCGGGAACGACGCTCGGTACGAGCGTCGAGAGTCCCTGGGTCGCCGAAGGCATGCGCCGACGATAGCGGGCGGGCTGCGGCATCCGCAAATCGGCCCGTCATCTCGCGAGAGCGCGTCAGGAGGCGAGCAGGGCGAGCTCGTCGGGGCGGGACAGGCCCGATCGCCGTTCCCGCGTGAGACCCCGGTCGCGCTCGTCCTCGAGCGTGCGCCGCAGGGTCTCGCCCAGCGGGCGCAGCCGGCCGCCGAGGAGCCGGTACGCGGCGTTGGACCTCGTCCAGAACCCGGGCATGTCGGCCGGGAGCCACAGCGGCAGCGACCGCGGCCCAGCCCAGTACGCGACGTCGTGGGCTTCGAGCCAGTCGTCGGGCGCGGGAACGAGCGCTCCGGTGTGACCGGCGACCAGGCGGGCCTCCGCCAGCAGCGTCCCGAAGTCGACGGGGTCGCCCACCGCATTCGCCACGCCCGTCCAGCGCTCACGACCGACCGCCTGGACGAACCCGGCGAGATCGTCCACGTCGATCACCTGGGCACCGCGGTCCGCGATCTCCGGGACGAGGACGTCTCCCTGCGCGGCGAGGGCCAGCCGCCCGACCCAGTACCCGAACCGGTCCGTCGGGTCACCCGGCCCGACGATGAGTCCCGGTCGCACGACGGCCGCGCGGAACCCGAGCACCGAGCGGACGGATGCCTCGGCCCTCGCCTTCGCACGCCCGTAGTCGTCCTCCTCGTCCGGCCCCGCCGGGGCCAGGAGCTCCGCGGACTCGTCGGCGCCGGGGACGTCGTTCGCCGCGTACACCGACACGGTCGAGACGTACGTCCAGTGCTTCGCGCGCTCGCCCAGCGCTTCCACGGCGGCGGCGACGTGGACGGGGTTCGACGAGATGTCGACGACCTCGTCCCAGTCACGCCCCCCGACCTTCTCGTACGCACCGGCGTCGTCGCGGTCCGCGCTCACGAGCACCGTTCCATACGGAGCGGCGCGCCCGCCCCTGGCCAGACACGTCACGGATGCCCCGGCATCCGCCCACTTCTCCGCGATGCGCCCGCTCAGCCAGCCCGTTCCGCCCAGCACCAGTACGTCGGTCATGCACCCATGACATCAGACACCGCCGGAGCGCGGCATCCCTCTCCGCCGTCAGCGGAACAGCGTCGCGCACCCGCGCCGGCGGATCACGCCCTCGGGACGACCGCGTACCCGAGCGCCGACACCTCGTCTCCCGGCACCCACGAGCGCAGCTCGAGCTCACTCGCGCTCGGCAGCTCGCCGAACAGCCTCGTACCGCCCCCGAGGAGCACCGGCACGAGATGCAGGAGCAGCTCGTCGACGAGCCCGTCCCGGAGGAACTGACCGGCGACGTCCGGGCTGCCCATGATCACCACGTCGCGGTCCCCCGCGGCTGCGCGGGCGAGCTCGAGCGCGTCGGCCGGCGCACCCGAGACGAAGGTGAACACCGTGCCGTTCTTGGCCTCGGGCGGACGCTCCTCATGGGTCATGACGAACACAGGGCTGTCGAAGACGTCGTCGTCGCCCCAGGGCTCCTGTCCCGAATCCCACGTGCGTCGCCCGAAGACGATCGCGCCGGCGGAGCGGAAGCGGGCGGTCAGATCCACGGCGGCGTCATCGTCCGCGCGGGCGTCGGCGGACAGCCAGCGATGCAGCCGCGTGAGATCGCCGTGCGGACCGGTGGCGTAGCCGTCGACGGACACGGAGACGAAGATCACTGTCGATCCCATGGAAAACCACCCTTCGGAGATCGGGCCGGCCCATCCGGCCCACTGTGAACGCTAGATCGAAAGCGGTCCAGTGCTATGGTCCAGATCGATGGCGGAAACATGGACCACTTTCGACCTCTCGCTCGCGCTCGAACTGCCTCCGGGCGGCCGACCCGCCGCGCGGCTCCAAGGCGCCCTCCGCGACGCCGTGCGGACGGGTGTGCTGCCGCCCGGCGACGCCCTCCCCTCGACGAGGGCGCTCGCCGCGCAGCTCGGCCTTGCCCGCGGCACTGTCGTCGCCGTCTACGAGCAGCTCACCGCCGAGGGGTACCTCATCACGCAGCCGGGCGGCCGGACAAGGGTGTCGATGACTGCCGGCGGCACGGAGGCGCGCTCCGATCAGCACCGCCCTGAGCCGCGCCCGCGTTACGATCTGCGTCCGGGAATCCCGGATCTCCGGCGGTTCCCGGCTGCGGACTGGGCGTGGGCCCACGCGGAGGCCGCGCGCCGGGTCGGCCGCCCCGACCTCGACTACGGCGACGGCCGCGGCCACCCGCTCGTCCGCGAGGTGCTGGCCGGCCACCTTCGGCGCGTGCGAGCCGCCGCGACCTCGGCCGATCGCATCGTGATGGGCAACGGGTTCGCGCAGTGCGTGGCCCTCACGATCGGAGTGCTCGCCGCGCGAGGCGTCCGGAGAATCGCCGTCGAGGACCCTGGCGACCGCTCCGTCGACGGACCCGCGCGCAACGCCGACGTGGAGCTCGTCCCCGTACCTGTCGACGAGAGCGGCATGCGCACCGACCTTCTCGCCGTGTCCGGCGCTCACGCGGCGATCGTGACACCTGCCCACCAGTCCCCCTCGGGGGTGGTGCTCTCGGCGACCCGTCGACGCGAGCTGGTCGAGTGGGCGGCGCGGACGGGCGGCTGGATCGTCGAGGACGACTACGACTCCGAATTCCGCTACGACCGCCAGCCGATCGGAGCCGTCCAAGGGCTGGCACCCGACTGTGTCATCCTCATCGGATCGGCCAGCAAGACACACGCGCCGGCGGTGCGGCTCGCCTGGATGGCCGCACCCGCGAACCTCGTCGAGGAGCTCGCCGCGGCGAGGCGCGCGACGGACCGGGGCGGCGCGGTGCTCGACGAGCTCGCGCTCGCGGCTCTCGTGCAGTCAGGACGACACGATCGCCATGTGCGGACGATGCGCGCCGTGTACTCCGCACGGCGCGGCACTGCCGTCGCCGCCCTGGCGCGCGCAGGCGGCCCGTTGACGCTGACGGGGCTGTCCGCAGGCTTCCACGGCGTCCTGGCGCTTCCTCCGGGGAGCGATGAGGCGGCGGTCGTCGCGGCGGCGGCGGACCGCTCGCTGCTCGTCGAGGGGATGGGGTCGACGGTCCGCCGTCGCGACGATCTGCCCCCGGCGCTCGTGCTGGGCTTCGGGAACATCGACGACGACTCGCTCGTCGAGGCGATCGACCTCCTCTCGCAGATCATCGCCGAGCACGCCGGCGAGGCTGTCACCGCCCCCTGACAGGATGGGCGGATGCTCACCACCGTCGCCGTCTCGGGCTACCGTTCGCTCCGCGATGTCGTGCTGCCGCTCGGCGCATTGACGGTCGTCACCGGGCCGAACGGATCGGGCAAGTCCAATGTGTATCGCGCACTCCGGCTGCTCGCGGCCTCGGCGACGGGGTCGCTCGTGTCCTCCGTCGCGCGCGAGGGCGGGCTCCCGTCGCTCCTGTGGGCGGGCCCGGAGTTCGGCGGCGAGCAGGGCACGGTGCGCAAGGGGCCGGTGGCGGTGCGCCTCGGGTTCGCCTCCGACGAGCTGGGCTACCTGGTCGATCTCGGCATCCCTCAGGTCGATCAGCGGAGCCTGTTCGCCCGCGATCCCGAGCTCAAGCGCGAGCAGGTGTTCGCCGGGCCCATCGCGAAGCCCGCGACACTGCTCATCGACCGCCTCCGAGGCGTGACACGAGTACGCGACGGAGCGTGGACGACGCTCGGCCAGCAGCTCGCGACATTCGAGAGCATCGTCACCGATCTGGCCGACGGAGACACGGCGCCGGAGCTGCTCGCGCTGCGTCGCACGCTCGGCGGCTGGCGCTTCTACGACCACTTCCGTGTCGACGCCGATGCTCCCGCGCGTCAGCCTCAGGTGGGCACGCGCTCCCCCACGCTCGCCCACGGCGGCGAGAACCTCGCGGCGGTGTGGGCGACGATCCAGGATGCCGGGCACGGCGCCGCGCTCGAGGGCGCGGTCGGCGGCGCCTTTCCCGGCGCCGAAGTGCGGGTCGAGGCGGCCGACGGACGGTTCCGCCTCGTGATGGGCCAGCCCGGACTGCTCCGGGCGCTCGAGACCGCGGAGCTGTCGGACGGCACACTGCGCTATCTGCTGCTGTGCGCAGCCCTTCTCCCGGCACGACCGGCGCCGTTGATCGTGCTCAACGAGCCCGAGGCGAGCCTGCACCCCGATCTGCTCGAGCCCCTCGCGGCGCTCGTCGTCGAGGCGTCCGCCCGCTCGCAGGTCGTCGTGGTGACCCATGCCGAGCGGCTGTCGCGACCGCTCGCCCAGGCGGGAGCACTGACCCACCGGCTGGAGGCTCATGCGGACGGCACGGTGATCGCGGGCCAGGGAATGCTCGATCGCCCGGCGTGGAACTGGGGCAATCGCTGACCGTCGTTCCCACAGTCCGGCGCGTCATGGGAAGGGGCAGCCCCGCCCGGGGGAAAGAGTTGGGGACTCTACGGGTGGGGCTGCCGGCCGCCAGAATCCCCCCGGACCGGCGGTCCGTCGCGCTGCACTGAGCGGCGCGACGGAAGGGAGTCGATTCCCTCAACCGATGAGAGGACGATCGGACCGATCCGTTACGCGGAATCGCGGAATCGATCTTGGTCGCTTCTCGAGCGGCTACTCGCGCAGCGTCGCGCCGAACCGCTGCGCGGCCACCGCGACCCCGGCGAGCTTGGCGTCGGTCGCCTCGGCGGCGGTCAGCGTGCGGTCGGGCGCGCGGAAGCGCAGGGCGAATGTGAGGCTCTTCGACCGCTCGGGCACGCCCGGACCGCGATAGTCGTCGACCAGGCGAAGCGATTCGAGGAGGTCACCCGCACCCTCGATGAGCGCTGAGCGCACGTCGGCTGCCGGAACGTCCGCGCCGACGACCAGCGACACGTCCTGCGTCGCCGCGGGGAAGCCCGACAGGGACGCTGCGACGACCTTCTCTCCGGCCAGCGACAGCACGAGGTCGAGATCGAGCTCGGCCACGATCACGCGCCCGGGGAGATCGGATGCCTCCGCCACCGCGGGCAGCACCTCGCCGACGTAGCCGACCTCGATGTCGCCGACCCACAGCACGCCGGTGCGTCCGGGGTGCAGCGCGGCGCGCTGCGCCTGGGCGACCTCGATGGTGACACCGGCGGCGGCACCGATGGAACGGACGGCGTCGAGGGCGTCGGTGAGGTCGGCGGGCACGGGCTGGACGCCGGGCTGCTTCGCGACGACGCTGCCCGAGAGCAGGACCGCGACATGACGGTGCTGCGGCGGGATCGATGCGTCGAGCTCGGCGAGGGTCGCGGCATCCGGTCGCACGGCCAGCGGCGGGACGTGCGACGTGCCATACGCGACACCCGGCTTCGGCAGGAAGACGACACCCGTCTCGAAGAGGGCGAGGTCGGTGAACCCACGCGCGACGTTGCGGTGCGCGACCTGGAGCAGTCCAGGCACGAGCGAGCGGCGCAGGAACGGCGCCTGCCCGTCGAGCGGGTTCGCGATCCGGATGCTCGGGAGCCGCTCGCCCGACGGCGAGCCGTGGAGGTCGTTGAGCTCGTCGGTCGTGAACGCGAACGACGGCGTCTCGACGTACCCGGCCGCCGCGAGGGCGTTGGAGACCCGACGCCTGCCCTGCTGCGCGACGGTCAGGCCGCGACCCGACGGCGGCGTGGGCAGGATCGACGGGATGCGGTGATAGCCCTCGATGCGGGCGACCTCCTCGGCGAGCGTCCACTTGTCGGTCAGATCGGGACGCCACGACGGCGGATGCACCGACCAGTGATCACCGCTGTCGTAGACCTCGCACCCGATCATCTCGAGTGCGGCGACGATCTCGCCGGTCGTGTAGTCGACGCCGATGAGTCCCTCGACGAAGCCGCGGGGCAGGTCGATCCCGGCGATCTCGACGGTGGCGAACAGCGCGCCTCCCACCTCGGTGTCGAGGGTGCCGCCCGCGTACTCGACCATGAGGTCGGCGACGCGGCGGGCGGCGACGAAGGGGATCAGCGGGTCCACGCCGCGCTCGAAGCGACGGGAAGCCTCGGAGGGCAGCTTGTGCCGGCGCGCCGTGCGCGCGATCGTCACGGTGTCGAAGATCGCCGCTTCGATGAGCACGTTGCGGGTGCTCCCCGACATCTCCGTGGTGCCGCCGCCCATGACGCCGGCGAGGCCGATCGGACCGGACTCGTCGGTGATGAGGAGATCCTCCGGATGGAGGGTGCGCACCTTGCCGTCGAGCGTCTCCAGCTGCTCCCCCGGCGTCGCACGGCGCACGGTGATGCCGCCCTGCAGCTTGTCGAGGTCGTAGCCGTGGATCGGCTGGCCGAGCTCCACCATCACGTAGTTGGTGATGTCGATCAGAATGCCGAGCGAGCGGATGCCGGCGAGCGCAAGCCGCGCGACCATCCATGCGGGCGTCGGCTTGGTCGGGTCGACGTCTCGCACGATGCGGACGGCGAACTCGGATGCCCCGACCCGTCCCCGGATGGGGCCGGCGTCCTCGACGGCCACGGCGAAGCCGGCCGCCGGGTGCTGAAGCTCGCCCCACTCCCGGTCGCCGGGATCGCGGAAGGCCGCGCCGGTGGCGTGCGAGTACTCACGGGCGACACCGCGCACCGACAGGGCGTAGCCGCGGTCAGGGGTGACGTTGATGTCGATCGCGACGTCGTCGAGACCCAGGAGGGCGATCGCGTCGGTGCCGACCGGTGCGTCGATGCCGAGCTCGACCAGGCGCAGGATGCCGTTGTGCTCGTCGCCGAGGCCGAGTTCCTTCGCCGAGGCGATCATGCCGTCCGACACGTGGCCGTAGGTCTTGCGTGCGGCGATGGGGAACGGACCGGGCAGCACGGCGCCGGGCAGCGTCACGACGACCTTGTCGCCGACGAAGAAGTTGCGCGCGCCGCACACCACCCCGTGGACGGCGTCGCCGCCGTCGGCCGCGACCTCGCCCTCGGGCGCGACGCGTACCTGGCACCACCGGATCGTCTTGCCGTTGGACTGCGGCTCCTCGACGAACTCGAGCACCTCGCCGACGACGATCGGGCCCTGCAGCTCGAAGCGGTGCACGTCCTCCTCTTCGAACCCGACGCGCACGAGCGCCTCGAGGATGTCCTCGGGCGAGGCATCCGCCGGGACATCGACGAACTCACGCAACCAGGAGAGCGGGACGCGCATCAGACCACCATTCCGAACTGTTCGCTGAAGCGGACATCGCCCTCTGCCATGTCGCGCATGTCCTGGACGTCGCTGCGGAACATGAGCGTCCGCTCGATGCCCATGCCGAAGGCGAAGCCCGAGTACTCCTCGGGGTCGATCCCGGCCGCGCGCAGCACGTTCGGGTTGACCATGCCGCAGCCGCCCCACTCGATCCAGCGAGCACCGCCCTTGAAGGTCGGGTGCCACAGGTCGAGCTCGGCGGAGGGCTCGGTGAAGGGGAAGAAGTTGGCGCGGAAGCGCGTCTTCGCCTCCGGCCCGAACAGCACCTTCGCGGCGTGGTCCAGCGTGCCCTTGAGGTGGGCCATCGTGATGCCCTTGTCGATCACGAGACCTTCGAACTGCGTGAACACAGGGAGGTGCGTCGCGTCGAACTCGTCGGTGCGGTACACCCGGCCGGGGCAGAGCACGTAGATCGGGAGGTCGCGCTCGAGCATCGACCGCACCTGCACGGGGCTCGTGTGCGTGCGCATGACGAGATGGCGATCGACCGGGTCTACGAAGAACGTGTCCTGCATCTGACGCGCCGGGTGGTCGACGTCGAAGTTCAGGGCGTCGAAGTTGTACCACTCGTGTTCGAGCTCGGGCCCCTCGGCGATCTCCCACCCCATGCCGACGAAGATGTCGGCCACCTGCTCCTGCAGGAGCGAGATCGGATGCCGCGCCCCGACGCGTGCGCGCTGCGCGAGCGCTGTGATGTCGACGCGTTCGGCCTCGAGCCGCGCGGCGGTCTCCGCCTCGGCGAGCTCCGCCTCGCGGGCGGCGAACGCCTGGTTCACGCGCGCGCGGGCCTGGCCCACGAGCTTGCCGAACTCGGCCTTGCGCTCGGGCGCAACCTCGCGGAGGCGGGCGTTCAGCTTCGCGAGGGGCGCGCCCTCGGCGCTGTGAGCGGAGCGCGCGGCCTTCAGAGCGGCCGTGTCGCCGGCCGCGGCGACGGCTTCGAGCGCGGCCTCGACCGCGGCATCCACCGCCTCGGGCGTGATTTCAGGAACGTCAGACACGAGACCCGAGTCTACCGAGGGCGGATGCCCCGCCTCGCCGCTGCGGTCACCGGATGCCGCCGACGCGCTCCCGCCCTGGTCCTACGTGCGAGCCGAGTCCGTTCCGCGCTGCGTCACGATGAGCTCGGTGTCGGTGATCTCCTGGGTCGGCTGCTCCGCCTGCGCGATCCGCACGCCGCTCGACGACCGTCGCAGCCGCTTCTCGACGGTGTTCGCGATGAACGACAGGATCAGGCAGAGGCTGATGTAGATCGCCCCGACGACGATCGTGGCGGGCACGATCGGCGAGTCCAGGGCCGACTGAGACCCGATGTAGCGGGCGTAGAACAGCAGCTCCGGGTACGTGATGATGAAGCCGAGCGCGGTGTCCTTCAGTGTGACAACCAGCTGTGCGATGATCACAGGCATCATCGCCCGGATGGCCTGCGGCAGCAGGACGAGCTGCATCACTCCGTACTTGCGGAGCCCTATCGCGTAGCCCGCTTCCTGCTGGCCACGCGGCAGCGACTCGACGCCCGCTCGGATGACTTCGGCGAGCACCGAGCCGTTGTAGGCGATGAGTGCGATCACGACTGCCCAGTACGGCGCCATCCGCACGCCGATGACGGGGAGCCCGTAGTAGAGCAGGAACATGAAGACGAGCACGGGCACGGCGCGCAGGAACTCTACGATCGCGCCGACGGGCACGCGGATCCACGAGTGATCGGACATCCGGCCGATCGCGAGCGCGAAGCCCAGGATGAGTGCACCGATCGCGGCGACGGCGAACGCGGCGAGCGTGCGGAGCGTGGCCAGGCCGATCTGCACCCACACGTTCGTATAGGTGAAGGCCTGCCACTTCTCAGCCGTGAACTGGCCGGTGTCGATCAGCCGCCAGAGGAAGAAGCCCAGGATCGCGGCGACCACGACGACCGTGAGGACGCCGAGAATGCGGTTGCGGACGATCGCGCGGGGCCCGGGGACGTCGTACAGGACGGAAGTCATCGGGCGACCCTCCACTTGTTCTCGAGCGCGCGCTGGGCCCAAGAGAGCAGCAGGACGAGCGCGACGAAGATGATCATGACCCAGATGATCACGAGCATCTGGTTCGCGCCGCGCTCACTCAGGTAGTTGCGCGCGGCACCGAGGTTCACCACACCGAAGCCTGCCGCCACGGTGGTGTTCTTCAGAAGGGCTATGAAGACGCTCATCATCGGCGGGATGACCGATCGGAAGGCCTGCGGCATGACGACCAGGGTCATCACCTGCCCGAAGGTGAGCCCGACCGCCCGTGCCGCCTCGGCTTGACCGACGGGGACGGTGTTTATGCCAGAGCGGATCGTCTCGGCGACATACGTCGCCGTGTAGATGCCGAGCGCGCACACCGCCAGCGTGAGGGACACGTCGGCGGTGAGCCGGAGCCCGAGCAGCGGCGGAAGTGCGAACGCGAACGCGAAGAACACCAGTGTGAGCGGGGTGTTGCGGATCGTGTTCACGTACAGCGTCCCCATCGTTCTCGCGACGGGGATCGGCGAGACGCGCATCGCGCCCACGATGATGCCGAGGATGAGCGCCAGCAGTCCGCCCCCGAAGAACAGGATCAGCGTTCCGATCAGCCCCTCGGCCCAGACATCCCAGTTGTCGGTGATGACGTTCAGCGGTCTCCTCCTTCGTGCTGCGGTGAGCGGCAGCGGTGGTGGGGCCGCTCGGCGCCCACCACCGCCACAGGTCACATGACCGGGTCGACCTCGGGCTGCGTGCCCGTGATGCCCGCCGGCGCGAGGTGCTCGTCGAAGAGCGCGGTCCAGACGTCGCCGCCATCGGTGAACAGCGTGTTGATGTGCTCAACCATGACGGTGTCGCCCTTGGCGACGCCCACGCCGTAGCGCTCCTCGCTGAACGGCTCGCCCGCGATCTTGAGAGCGTCGGGCTCCTGCGCGACGTAGCCGGCCAGGATCGCCTCGTCCGTGGTGATCGCGTCGACCGAACCGGCCTTGAGCTGCTCCACGCACTGCGAGTAGGTGTCGTACTCGACGGTGTCACCCGGGTTGTACTCGTCGCGGATGCGCTGCAGCGGCGTCGAACCCGTCACGGAGCACACGATCTTGCCCTCAAGATCGTCCGGACCATTGATGTCTGTGTTGTCGGCGGCGACCATCAGGCCCTGACCCGTGAGGAAGTACGGACCGGCGAAGTCGATCAGCTCCTTGCGGGTGTCGGTGATCGAGTACGTGCCGACGTAGTAGTCGATGTCGCCGTTCACGAGAGCCTGCTCACGGTTGGCCGACGGAATGGTGACGTACTCGATCTGGTCTTCGTCGTAGCCGAGCGAAGCGGCGATCCAGCGGGCGATGTCGACATCGAACCCGGTCCGCTCACCGGTCGCGGCGTCCTCGTAACCGAGGCCGGGCTGATCGTTCTTGACGCCGACGACGACGCCGTCGCGCGCGGTCATCGCTTCGAACGTGGGGCTGCCCTCGAGCGAGACGTCGCTCGCGACCTCCCAAAGCGCGGTGGTCTCTTCGCCGCCGTCTCCGCCTTCGCTCGGGTCGGCGCCGGGCGTGCCGCTGTTGCACGCGGTGAGCGCGAGCAGGGCGATGGCGGAGATGCCGATCCCCGTAATGATCCGTGACTTTCGCATGGTTTCCTCCTGGTTGCTGTGTGTGTGCTGGTTCCGTATGTCCGACGTTCGGGTCGTGCGGAGTAGTCGTGCGGTGGTGGTGCTCGTTTCCCTCCCGGGGGTGCGAGGGTCGGTCAGGGTCAGTGGGTGAGGAGCTTCGAGAGGAAGTCCTTCGCGCGATCGCTCTGCGGGTTCGTGAAGAACTCCTCGGGAGTCGCCTCCTCCACGATCTGCCCGTCGGCCATGAACACCACGCGGTCGGCCGCCTTGCGGGCGAACCCCATCTCGTGGGTCACGACGATCATCGTCATGCCGTCCTGCGCGAGGCCGACCATGACGTCGAGCACCTCGTTGATCATCTCGGGGTCGAGCGCGCTCGTCGGCTCATCGAAGAGCATGACCTTGGGCTGCATGGCGAGCGCGCGGGCGATCGCGACGCGCTGCTGCTGGCCGCCCGACAGCTGGGCGGGCAGTTTCGCGGCCTGGTGGCCGACGCCGACGCGTTCGAGAAGCTGCGTGCCGAGCTTCTCGGCCTCCGCCTTCTTCATGCCTTTGACCTTGATCGGCCCGAGCGTCACGTTGTCGAGGATCGTGAGGTGCGAGAAGAGGTTGAACGACTGGAAGACCATGCCGACGTCTGCGCGCAGCGCGGCCAGGTCCTTCCCCTCCTTGGGGAGCTCCTTGCCGTCGATCGAGATGGTGCCGCTCGTGATCGTCTCGAGCCGATTGATCGTGCGGCACAGGGTCGACTTTCCGGAGCCGGATGGACCGATCACCACGACCACCTCGCCGCGGTTCACGGTCAGATCGATGTCCTTCAGCGCCTGGAACTCGCCATAGTGCTTCTGGACATCGGTGATCTCGACCAGGGGGTCGCCGCGGCGGACGTTGATGTTCGACGTCTTCGGAGCGCTGTCATCGGCGGTCGTCATAGCGCCACCCTATGGCGGCGGCAGACCCCTCTGCCACTGCAACGCCGCGTCTTTACCGTGTTGTAACAGCCCCGGAATGCGCTGTGTTCAGCCCGCCGCGCGCTGCGCGAACGCCGTCTCGTACAGGCACACGCTCGCCGCGGTGGCGAGGTTGAGCGACTCGGCGGCACCGTAGATCGGCAGGCGCAGGGACAGGTCGGCGAGGGCGAGCGCGTCGTCGTCGAGCCCGCGCGCCTCGTTCCCGAACAGCCACGCGGTCGGCTCGGCGAGGAGTCCGCGCGCCGCGAGGAAGTCGCCGCCGCCGACGTCGGCGGCGATCACGCGCACCCCGGCGGCATGTGCCCGCTCCACCGCCGTCGCGAGGTCGACCCCCACCGCGACAGGCAGGTGGAACAGCGAACCCGTCGTGGCGCGTACGACCTTCGGGTTGTACGGATCGACCGTTCGGCCGGTGAGGATGACGGCGTCGGCGCCCGCGGCATCCGCTGCCCGGATGATCGTGCCGAGGTTGCCGGGGTCGCGCACCTCCTCGCAGATCGCGACGAGACGCGGCGACGACGCGAACACGTCGCGCAGCGAGGTCGGCGACTGTCGCGCGACAGCCACGATGCCCTGCGGCGTCACGGTGTCGGCCATGGCGTCGAGCACGGCCTCGGTCGTGAAGACGACCTCGAGGCCGGCATCCCGAGCTGCATCGCGCACGTCCGTGTGCCGCTCCATGGCGGTCGGCGTCGCGTACACCTCGACCAGGGTGTCGGGGCGGTACGCGAGTGCCTCGCGGGCCGCCTGAGGGCCTTCGAGGAGGAACAGTCCGGTCTCCTGACGAGCGCTCCGCTTCGTCAGTTTCGCCACGGCGCGAACGCGCGGAGAGCGAGGGTTCTCGAGCACACCATCAGTCTAGGGTCGGGGCCGCTCCTTCATGCGACGCGCAGGAATGGGAAAAGGGACGCCCTCCGTGAGGAGGGCGTCCCTTTCGAGAACCGGATGCCGGCGTCAGACGCTCTTGGGGGCGTTGACGTTCTCGGGCAGCGCCTTCTTGGCCGTCTCGACGAGCGAGGCGAACGTGGCGGGCTCGTTCACCGCGAGCTCGGCGAGCATGCGGCGGTCGACCTGCACACCCGCGAGGCCGAGGCCCTGGATGAAGCGGTTGTACGTGATGCCGTTCTGGCGGCTCGCGGCGTTGATGCGCTGGATCCACAGACGACGGAAGTCGCCCTTGCGCTTGCGACGGTCGCGGTACGCGTAGACGAGCGAGTGGGTGACCTGCTCCTTCGCCTTGCGGTAGAGGCGCGAACGCTGTCCGCGGTAACCGGACGCGCGCTCGAGGATGACGCGACGCTTCTTGTGGGCGTTGACTGCCCGCTTGACTCTAGCCATTTCTTCTGTTTCCTATCGTGCGTCGGCGCTCAGAGGCCGAGGAGCTTCTTGGCGACCTTGGCGTCACCCGGGGCCAGGACCTGCTCCTGGTTGAGGCGGCGCGTGCGGCGCGACGACTTGCCCTCGAGGTTGTGGCGCATGTTGGCCTGCTGCTTCATCAGCTTTCCGCTACCGGTGAGCTTGAAGCGCTTCTTGGCACCCGAGTGGGTCTTCTGCTTCGGCATCTCTTCTTCCTTCGTTTCACTTCCCGCCCAGGCGGGAGTCGGTGTCCCGCGGAGCGGGAGTCTGTGGGGTCCTACTCGGCGGCTGCCGGCTCGGACTCGGTGTCGGTGTCGGCCGGAGCCGTGCCGCCGCGGGCGGACCGGGCGGCTTCCTTGTTCGCGGCGCGCTGAGCGTTCTGCTCGGTCTTCACCTCGGACTTGTTCTTGTGGGGAGCCACGACCATCACCATGTTGCGGCCGTCGATCGTCGGATTCGACTCGACGGTGCCGAACTCGGCCACGTCCTCCGCGAACTTGCGGAGAAGACGCACACCCTGCTCGGGACGCGACTGCTCGCGGCCTCGGAACAGGATCATGGCCTTGACCTTGTCGCCCGACTGGAGGAAGCCCTCGGCGCGCTTGAGTTTGGTTATGTAGTCGTGGGCCTCGATCTTCAGACGGAACCGGACCTCCTTGAGGACGGTGTTCGCCTGATTGCGACGCGCTTCCTTGGCCTTCTGCGCAGCCTCGTACTTGAACTTGCCGTAGTCCATGATCTTGACCACTGGCGGCTTCGAGTTGGGGGCCACCTCGACGAGATCGAGGTCGGCCTCCTGGGCCAGGCGCAGCGCCACCTCGATGCGGACGACGCCGACCTGCTCACCCGCGGGTCCGACGAGGCGGACCTCGGGGACGCGGATGCGGTCGTTGGTGCGGGGATCGCTGATGCGGAACTCCTCTTTCATGCGGATGTCGGCCACCGCGACACATGGGGCGTGACGCGGGCTGAAAGAGGAGTCATTCCACCCGCTCGGCGCTCGAGCGCCGGCTTCTGCACCCTGTCGTCGTTCGCGGTTCCCCGCTCGCGATCGCCTACCCCGATCGCAGTGCGGTCGGGGCGGAGTGCGTGACCCGGTAGCCTGGAACGGCAAGCGCGGGTGGGATGTGATCCTCTTTCGGTCCGGTGCAGAACGCACCGAAGCCCGCACAAGTCTAGCAGAGAGAAGCGCGTGACCACGATTCCGGCCTCCGACGACGACCGCCACGCACGCTGGGAGGAGCAGGAGCGCGCCGCCTCGGCCGCGACCCGCGACATCGCCGATGTTCCCGCCGTCGAAGTGATCACCACCGCAGCGGTGCACCTCATGAGCGCCGCGGCCGTCAAGGTGGGCCTCGCCGACGACCCTGCGGCCCAGACCGACCTCGACGAGGCGCGCAAGCTCATCAACGCCCTCGCCGGTCTCATCACGGCGGGTGCGCCGGAGATCAGCGACATGCACGCGCGCTCGCTGCGCGACGGCCTCCGGTCGCTTCAGCTCGCGTTCCGCGAGGCGTCGGTGATCCCCGATCCGATCGGCAAGGGCCCGGGCGAGAAGTGGACCGGTCCGGTCAACTGACCGGTCGACCCCCGATGCCGATCGCGGCCGCGCCGCGGGCGACCGCGTCGACCGTGCGGCGGACCGCCTCGGCATCGGTCGCGTGATTGCTCACGGCGAACCGCACCACGGTGCGGCCGCGCCAGGATGACGACGACGCCCATACCGTGCCCTCGCTGCGCAGCCACTCCCCCAGCGCGGCCGTGTCGGCGTCCTCCTCGGCGGCGAGGCAGACCTGGGTGAAAACGACCTCGTTCAGCACCTCCAGGCCGGGAACAGTCCGGAATCCCGCGGCGAGGGCGGTCGCGGCATCCACCAGCCCGTCGACCAGATCGACGACGCCGCGGCGTCCGAGCGACCGCAGGGCAGCCCACACCGGCACCCCGCGCGCACGCCGGGACAGCTCGGCCACGCGGTCGTAGGGATCGGAGACGCTCGCGACGGCGGGCAGGTACGCCGCGTGGGCGCCGAGGGACGCCGTCATCGCCGCTTCGTCGCGCACGATGGCGACCCCGCAGTCGTAGGGCACGTTGAGCGTCTTGTGCGCATCGGTCGCCCACGAGTCGGCGTCGGCGAGCCCCGCCGTGAGATGGTCCAGGCGTGGACTGGCGGCCGCCCACAGCCCGAAGGCGCCGTCCACGTGGATCCACGCACCGGCGGCGCGGGCCACCGCGATCGCCGACGTGAAGTCGTCGAAGGCGCCCGAATGGACGTCGCCGGCCTGCAGCGCCACCACCGTGGGCGCGTCCGAGGCGCCCAGCGCGCGTTCGAGTCCGGCGACGTCGATGCGGCCCTCCGCGTCGGCGCCGACGGCCGTCGGAGCCCCGAGCCCCGCAATGCGGCCGGCCAGCACCACCGACGTGTGCACGGCACCGCCCGCGAGGAACCGGACGCGCGGGGCCTGCGCGACGTCGGCGACCGGGTCGAACCCGCGGGCCCGCAGCGCGGCATCGCGCCCGACGACGAGGCACGACAGGTTCGCGCTCGTGGCGCCCGTCGCGAACCCGACGCCGCTGCGGGGCGGCAGTCCGAGGAGTTCGACGAGCCAGGCAGCCGCGACCTCCTCCACCGCCGCGGTGGCGGGCGTGGGCTGGCGGGACCCGGTGTTCTGGTCCCACGCGGAGACGAGCCAGTCCGCCGCGAGAGCGGCCGGGTACGTGCCGCCGATGACGAAGCCGTAGAAGCGCGGAGATCCCATCGCCATCAGTCCCGGTGCGGATGCCTCCGCCAGCTCCTCCACGACGGCCGCCGCGTCGGCGCCGTCCTCGGGCAGCGTGCGCTCGAGCCTCGCCAGGATCCCGTCCACGTCGAGCTCGGGCCGGATCGGTCGCTCAGCCACGGACTCGAGCCACTCCAGCGCATGGCGATGTGCCGCGTCGAGCGCCTGCCGGTACTGCCTCATGCCGTCGTCCATGGTGGCCACCTCCGCGGAGCCGATCATCCGCCGCCGGGACGTCGGTCGCAAGGCCCCTTCCGGGCGGCCGACGGCGGCGGCGTGGTCTTGCCACCCAAGAGGCGCGCATCCCGCGGCCGATACGCGCGAGGTCAGGCGCGGACGAGCTTCACCGTCAGCGAGTCGACCAGGACGGCGATGCGATGATCGGCCGCCCACCGCGATGCGAGCCGTGAGAGCACCGCGTCGAGCTCGCCCTGCTCGAGACCGTGGATGAGCTCGAGCCGGACGACCAGTTCGGGCCCGCGCAGCCGCGCATCGGGATCGCCCGGCAGGGCTGCGAGGTCGATGACGGCGAGCTCGCCGCCTATGCTCTGCTGAAGCCCGGCGAACACCTCGGGCGACGTGAAGCTCGGCTCCCACGGGTGGCCCTGCGCGATCGCCCACACCGCGGGCCGCCGGATCACGAACTCGGTCGGCGATCCGGGGTCGATCACGATGAGGTCGGTGTCGTCGGCGGACGCCGCGACCGCCGTGCGCACGCCGTCGGCCGGCACCGGACGGGCCGAGGCATCCCATCGCCCCATCGTCTCCACGGAGGTGAACACCGGGAGCACGCGCCGGCCGTCGGGCGCGGCCACCGTGACGATGGAGAGCTCCTGAGTCTTGTCGACTGCGAGACCGTGGGCGCCGATCCCCTCGTCGCCCTTCTCGGCGACGAGCGGGATCAGCAGGCGCGCGGACCGGTACGCGTCGACGACCGCCGTCTGACCGCCGCTGCCGTCGCGGAATGAGAGGAGCGCGGCGAGGAGCGCCGGATCGGCGGAGCCGTCGTCCGCCGAGTGGGGGTTCGCGTGGAAGCTGCGGCCCTCCCACGGCACCCCCGCCGAGTCGGCCTGATGACCGCCGTGGTCGTGCGGGTCAGTGTCCGGCGACATCCAGCGCCTCGGCGAGCGTGAAGGCGCCCGCGTACAGCGCCTTGCCGACGATCGCGCCTTCGACGCCGAGTGGAACGAGGTCGCGCAGCGCGGCGATGTCGTCGAGGCTCGAGACTCCGCCCGAGGCGACGATCGGCTTGGGGGTGCGCGACGTCATCTCGCGCAGCAGTTCGACGTTGGGGCCCTGGAGGGTGCCGTCCTTGGTGACGTCGGTGACGACGTACCGGCTGCAGCCGGCCGACTCGAGACGATCGAGGACGGTCCACAGATCGCCGCCCTCGCGGGTCCATCCGCGTGCGGCGAGGGTCGTGCCCCGCACGTCGAGGCCGACCGCGATGACGTCGCCGTAGCGGCCGATCACGTCTGCGGCCCATTCGGGGTTCTCGAGCGCCGCGGTGCCGAGGTTGATGCGCGCCGCGCCGCTGTCGAGAGCGGCCTCGAGCGTGCGGTCGTCGCGGATTCCGCCCGACAGCTCGACCTGCACGCCCTTGACCTGCTTGATCACCTTGCGCAGGATGCCCGCGTTGCTGCCCCGGCCGAAGGCCGCGTCGAGGTCGACCAGGTGGATCCACTGCGCGCCCTGACGAGCGAAGTCCAGGGCCGCGTCGACGGGGTCGCCGTAGCTGGTCTCGGTGCCGGCCTCGCCCTGGGTGAGGCGCACGGCCTTGCCGTCGGCGACGTCGACGGCGGGCAGCAGGATCAGTTCGGGCATTGAGGCGAAATCGTTCATGGCTCCTCGTGCGGGAAGGTCTCGGGAGGGATGCGCTCCCGCAGACGGCACGAATTCAGAGGGTAGCCCCGCCGAGGCCGTCGATCCAATTCGTGAGAAGCCGGATGCCGGCGTCGCCCGACTTCTCGGGGTGGAACTGGGTCGCCGACAGGGGGCCGTTCTCGACCGCCGCGAGGAAGGGCTGCCCGTAGTCGCACCACGTGAGCGTCGGCTCGGGGAAGGGCGGCTGCACGTCGAGGAGCCACTTCTGCGCCCCGAAGGAGTGGACGAAGTAGAACCGCTCGTCCTCGATGCCCGCGAACAGCTTCGACCCCTCGCCGGGCTCGACCGTGTTCCAGCCCATGTGGGGCAGCACAGGCGCATCGAGCTCGGTGACCACGCCGGGCCACTCGCCCATGCCTTCGGTGTCGACGCCGCGCTCCACGCCGCGTTCGAAGAGCACCTGCATACCGACGCAGATGCCCAGCACCGGTCGTCCGCCCGCGAGGCGACGGCCGATGAGCTCGTCGCCGCGGCTCGCCCGGAGCGCCTCCATCACCGCGCGGAACGCGCCGACACCGGGGACCACGAGCCCGTCGGCTTCGAGAACGAGCGCCCGGTCGGACGTCAGGCGGGCGTCCGCCCCCGCGGCGTCGAGCGCCTTCACCGCCGAGTGGACGTTGCCCGATCCGTAGTCCAGGACCGCGACGACGGGTCTGGAGCTCACAGAGCGCCCTTCGTGCTGGGGATGCCTTCGACCAGGGGGTCGAGTGACTTCGCCTGGCGGAACGCACGGGCGAACGCCTTGTACTCCGCCTCGGCGATGTGGTGAGGGTCGCGGCCCGAGATCACGCGCACGTGGACGGTGAGTGCGGCGTTGAAGGAGATCGCCTCGAACGTGTGCCGCACGAGCGACCCCGTGAAGTGCCCGCCGATGAGGTGGTGCTCGAAGCCGGCAGGCTCGCCCTCGTGCACGAGGTAGGGCCGGCCGCTGATGTCGACCACGGCCTGCGCGAGAGCCTCGTCGAGGGGCACCAGCGCGTCGCCGTACCGCGAGATGCCCGACTTGTCTCCCAGCGCCTCGCGGATCGCCTGCCCCAGCACGATGGAGATGTCTTCGACCGTGTGGTGCGCGTCGATGTCGGTGTCGCCCGACGCGCGCACGGTGAGATCGGTCAGCGAGTGCTTCGCGAAGGCCGTGAGCATGTGGTCGAAGAAGGGGACCGTCGTGTCGATGCGGCTGCGTCCGGTGCCGTCGAGGTCGAGCTCGAGCTCGACGGTGGACTCGCTCGTGGAGCGTCGGAGGGAGGCGGTACGCGATGCGGCGCTCATGAGGCCGATTCTATCGACGCGAGGGCGTCGAGGAACGCGGTGGTCTCCTCCTCGGTGCCCGCGGTCACGCGGAGGTGATGCGGGATCCCGACATCGCGGATCAGCACACCGCGGTCGTAGAGCCCGCGCCAGGTGGCCGCCGGATCGTCGACGCCGCCGAAGAGCACGAAGTTGGTCCACGACTCGTGGGGCGTGAAGCCGAGCGCCTCGACCGTCGCCGAGATGCGGTCGCGCTGCGCGACGATCTCGTCGACCATGCGCAGCATCGTCGGAGCGTGACGAAGGGCAGCGGATGCCGCGGCCTGCGTCAGGGCACTCAGGTGGTACGGCAGTCGTACCAGCCGGAGGGCGTCGACGAGGGCGGGGTCGGCCGCGAGATAGCCGACGCGCGCGCCCGCGAACGCGAACGCCTTGCTCATCGTCCGCGACACCACGAGGCGCTCGCGCCCGGGGAGCAGCGTGAGGGCGGAGCGCTCGTCGCGCGGAGCGAACTCGAAGTACGCCTCGTCGACGACGACGATCCCGTCGGTCGCGTCATAGGCGGCCTCGATCACGTCGAGGCCGAGCGGCGTGCCCGTCGGGTTGTTGGGCGCGCACAGGAAGACGACGTCGGGTGAGGCATCCGCGATCTGGGATGCCGCGTCCGCCGCATCGACGGTGTAGTCGGCCGCGCGCGAGCCGGCCACCCACCCGGCCCCGGTCGCCCGGGTGAGCAGCGGGTACATCGAATAGGTCGGCCCGAAGCCGAACGCGGTGCGCCCCGGCCCGGCGAACGCCTGCAGGACGTGCTGGAGCACTTCGTTCGAGCCGTTCGCGGCCCAGATCTGGTCGCGCGTCAGCCCGTGACCGAGGTACTCGGCGAAGCCCTCGCGAAGGGCCGTGAACTCGCGGTCGGGATACCGGTTGACGTCGCGGAGCGCGAGCGCGATCGAGTCCATGATGTCGTCGGCGACGACTTGCGGCACCGGATGCGTGTTCTCGTTGACGTTGAGCGCGACGGGGAGCGGAGCCTGCGGAGCGCCGTACGGCGTCATTCCGCGGAGGTCGTCGCGCAGGGGGAGGTCTTCGAGGCGTGGACTCACCTCTCCCATGGTAGAGGCGCAGCACGGGCGGATCGGCGGTGTGTCGACGCGCGGCGCGAGGCCGACTCAGGGAGCGGTGTGGTACTCCGCCGGGATCGCCAGGCTCTGTCCGGCCTGCAGGGAGACGCTGTCGAGTGCGTTGAGACGCACGAGCGCATCGACCACGTCGCGGGGATCGGCTGCGGGCGCGACCGCCTCCGCGATCGACCACAGCGTGTCGCCCGACGAGACCGTGATCGTCGTGAAGGACTCGATCGGGGCTCCGGCGTCGCGCGACGCGAGTGCGGAGCCGCCCGAGATCATCGCGAAGCAGACGGCCAGCGCGGCGGGCAGCGCGGCGAGGACCGCCAGCACGCGGCGACCGCGCACCGTCAGCCGCAGTCGCGTCGCCGGACGCGCGGCGCTCCGGAAGGATGCGCCCGTCAGTGCGGGTGTCGTGATGCCGATCGCGGTCATGATCTGCTCCTCCTGCTGGGGAGAGATTCGCACCCGCCGCTCGGCCGGGAGTGGGGGATGCGAATCTCTGTACCGAAGTTATCTTCGAACTATGGCGATGTCAAGGGACGTTTCGGGAGACGATCTCTCGAACGCGACACGCGGTCGCGGTGTTCCCCGAGAGCACCGAATCCGGATACGGTTTCGATACGAGAACCCCACCACGGGCCTCCGACATTCGAAGACCGCTGCACTCTCGAGAGCCCGAGCGCAGCGAGACAGGAGCCGGACATGAGCGACGCCACCGGGCGCGACAGGCCGCAGACGCGGCGGCGCAAGAGCCTGAGCGACAAGCAGCTGGCGATCCTCGAGGTCATCCAGCGGTCGATCGCCCGCCATGGCTATCCGCCGAGCATGCGTGAGATCGGCGACGCCGTCGGGCTCAAGTCCCTGTCGAGCGTGACGCACCAGCTCAACCAGCTGGAGCTGAGCGGCTACCTCCGGCGTGACGCCGGCAAGACCCGCGCGATGGAGGTCCTCATCGACCTGCCGGGCACCGCGACCGAGAACCCCGCCGACACGGCGCCCTCCGTCGGCGACGCGGCTCTGGTCCCACTCGTCGGGCGCATCGCCGCCGGCGTTCCGATCACCGCCGAGCAGCAGGTCGAAGAGATCTTCCCGCTCCCCCGTCAGCTCGTCGGCAAGGGCGACCTGTTCATGCTGAAGGTGTCGGGCGAGTCCATGATCGACGCCGCGATCTGCGACGGCGACTGGGTCGTCGTCCGCTCGCAGGCGACCGCCGACAACGGCGAGATCGTGGCCGCGATGCTGGACGGCGAGGCGACGGTGAAGACATTCCGCCAGCGCGACGGCCACACCTGGCTCCTCCCCCGCAACTCCGCGTTCGAGCCGATCCTCGGCGACGAGGCCGTCGTGCTCGGCAAGGTCGTCGCCGTCCTCCGCGCCGTCTGATCACCCCTCGCGGGTGAAACTTCCCGCAACGTCGTCGCCGTCCGCCAGAATGGGCGGCATGAGCGACATCGACACGGCGGACGCCCAGGCGCTCGCAGACCGCGTCCGCGAGCTGGAGTCCGAGAACGCCCGTCTCGCCGCGGAGGCTGCACCCGCACCGCGCTCCCGCCCCGCCGGAGGCCGATGGCGCACGGCCGTGTCCGCCATCTGCATCGTGGTCGCCGCCATCCTCGTGCCGGTCTCCATCGTCAGCGCGTGGGCGCGCGTCCAGCTGGTCGAGGAGGACGCGTTCGTCGCCACCCTCGCACCGCTGGTCGACGACCCCGCCGTCCAGGCGCTCGTCATCGACGAGACGATGGACGCCGTCACCGCGCAGGTCGACTTCCACGAGCTCACGTCTTCCCTGTTCGGGGGGCTGGCCGACATCGACGGCATGCCGCCGCGCGCCGCGCAGGTGCTCCAGATGCTGGAGGCGCCCGCCGCGGACGGCCTCGAGAACCTGGTCCACCAGGCGGTGACGCGCGTCGTCGAGTCGGATGCCTTCTCCGATGTCTGGGCGACCGCCACGCGCGCCGCGCACCGGGCGCTCACGACCGCGGCCACCTCCGACGGCGGCGGCCTCGTCGTCCGCACCGACGACGGTGTCGGCATCCAGCTCGGCGCCATCGTCGAGACCGTCAAGCAGCGCCTCACGGACCGAGGGGTCAGCGCGGCGCAGCTCATCCCCGCGATCGACCACGTCGTCATCATCGGCACGGGAGAGAACCTCGCGCTCATCCGCACCGGATACGCCCTGGCCACGACGCTCGGATGGTGGCTGCCCGTCATCACCCTCGTGCTGTTCGGGCTCGGCATCGCCATCGCACGTCGCCGCAGCGTCGCCGTGCTCGGCACAGGTCTCGGCATCGCGATCGGGGCCGGAGCCCTCGCCGCGACGCTGTCCATCGGCAACACCGCGATGCAGATCGTCGCGACCGACCTCGCGCTCTCGCCGTCCGCGATCGAGGTCATCTACGGTCAGCTGGTCGCCGCCATGGCGCAGACGGCCATCGTCCTCTCGCTGCTCGGCGTCTTCGTCGCCGTGCTCGGCTGGGCGATGGGCGGCTCGTCGCCCGCCCAGGGCGCGCGTGGCGCCGTCCACGGCATGAACTCCGCCGCTCGACGGCAGCTCGCGTCGCGCGGGTTCGACACCGGAGGCTTCGGCGGATGGCTTGCCCGCCACAAGGTGCTCGTGCGCACGATCATCGCCGTGCTCGCCGTCCTGTGGCTGTTCGCGCTGCGCCCGTTGTCCATCGGCGACGTGGTGCTCGTGATCGTGGTCGCGTTCGGCGTCGCCTGGATCCTCGAGCTGCTCCAGCGCCGTGCCGAAGAGCACGTCGTCGTCGAAGCTGTCGTGGACGACGCCGCCGCACCCGTCGAGGTCGTCGAGGAGTCCGAGGTCATCGAGATCGAGCCTGTCAAGGCGACGGATGCCGCGACCGTGGGGGCCGCGGCATCCGACTCGAAGAAGTCCCCGAAGGGCTAGACCGCCGCGCCCACCTTGTCGCGGATCGAACGCGTGGCCTCGATGATGTTGCGGAGGGACTCCACCGTCTCGTCGTAGCCGCGCGTCTTGAGCCCGCAGTCGGGGTTGACCCAGACCTGACGCAGCGGCAGCTCGGTGGCGGCGCGGTCGAGGAGGTCGGCGACCTCGGCGACCGACGGCACGCGCGGCGAGTGGATGTCGTAGACGCCCGGGCCGATGCCGTGGGTGAAGCCCGACGCGGCGATGTCGCCGATGACCTCCCCACGGCTGCGGGCGGCCTCGATCGAGGTGACATCCGCGTCGAGAGCGGCGATCGCATCGATCACGACGTCGAACTCCGAGTAGCAGAGGTGGGTGTGCACCTGTGTCTGCTCGGCGGCGCCGGCCGTCGACAGCCGGAACGAGCCGACCGACCACTCGAGGTACGCCGGCTGGTCCGCCTTCTTCAGCGGCAGGAGCTCTCGCAGAGCGGGCTCGTCCACCTGGATCACGCCGATGCCGGCGGCCTCGAGGTCGGCGATCTCGTCGCGCAGCGCCAGGGCGACCTGGTTCGCTGTGTCGGCGAGGGGCTGGTCGTCGCGCACGAACGACCAGGCGAGGATCGTCACCGGTCCCGTGAGCATGCCCTTCATGGGCTTCTCGGTGAGAGACTGCGCGAACGTCGACCAGGCGACCGTGATCGGCGCCGGGCGCGACACGTCGCCCCACAGGATCGACGGGCGCGTCGCGCGCGAGCCGTAGGACTGCACCCATCCGTTCTGCGTCACGTCGAATCCGTCGAGGTTCTCGGCGAAGTACTGCACCATGTCGTTGCGCTCGGCCTCGCCGTGCACCAGGACGTCGAGTCCGAGGTCCTCCTGCAGCGTCACGACGCGCGCGATCTCGTCGCGGAGGAACTGCTCGTACTCCTCGGTCGTGATCTCGCCCTTGCCGTGGCGGGCGCGCGCACGGCGGATGTCGCCCGTCTGCGGGAACGACCCGATCGTCGTGGTCGGCAGCACCGGGAGCCCGAGGGCGAGCTCCTGCGCAGCGACGCGGGCTTCGTAGTCCCCGCGGTCGAAGTCGTCCGAGGTCAGCGCCGCCGCGCGCTCGCGCACAGCGCCGTCGCGGACACCGGGCGCGCTCTGGCGGTCGGCGAGAGCAGCGGATGCCGCGGCCACCTCCGTCTCGATGGCCGATGCGCCGGCCTCCAGGCCGCGGGCGAGCGTGACGACCTGGGCGGTCTTCTGGTCGGCGAACGCCAGCCACGAGGCCAGGCGGGGGTCGAGCTCGCTCTCGTCGGCGACGTCGTGCGGCACGTGCTGCAGCGACGTCGACGTGCCGGCGGAGATGCTCGCCGCACCGAGCTCCTCGAGCGCCTCGAGCTTCGCCCACGCGCCGGCGAGGTCGCCGCGCCAGATGTTGCGTCCGTCGATCACGCCGCCGACGAGCGTCTTGGTCGCGAGGCCCTCAGCGGCCGCAGGCACCGAACCGCGCGTGAGGTCGATCGCGAGCGCCTCGACCGGAGCGGCGGCGAGCGCCGCCCAGGCCTCGGCCGACAGCTGTGCATAGCCGGCCGTCACGAGGATCGAGGGGCGGTCGGCCGCTCCGCCGAGCGCGGCGTAGGCGCGCGAAGCAGCCTCCGCCAGCGACGCAGCCGTCGCGGGGAGGCTCTCGCTCACGAGGGCGGGCTCGTCGAGCTGCACCCACTCGGCACCGGCGGCGCGCAGCGAGGCGAGGAGCTCGGCGTACACGGGCAGCAGGTCGTCCAGACGGCTGAGCGGGTCGAACCCTTCCGGTGCGGCATCCGTCGCCTTCGCGAGGGCGAGGAGCGTGACCGGGCCCACGACGACCGGGCGGACCGTGAAGCCGTCGGCCTTCGCCTCGGCGACCTGGCGGGCGAAGCGGTCGCTCGACAGCGCGAAGGACGTCTCGGGGCCGATCTCGGGCACGAGGTAGTGGTAGTTCGTGTCGAACCACTTCGTCATCTCGAGCGGGGCGTTCTCGCCCGCGCCGCGTGCAGCGGTGAAGGAGGCGCCGAGTCCGACGGTGCCGTCCTCGTCACGGAGATCGGCGAACCGCTCGGGCAGCGCGCCGACGGCGACGGCCGCGTCGAGCACCTGGTCGTAGTACGAGAACGACTCGGGGATCGACGAGTCCGTGCGACCGAGGCCGAGCTCGGCCAGGCGCTCACGCGTCGCACGGCGGAGGTCGGCCGCGGTCGCCTCGAGGGTGGCTTCGTCGGAACGTCCTGCCCAGTGCGACTCGACGGCGCGCTTGAGCTCGCGGCGACGTCCGATGCGGGGGTAGCCGAGGATCGTTCCGCGGGGGAAGTCGGGGGTGTTTTCGGTCATCGTGCGGCTTCCTTCTCGAGGGGGTGGGTGAGGATTCCGGCGTCGCGGAGGACCGCGAGCACCGTCTCATGGCTGTTGAACGCGTACAGATGGACCCCCGGTGCACCGCCGGCGACGACGTCGCGGGCCAATTCGGCCGCGTACTCGATGCCGAGCGCACGCTGGCCCTCCGGGGTGGGCTCGACCTCGAGTGCGATGGCGAGCTCGGCGGGCAGCTCCTCGCCGCTGAGCTCGAGCACGCGACGAAGACGCGAGGGCGAGGTGATCGGCATGATGCCGGGGAGGATCGGGATGCTCACGCCTGCCTCGCGCGAGCGCTGCACGAAGGCGAGATAGTCGTCGGCGTGGAAGAACAGCTGCGTGATCGCGAGGGTCGCGCCGGCGGCCTGCTTCGCCAGCAGCGCGTCGATGTGCTCGCGCGGATGCCGCGATCGGGGATGCCCGTTGGGGAACGCCGCCACCGCGATGTCGACCTTCGGGCGCGGTTCCACCTGCACAGCGCCCGGGACACCGGGGATCGTGCGTTCGCTGTAGGGCGCGCGCTCCGCCTGCACCCGGTCGATCAGCTGGACGAGCTGGGCCGAGCTCTCGAGGTCGCCGAGGAACTGCTCGCCCTCGGACGCTCCCGCCGGCGGGTCGCCACGGAGGGCGAGGAAGCTCGTGATCCCGGCATCCAGGAACTCTCGGATCAGCGCGTTCGCACCGGCGTACGTGCTCCCGACGCATGTGAGGTGGGCCAGCGGCGCCACATCGGTCTCACGGAGGATGTGGCGCAGAAGGTCGAGCGAGCGCCCGCCGGTCGATCCGCCGGCCCCGTAGGTGACCGAGATGAAGCGCGGCCGGGCCGCGGCGAGCTGCCGGATCGTCTCGTGGAGGGCGAGGTCCCCCGCTTCGGACTTGGGCGGGTAGACCTCGAACGAGAACGGCACCGGAGGGGTACTGAGGTCGATCGACATGTCGTGATTCTCGGATCGGGTACGGACGAATGGCCGGGCGGCCGCGGACGGCGCGCGCACGGGGTAACCGGCGGCGCGGTGTCATCGCGGGCGGGTGCCGGGCTCGGCTGTCGCTCCCTGCCCGGCCCCGGGATTGCTCTCGAGGACCGTCCGCGTGGGACAACCGGGCGACGATGGGTCCAAGCTAGCGGAGGCCCGTCCGCAACCCCCTCCCTGTGACCTTGTGTTTCGCCGTACCTTGGTGTCGTGACGACCTCGCTCCCGTACGGAACCTGGCCCTCCCCGCTCTCCGCCGAGGCGGTGTCGGCGGCATCGCTGCGACTCGAGGGGGCGCGATTCGTCGGCGACGAGGTGTGGTGGGGCGAGTCGGTGCCCGAGGAGGGCGGCCGCACCACGGTGCGCCGGAGAACGTCATCCGGCGAAGTCGTCGATGTCATTCCGGCGCCGTGGAGCGCACGGTCCCGGGTGCACGAGTACGGCGGCGGCGCGTGGACGACGGTCGCGGGCGACGCCCTCGTCTTCGTCGAGAAGGCCGACCAGCGCGTGTGGCGGGTGGAGCCGGGTGAGAAGCCGCGACCGCTGACCCCGATGGCGGGCGACATGCGCTTCGGCGGTCTGACGTGGCAGGGCGGACGCCTCCTCGCTGTCCGCGAGACGCATCGCGACGACGCGCCCCCGCACCGGGACATCGTCGAGATCCCCATCGACGGGGCGGGCGCGTGGGATGCCGCGACCCTCCCGTCGCTCGTCGAGGACAGCGACTTCTTCGCCCACCTCGCGCTGTCGCCTGACGGCTCTCACCTCGCCTGGATCTCGTGGAACCATCCCGACATGCCGTGGGACCGCTCAGAGCTGCGGGTCGGCCGGCTGGAGGGCGGGCTCGTCGCCGAGTGGACCACCGTCGCAGGCGGCACCACCGCCCCGCTGCAGCCCGTCTGGATCGACGACGTCGACATCCTCTACAGCGACGATCCGACAGGACGGTGGAACCTGACGCGACTCCGTCTCACCGCAGACCTGCGCCACGACGCGGTCGCGCCCGCCGACGCCGACACCGGCGGACCGCTGTGGGTGCTCGGCGATCGCTGGTTCGCGCGGCTCGACGACGGCCGGACCGCCGCGGTGCGCACCAACGGAACGGACGAGCTCGTCGTGATCGACACCGACGGCTCGGTCACCCCGGTGCCCGTGGAGCCCTTCTGGGGGCTGTCGATCCAGGATGTCCGCGGCACCCGCCTGCTGCTGAGCGGCGCCGGGGCCGACGGCACCGGCCTCTGGGCGGTCGACGTCGACGATCCGTCCGGGGCCGAGCCGGTGGTCGGCGGGATATCGCCCTGGGGTTCCGAGTGGATGCCCCGGGCACGCGCGGTGACCGTCGACGGACCGCGCGGAGCCGTTCACGCCTTCGACTATCCTCCGACGAACCCCGACGCCACCGGGCCCGACGGGGAGCTTCCGCCGTACGTCGTGTTCGTGCACGGTGGCCCGACCACCCATGTCGGAGGCGCGGCATCCGCGAAGATCGCGTACTTCACCAGCCGAGGGATCGGCGTGCTCGACGTGAACTACGGCGGGTCGAGCGGCTACGGCCGCGCGTATCGCGAACGCCTGCTCGGCCAGTGGGGCGTGGTCGACGTCGACGACGTGATCGCCGCCGCGCAGGGGCACGCCGCCGCCGGCGCCGCAGACCCCGAACGGCTCGCGGTCGCGGGCGGGTCGGCCGGCGGCTGGACGGTGCTGTGCGCGCTGACGCTGTCGGATGCCTTCGCCGCCGGCATCAGCCGCTACGGCGTGGCCGACCTCCGGCGACTCGCCGAGGACACGCACGACTTCGAGGCACGCTACCTCGACAGCATGGTCGGGCCGCTGCCCGAGGCCGAGGCGCTCTACGTCGCGCGCTCTCCGCTGTCACGGCTGGATCGGCTGCGCACGCCGCTTCTCATCGAGCAGGGTCTCGACGACCTCGTGGTGCCGCCCTCGCAGGCCGAGGCGCTGCGCGACGCCCTGGCCGCGAACGGCATTCCCCACGCGTACCTCGCGTTCGAGGGCGAGGGGCACGGGTTCCGCCGTGCCGAGACCGTGGTGCGCCAGCTCGAAGCGGAAGTGGCCTTCCTCGGACGGGTGTTCGGGTTCGAGCCGCCGGGAATCCCGACGCTCGAGCTCGACTAGGCCCCGCCGTCAGCGCGCGAACGGCGCGAGACGCGCGGCGAGGTGCTCGCCGACGCGGGCGTGCACCGCCGTGCCGCCCTCCTCGTGCGCCTGCGACAGGATCATGCCGTGCTCGTGGATGGCCGAGACGAGGTCGCCGCGGTCGTAGGGGACGAGAACGTCGACCTCGACGGCCGGAAGCGGCAGCGCCGCCTCGATCGCCGCGCGCAGCTCGTCGATGCCCTCGCCTGTGCGGGACGAGGCGAAGAGCGCCTTCGGCTCGAGACCGCGCAGCAGCAGGCGGGTGTCCTCGTCGACGAGGTCGGCCTTGTTGAAGACCACCAGCTCCGGGATGTCGCGTCCCCCGACGTCGCCGATGACATCGCGAACCGTGGCCAGCTGGGCGGCGGGGTCGGGGTGCGAGCCGTCGACCACATGGACGATGACGTCGGAGCCGCCGACCTCCTCCAGAGTGGAGCGGAACGCCTCGACGAGCTGGTGCGGCAGGTTGCGGACGAAGCCGACCGTGTCGGTCAGGGTGTAGACCCGGCCGTCGGTCGTCTCGGACCGGCGGACCGTGGCATCCAGCGTCGCGAACAGCGCGTTCTCGACCAGCACGCCCGCGCTCGTGAGGCGATTGAGCAGGCTCGACTTGCCGGCGTTCGTGTAGCCGGCGATCGCGACGGACGGGATCGTGTTGCGCTTGCGCTCGGCGCGCTTGGCGTCGCGCGCGGGCGCGAAGTCGCGGATCTGACGGCGCAGCAGGGCCATCTTCGTGCGGATGCGACGGCGGTCCAGTTCGATCTTGGTCTCACCGGGTCCGCGCGAGCCCATGCCCGCGCCGCCGGCGCCCACCTGGCCGCCGGCCTGGCGGCTCATCGAGTCGCCCCAGCCGCGCAGGCGCGGGAGGAGGTATTCGAGCTGGGCGAGCTCGACCTGGGCTTTGCCCTCGCGGCTCTTGGCGTGCTGGCTGAAGATGTCGAGGATCACGGTCGTGCGGTCGATCACCTTGACCTTCACGACGTCTTCGAGCGCACGGCGCTGACTGGGTGCGAGCTCGGTGTCGGCGATCACGGTGTCGGCGCCGACCGCCGCGACGATGTCCTTCAGCTCCTGCGCCTTGCCCCGGCCGACGTACGTCGCGGCATCGGGGTGGGGCCGTCGCTGCAGCACACCGTCGAGGACGACGGCGCCGGCGGTCTCGGCGAGGGCGGCGAGCTCGCGGAGCGAGTTCTCCGCGTCCTCCTGCGCACCCTGCGGGTGGACGCCGACGAGGACGACGTTCTCGAGCCGCAGCTGCCGGTACTCGACCTCGGTGACGTCTTCGAGCTCGGTCGAGAGGCCGGGCACGCGACGCAGCGCGGCACGCTCCTCGCGGTCCCACTGGTCGCCGTCGGTCTCGGCGCGTCCGATCGTGGCGTCGTCCTGCAGCGCCTGAGCGGCGCCGAACACGCGCACCCCGGAGCGCGCTTCGGCGCGCGCCAGCACGCGATCCACCGGGTCGACCTGGTCGACCGGCGTCTCGTCCGTGCTCTGGGGTGTTGTCGTATCCGTCATGTGTTCCTTTCGAGATCCTCGTTTCCGCGAGTGATCTGCGGCTTCCGAGGCATCCGTGAATTCTAGTCCTGCTCGATGCGCCCCTGCCCCGAACTCCGGCATGCCGACGTGCTCCCCACACGGGGAGGACCTCCGCTACGCTCGACAGCCATGGGAAGCGACCACTACTTCAGCGCTTCCCCCGCAAGCGCCGAGAATCTGCGTCGCATCCGTGTCACCCTTGCGGGGCGTGACGTCGAGGTGACGACCGCAGGCGGGGTGTTCAGCCCCGATCATGTCGACACGGGCACCGCGGTGCTCTTCGCCAACACTCCCCCGCCGCCACCCGGCGGGAACCTGCTCGACCTCGGCTCTGGTTGGGGGCCGATCGCGCTCACACTCGCGATCGAATCGCCGCACGCGACCGTCTGGGCGGTGGACGTCAACGAGCGTGCACTCGACCTCGTCCGCCGCAACGCGGCCGCGCTCGGGCTCGACAATGTCAACGCCGCCCTGCCCGACGATGTTCCCGACGACGTCGTGTTCCGCGGCATCCGCTCGAATCCGCCGATCCGCGTCGGCAAGAACGAGCTGCACGGTCTGCTCGAGCGCTGGATCCCGCGACTCGACGAACGCGCCGACGCCTGGCTCGTCGTGCAGCGCAACCTCGGCTCGGACTCGCTGCAGCGATGGCTCGCGGCGACGTTCGAGCACGGCTACAGCGTCCATCGCGCCGCGACCGGTCGAGGCTTCCGCGTGCTGAAGGTGCGACGCCACGGCTCTCCGCGCAGCGAGCCGATCGACCTGCCCTGATCGGCCGGGGGCGTCAGGCGAGAGTGACCTCGCCCGAGTAGACCAGCGTCGCCGGGCCGGAGAGCAGCACGTGCCGCTCGCCGCCGACCTCCGGCATCCGCACCCCGAGGACCCCGCCGGGGACCTCGACGCTCCAATGATCGGGCGCGGCCGGACCGGCCCAGTGACGCACCGCGAGCGCGGCCGCCGCGACGCCGGTGCCGCAGCTGAGCGTCTCGCCGACGCCCCGTTCGAAGACCCGCATGCGGATCGATCCGACGCCCTCGTGCACCAGCGGATCGCTCGGCACGACGAACTCCACGTTCGCGCCGTTCACGGGCTCCGGATGCAGCTGCGCCAGCACCGAGAGGTCGAGGCCCTCGAGCTCGCGGTGATCGGGCAGGGCGACGACGATGTGCGGATTGCCGACGTCGATGCCGAGCCCGGGCCGCGGAGCGCCGATGCCCCGTGCGCGCACGAGCACGTCGTCCTGTTCGACGCGCCAGGGGCCCAGGTCGACCTCGAAGCCGAGATCGCTGCGGGTGATCGTCTTCACACCGGCGCGCGTGCCGATCGCGAGCGGCTCGCCGTCGAGCGAGGCCCAGCCGACGTCCGCGAGGTAGCGGGCGAACACACGGATGCCGTTGCCGCACATCTCTGCGCGCGAGCCGTCGGCGTTGCGGTAGTCCATGAACCACTCGACACCGGATGCCGCGGCATCCGCTCCCTCGTCGATCGCGGTCGTGCGCACCACACGGAGGATCCCGTCGCCGCCGATTCCGAAGCGGCGATCGCACAGCACCGCGACCTGGTCGTTGGAGAGGTCGAGTTCGCCGTCGGGGTCGGGCACGATCACGAAGTCGTTGCCCGTGCCGTGCCCTTTCGTGAAGGAGACGGTCTGCGGCATCCCCACAGTCTAGAGGCGTCCGATCCGTCCGGGATCAGGCGTGTACCCGTCTACGACGAGCTCGGAGCGGATCTCAGAGCACGTCCGGCAGTTCGGCCACGGGATGCCCCGGCGCCACCCAGGTGACATCGTCGTAGCGCTTGAACCACGAGACCTGACGACGGGCATAGCGCCGCGTGAGCGCCTGGGTCTCGGCGATCGCCTCGGCCTCGGTCTGCGCGCCCCGGAGCTGGGCGAGCGCCTGGGCGTACCCGATCGCCCGGCGCGCGGTGACGCCGTCCTCGATGCCCGCACTGCGAAGCGCCTCGACCTCGGCCAGCAGTCCGTCGCGCCACATCCCGGTCACGCGCTCGTCGAGGCGCGCGACGAGCTCCTCACGCGCGACGGCGACGCCGATCACCGTGGTCGGGTCGTGCCAGAGCACCGGCACCTCGGGCAGGACGGCGCCGTGCGTCCGCTCCCCCAGCTCCAGCACCTCGAGCGCGCGCACGACGCGGCGCCCGTTGCGCGGGTCGACCCGTGCGGCGGTCACCGGATCACGGTCGCGCAGGCGCGCGAACAGGGTACCGGGACCGTGCTCGTCGAGTTCGGCCTCGAGTCGCGCGCGCACTTCGGCGTCGCGCGGCGGGAAGCGGAAGTCGAAGAGCACGCTCGACACGTACAGGCCCGAGCCGCCGACCAGTACGGCGTCGGCTCCGCGCGCGTGGATCTCGGCGATCGTGCGGCGCGCGGCATCCTGATACCACGCGACGGCGGCGTCGTCTGTGACGTCGAGCGCGTCGAAGAGATGGTGCGGGATGCCTCGCCTCTGGCCCTCCGGGAGCTTCGCCGTGCCGATGTCCATGCCGCGGTACAGCTGCATGGCGTCCGCGTTGACGATCTCGGCCGGTCGCCCGGCGGCGCCGAGCGCCTCGGCGAGATCGAGCGAGAGGGCGGTCTTGCCGGTCCCGGTCGCGCCGACGACCGCCCACAGCCGGGGCGGCCGGGACGGGACGGACGCGGTCACACCCCGATGCGCAGCGTCGGGAGGCCGAGCGAGACAGCGCGAGGTGCGCCGGCCTTGCCGGCGGGCGAGGGAACGCCGCAGGACTCGGCCTGCGTGCGGTCCCAGGCATCGCCCGACCGCGTGCGGCGGATGCGGAGCGGTGCGCCGTCGACGCTGTCGGCGAGCAGATGGAAGGGCGCCGCGTGGGTGACGACGACCGACACGATGTCACCGGGACGCGGCAGGTCGGACCCCTCGGGAACTTCGAAGTGCACGAGGCGGTTGTCTTCGGCGCGACCCGTCAGCCGGTGGGTCTCGGCATCCTTCTTGCCCTCACCCGTGGAGACGAGCACCCGGACCTCACGGCCCAGCTGCTTCTGGTTCTCTTCGAGCGAGATGCGCTCTTGAAGGGCGACGAGCCTCTCATAGCGGGCCTGCACGACGGCCTTGGGAACCTGATCCGGCATCGTCGCTGCCGGAGTGCCCTCGCGGATCGAGTACTGGAAGGTGAACGCGCTGGCGAAACGGGCCTGCTCGACGACCCGCATCGTCTCTTCGAAGTCCTCTTCGGTCTCGCCGGGGAAGCCCACGATGATGTCGGTCGAGATCGCGGCGTTCGGGATCCTGTCGCGGACGCGATCGAGGATGCCGAGGAACCGCTCGCTGCGGTACGACCGGCGCATGGCCTTGAGGATGCGGTCGCTGCCCGACTGGAGCGGCATGTGCAGCTGAGGCATGACGGCGGGGGTCTCCGCCATGGCGTCGATGACGTCGTCGGTGAAGGCGGCGGGGTGGGGGCTCGTGAAGCGGATGCGCTCGAGGCCCGGGATCTCGCCGGCGGCGCGCAGCAGTTTGCCGAACGCCTGACGGTCGCCGAACTCGACACCGTAGGAGTTGACGTTCTGCCCGAGGAGGGTGACCTCCATCGCGCCGTCGTCGACGAGCAGGCGGATCTCGTTCAGGATGTCGCCGGGCCGGCGATCCTTCTCCTTGCCGCGCAGACTCGGAACGATGCAGAACGTGCACGTGTTGTTGCAGCCGACGGAGATCGACACCCAGCCGCTGTAGATGCTGTCGCGCTTGGTCGGCAGCGTCGAAGGGAAGACCTCGAGCGACTCGAGGATCTCGAGCTCCGCGTCGCCGTTGTGGCGCGCGCGCTCGAGAAGGCTCGGCAGCGAACCCATGTTGTGCGTGCCGAACACGACGTCGACCCAGGGCGCTTTGTCGAGGACCGCGTCCTTGTCCATCTGCGCGAGGCAGCCGCCGACGGCGATCTGCATGCCGTCGTGCTTGTCCTTGCGGGACTTCAGGTGGCCGAGCGTGCCGTAGAGCTTGCCCGCGGCGTTGTCGCGTACGGCGCAGGTGTTGATGACGACGACATCGGCTTCGGCGCCGGCTTCGACGCGGACGTAGCCTGCGCTCTCGAGCGATCCCGAGAGACGCTCGGAGTCGTGCACGTTCATCTGGCAGCCGAAGGTGCGCACCTCGTAGGTGCGGGCCCGGCCGTCGGCGCCGACGGCGGCCTCGGACGGCGCAATGAGCGTCGGGATGTTGGACGGGGTGGTCATGATGAGTGTCATTCTACGAGCCGACGATGGGAGACCGGCCCGCGCCGTCCGCGGTCTCACCGGATGCGGCCGCGCATGCGTCCGGCGGACAGTGCGGTGCACACGAGGGAGATGCCGACCAGCACGACGATCACGAACCACCCCGGGACACCCCAGTCGCCGATGGAGAGGTCCAGTCCGTACATGGCGCGCAGGGGTTCTTCGGCGCCTGGGGCATCGGCGGTGATCACGGCCATCGTCTGGTCCGAGAACTCTCGGCGCAGCAGCATCCCCGCCTGCGCGAACGGCAGCGCCGCGACCACGTTGGCGACGCCCTCGGGGAAGACGCCGATCGGGATGTACGCCGCCGCGACGAAGCCGAGCACCGTGCCGACGATCGTAGCCAGCCCCGAGAACGCGCCGTTGGTGCGGACGAAGGAGACGATCAGCGCCGAGATCGCCGTGAAAGCGACGCACGAGAGCACGACGATCGCAAGGCTGCGCACGATCGCCGCTGGGCCGAGCCACGTTCCGCGCAGCACGCCGAGATAGAGGATGCTGACCGCCAGGACGAACACCGACAGCACGAGGGCGACGGCGACGGCGGACAGCAGGTAGCCGAGCACGAGCTGACTGCGCCGGAGCGGCGAGACGAGGAAGTCGCGGAATCGCCCGGACTGGTCGTCGTCGACGAGCACGGCGAGCCCGCCGAGCCCCGTCGTCACGGTCGTGATGAGCACGATGCCCGCGAACATCCAGCTGTCGACGAAAGCCTGCACCTCGGCCGTCGACGCGCCGGGCAGCGAGTCGGCGAGGCCCGCGGTCTGGAGGTTGCCGAGGAACAGCGTGTAGAGGCCGAACAGGATGACCGCGCCCAGGAGGGAGAAGAAGACGTTGAGTCGATCGCGGAAGAAGAGCTGCAGATTGCGATGGACGATCGCCCAGACGACGCTCATGCCGCGTCCTCTGCCGCGGTCGACTTTCCCGTCAATGTCAGGAAGACATCGTCCATGCGACCGTGCCGGAACTCGAAGTCGCGGACTCGGTCACCGTGGGCGGCGAGCAGCGCGCGAGCCACATCGGCATCGGGGACGCCGATCACCACGACGTCGCGGTGGCGCACAGGGTCGGCGCCGACCGCATGGGCCGATGCGGCGAGCGTCTCGGGATCGTTCGTGGTGATGCTCAGGATGCTGCGGCTGTGACGAGCCCGCAGTCGTGCGGGGGTGTCATCGGCGACGATGCGGCCCTCGTCGATGATGCAGACGCGGGCAGCCTCCTCGGTCTCTTCGAGATAGTGCGTGGTCAGGAAGATCGTGAGATCGCCCCGGGCACTCAGCTCGTGGAGCGTCCGCCAGACGAGCGCACGGCTGCCGGGGTCGAGCCCCGCGGTGGGCTCGTCGAGGAACAGCACGGCGGGCTCGTGGAGGAGTGCGCGTGCGATGTCGACGCGCCGGCGCTGACCACCGGACAGCCGCCCGTACCGTTGGTCGAGGAGTCCGTCGAGCCCGATGAGCGCGGACACGCTGCCGATCCGGGTGTCGAGCGGCTCGCGCGCGATGCGCGACAGGCGGCCGCGCAACCGCAGATTCTCGCGCGCGGTCAGCAGCGGATCGAGCAGTGACTCCTGGAACACGACGCCGATCGACTCGCGCACGCGGTCGCCATCATGGCGGACGTCGTGGCCGTTCACGACGACGGTCCCCGCGTCGAAGGGCAGCACGGTCGTGAGGCATCCGATCGTCGTCGACTTGCCCGCGCCGTTGGTTCCGACGAATGCGAAGACACCTCCGTCCGCCACCGAGAACGAGATGTCGTCGACGGCGACCTTCTCGCGGTAGCGCTTGGTCAGACCCTGGACCTCGATCGCCATGCCGGCTCCCTCCGCTCCCGATCCGACCATATCGTCAGCCTGCCCCGGCGCCATACCGGGACGCCTGTGGCGCCCGCACCGCGGGGCGATTCCCTGCGCCGCGGCGGTCCGCTCAGCGGAATCTGACCCCGCTCGATCCGCCGGGGCTCTCGTCGAGCGCCGCGCGCGCGGCCGACGATGCGATCGATCCGCCGTACCCGCGACGCGCGAGCTGTCCGCTCAGGCGCCGCAGCGCCGTGTCGCGGTCGAGGCTCCGAAGCGAACGCGCCTTGCCGCGTGCGAACTCGAGGGCGCGCTCGAAGTCGTCGTCGGGCAGCGAGGCCAATGCCGCGTCGGCGATGTCTCGCGGGATGCCGCGCTTCGCCAGGGTCTGTGCGATCACCTGGCGGCCCTGACCTTTGCGGTCGACGCCGGCGTGGATGAGCTGATCGGCCAGCGCCGCGTCGTCGAGGTAGCCGTACTCGTCCATCGACGCGATCACGTGCTCGGTCGCGCCGGCATCGAGGTCGAACTCGCGCAGGACGCCGCGCGCTTCGGACACCGACAGCGATCGGGTGCGCAGCTTCTTGAGGAGCGCCTTCTCCGCGAGCTCGACGTTCGGAGCTTCAGCGACAGCGTCGTCTGTGATTCCCCGTCGATCCGTGGCCCAGGTCGGATGCCACCGCTCGTCCGCTGACCGGTCGGCGGACAGGTGATCGGACGCGAGCGCCGTGACCTCGCCGCCTGTGCGCGACGCTCTGTCGGGCGCGGCGGATCGACGCTCGCGCGCCCGATCGATGGCCGCGGTGATCTCGGCGACGGCTGCCTCGACAACGGGATCGTCGTCCCGGACGGACTCCGGGGGCCTGGAGTAGGGCGTCTCCAGCGCCCGCGCCGCGGTCTCCGGCCGCTCGGGCACCGGTCCGCCGAACAGCGGGATGACGGGGGCGAGGCGATCCCGCTCGCCCCCGTTCTCCGTGCTCATGTCAGGCCGGGCGGCGCGCGGCCAGCTCGTCGGAGGCCGGGACCTCGACGACCTTGGGCTGCCCGATGCCGAGCTTGACCTTGATCTTCGACTCGATGTCGGCCGCGACATCTGCGTTCTTGAGGAGGAAGTTGCGGGCGTTCTCCTTGCCCTGGCCGAGCTGCTCTCCGTCGTAGGTGTACCAGGCGCCGGACTTCTTCACGATGCCGTGCTCGACGCCGAAGTCGATGAGGCTTCCTTCGCGCGAGATGCCGACCCCGTAGAGGATGTCGAACTCGGCCTGCTTGAACGGCGGCGCCATCTTGTTCTTGACGACCTTGACGCGCGTGCGGTTTCCGACCGCGTCGGTGCCGTCCTTGAGCGTCTCGATGCGACGGATGTCGAGGCGCACGGACGCATAGAACTTCAGCGCCTTTCCACCGGCCGTGGTCTCGGGCGAGCCGAAGAACACGCCGATCTTCTCGCGCAGCTGGTTGATGAAGATCATCGTGGTGTTGGTCTGGTTGAGACCACCCGTGAGCTTGCGGAGCGCCTGTGACATGAGGCGCGCCTGCAGACCGACGTGCGAGTCGCCCATCTCGCCCTCGATCTCGGCCTTGGGCACCAGGGCGGCGACCGAGTCGATCACGATGAGGTCGATCGCGCCGGAGCGCACGAGCATGTCGGCGATCTCGAGCGCCTGCTCACCGGTGTCGGGCTGCGACACGAGCAGGGCATCGATGTCGACGCCGAGCTTCTGCGCGTAATCGGGGTCGAGCGCGTGCTCGGCGTCGATGAACGCGGCGATGCCGCCGGCGCGCTGCGCGTTGGCGATCGCATGCAGGGTGAGCGTCGTCTTACCCGACGACTCCGGGCCGTAGATCTCGATGATGCGGCCACGGGGAAGGCCTCCGATGCCGAGGGCGACGTCCAGCGCGATCGACCCGGTGGGGACGACCTCGACGGGTGCACGCTCATCGCTGCCCAGCCGCATGACCGAGCCCTTTCCGAACTGACGGTCGATCTGGGCGAGGGCCGACTCCAGGGCCTTCTCGCGGTCAACTGCTGAGGGCATGACGTGCTCCTAATGCTCGCGTTCCGTCGCCTGTAGGCTGTCGCGCTCCGACCCCGGTGGGACGGATGCTGCGACAAGGCGTGAGGTGTCGTTCGACGTGGATCACGCTAGGGGCGGGCTCCGACATCCGTCTTCGCTCCGCTCCCGTCGTGGAGAGACACGCTCTCGACACCTGCTGTGCAGGAGCCTACGCGGTAGTCGAACAGATCTTCGACGACACGCCGGACCGAAAAGGCGTCAGCCGCGCTTGGGCTCGAGGCGTCCTGCGCCGTAGCGACGCTCGGCCGGGACATCCATCTCCTCGCACAGCGCGAGCCAGACATCGCGCGGCGGAACCCCGCCGTCCAGCGCCTGAGCGGCCGTTCGCGAACCGAGACTCGCCAGCACGAGGTCTACGATGAGGCCTCCCGCGCCGGCTCCGAACTCATCGCGCACGGCGCGATCGAACTCACTGCGCCTCATAGCGATGGGAAGTCGGAACCGCGTGTCAGCGCAGCGACAGCTCGGCGTCGACGGAGGCCACGAGGTCGTCGGGGACGACATCGGGGAAGGTCTGCAGCCCCTCGAGCACCGAGATGCGGTCGCCGACCTCACGCATGATGATCGAGATCGGCACATCGAGCGCCTCTGCGACTGACGCGAGGATCTCGCTGGACGCTTCCTTCTGGCCGCGCTCCACCTCGCTCAGATAGCCGAGGGCGACACTCGCGCGGCTCGCGACCTGACGGAGGGTGCGACCCTTCTGCTGGCGGAAATCACGAAGCACTTCGCCGATTTCTTGACGTACCAGGATCATTGTGGGCCCCCTCCTCACTTCTGATTCCGCCGCTGTCCGGGTGGACAACAGTACAGCACCGGTTGATGCCAATCTAATCCCGAGAACTGGGGAATGGGTGGGAATCACCGAATGTAACCGAGAAGAAACACGGTCTGTTCCCGCCGTCACACGGCCGCGGCTCGGAGTTCGCCCAGAACCAGTTCAAGCGCGCTGTCGACCGTCGATGCGCGGATCGCGCCGCGAGAGCCGGCCAGTCGCAGCGCCCGGACGGCACCACCCGACGGCGTGGACACCGCGATGAAGACCGTGCCGACCGGCAGCCCGTCCTGCGGGTCCGGGCCCGCCACGCCGGTCGTCGAGACGCCGACGTCGGCGCCCAGCACCCGCCGCGCACCCTCCGCCATCTGCTGGGCCACGGTGGCGTCGACGGATCCGGCTCGGTCGAGGAGGTCCTGATCGACGCCGAGCGCGGCCGCCTTCAGATCGGTCGCGTACGCGACCACTCCTCCCCGGACGTGGGCCGATGCCCCGGGAACGTCGACGAGCGTCGCGATCACCAGGCCCCCGGTGAGGGATTCCGCTGTGCCGATCGTCCAGCCACGGCTTCCGAGGGCCTCGAGGACATCGGCGGCGAGGGTCACACCGGTCCCTTGGCCTTGCGCGCGGCGCGGACCGCGGTGACGACGTAGTCGATGCCGCTCGCGATCGTCAGCACGACGGCGATCGTCATCGTGACGCCGTTCACCCAGAAGATCCAGTCGCCGACGATCGTCCAGAGCGGAAGCAGCGCGAGCGAGAGCGCGACGCCCTGCGCCAGGGTCTTGAGCTTCCCCATCCAGGCCGCCGCGACCACGTGGTCGCTCGCGACGACGAAACGGTGGACGGTGATGCCGACCTCGCGGACGAGCACGATGATCGTGATCCACCAGTCCAGCTCGCCGAGGATCGACAGCCCGATGAACGCGAAGCCGGTCAGGATCTTGTCGGCCAGCGGGTCGAGCAGCTTGCCGAGGTCGGTGACGATCTCGTAGCGCCGGGCCAGCCAGCCGTCGATCCCGTCGGTCGCGATCGCGACGATGAACAGCACCGCCGCCCACCATCGCAGCGGTCCGTCGGCTCCGCCGTCGGCGAGCAGCATCCACAGGAACACCGGCGCGCAGAGGATGCGCACGACGGTGATGATGTTGGGGAGCTGCCGCGGGATCGCCATGCGCCCGAGCCTATCGCTGGGCTGCGGTCAGTCGCGGCCCGTCAAGCCCCAGGCGTCCTCGTCTCCCTCGCTCTCGACCACGGGGTAGCCGTCGAACTGGGAGTCGACCGCGTCGGCGCCGTACGGGTCGCCGCCCGTCGACGCGTCGCCGGGCACGTCCTCGCCGCGCAGGCGGGCCAGGATCGCGGGAAGCTGCTCGACCGTCACCAGGACGTCGCGGGCCTTCGAGCCCTCGGAGGGGCCGACGATCTCGCGCGACTCGAGGAGATCCATGAGGCGTCCGGCCTTCGCGAAGCCCACGCGCAGCTTGCGCTGCAGCATCGAGGTGGAGCCGAACTGCGTCGACACGACGAGTTCGGTCGCGGCGAGGAGCAGCTCCAGGTCGTCGCCGATGTCGGCGTCGATCTCCTTCTTCTCGGCGGCGACGGCCACGTCTGGCCGGTACTCCGGCCGGGCTTGGGCGGTGACGTGCTTGACGACCTTCTCGATCTCCTGCTCGCTCACCCACGCGCCCTGGACACGCAGCGCCTTGGAGGCGCCCATGGGCAGGAAGAGGGCGTCGCCCTGGCCGATGAGCCGATCGGCGCCCGGCTGGTCGAGGATGACTCGGGAGTCGGTGACGCTCGTCACCGCGAAGGCGAGGCGCGACGGGACGTTCGCCTTGATGAGGCCCGTCACGACGTCGACCGACGGTCGCTGGGTGGCGAGGACCAGATGGATGCCGCTCGCTCGGGCCAGCTGGGTGATGCGCACGATCGAGTCCTCGACATCGCGCGGAGCGACCATCATGAGGTCGGCGAGCTCGTCGACGACGACGAGCAGGTAGGGGTAGGGCTTGAGGACCCGCTCGCTGCCGACCGGCAGCTTGACCTCTCCGGCGACGACCGCGCGGTTGAAGTCGTCGATGTGCCGGAAGCCGAAGGACGCGAGGTCGTCGTACCTCATGTCCATCTCCTTCACGACCCACTGGAGCGCCTCAGCGGCCTTCTTCGGGTTCGTGATGATGGGCGTGATCAGATGGGGCACGCCGGCGTACGACGTGAGCTCGACGCGCTTGGGGTCGATGAGCACCATGCGCACGTCGGCCGGCTTCGCGCGCATCAGGAGGCTCGTGATCATCGAGTTGACGAAGCTCGACTTGCCCGATCCGGTGGATCCGGCGACGAGCAGGTGAGGCATCTTCGCGAGGTTCGCAACCACGTAGCCGCCGCCGACGTCCTTGCCGACCCCGATCGTCATCGGATGTGTCGACTGCTGGGCGTTCTGCGAGCGCAGGACGTCGCCGAGCGTGACGATCTCGCGGTCGGTGTTCGGGATCTCGACGCCGATGGCGCTCTTGCCCGGGATCGGCGCGAGGATGCGCACCTCGTTCGAGGCGACCGCGTACGCGATGTTGTTCGTGAGCGCCGTGATGCGCTCGACCTTGACACCGGGGCCCAGCGAGATCTCGTACTGGGTGACGGTCGGACCGCGCGAGAAGCCGGTGACGCGGGCGTCGACCGAGAACTGGTCGAGCACGCTGGTGATGGCCTTGACGGTGTCGTCGTTCGCCTGTGACCGCGCGACATGCGGCGTGCCCTGGGCGAGCGCGGTCACCGAGGGCAGTCGGTACGGGGCCGTCGGCGCCGAGTGCGCGGCATCCGATCCGATGCCGGACAGTCCGGGCAGCAGCCCGTCTTCCAGCGGATCCTCGCTGTCGTCGCGCAGCGAGGTGCCCGACGACGTCGCCGCCTTCGCAGCCGTCAGGACGGTCGGGTCGATGATCTCGGTCAGCGCGTCCGTCGCGACCGGCGCCGGGGGCGTCGGCGGCTCGAGCACCTGGTCGAACCCGCCCACGACGGAGCCCGGGGGCAGCAGCGACGTGAGGTCGTCGGAGGCGAGGCCGCCGTCGGGATCCTCCTCCCGGCCCGTCCTGTTGCGACGCCACCACGGCAGCGCGGGGTCGCCGTCGTCGGCCGCAGCCGGAGTCGCGGCATCCGCCGGCGTCTGCTCGGGGCGCGGTTCGGCGCCGAACATCCACGCGTAGAGCTCGCCGAGGCGGCGGCCGATGCGATTGGGGGGCGTCTTGGTGATGATCAGGATGCTGAGGACGGCCAGGAGCGACAGCACGATGTACGCGCCGACGTCGGTGAGGACGATCGCCAGCGGCTCGGCGAGCATCCAGCCGAACAGGCCGCCCGCTTCGCTCAGCGCAGGCAGACCCTCGCTGGGCTGCGGACGGCCGCCGGCGACGTGGCAGAAGCCCGCGATCGTGAGGACGAGCAGACCGAATCCGATGCCGATGCGCCCGTTGTCGTGCACGGACGACGGGTGGCGGAACATCCACCCTGCGAGGAACAGCAGCAGGACCGGCAGGATGAACGCCTCGCGGCCGATGAGACCGCCGACGGTGTACGCGCTGATGGTCGCGGCGACCTCGTTGCCGATGAAGAACCACTCGTTGACGGCGCCCGCGATCGCGAGCAGGACGAGCAGGAACGGGAAGCCGTCGCGGCGCTGGTCCTTCTCGAGCGTCTCGGGGCCGAAGGCGCGGAAGAGCCCTCCCGTCGCATGGGCGAGGCCGAGCCAGGCGCGCACGATCACGGGCGGCCGGTCGGAGTCGCCGACGTACTTCTTGGGTGCCGGTTCCGGCTTCTTGGCGCGCGACGACGACGATGCGCGCGACGGCGTGCGACCGCTCTTGGTCGGGCTGGTGCTCCTGGCCATTCCTCCACGGTAAGCCGCGCCTCCGACTTTTCCGCGGAACCACGCGGCACAACGGCGCGCTGGAACGCCTCCCGTCAGCGCAGGCGCTTGACCATGGTGTCGCGCCCGTGGCCGGCCTCGACCACGGCGAAGCCCTCGCTGCGGTACAGCGTCGAGGCGAAGTTGCCGCGTTCGACGCTCAGGCTGATGCGTGCGAAGCCCTGCGTGCGCGCGTTATCGCACAGGCGCTGGAGCAGGGCCCGGCCGACGCCGTGGGCGCGCCAGATGGGGCGCACGCCGATGATGAGCTCCGGCACGCCGGTGCCGATGTAGCCGAAACCGGGGTCGGTGCGCGACAGCATCCGGTACCAGGCGGCCCCGATCGGGGCGCCGTTGGCGTCCTCCGCGATGAAGCCCGCGTCGCTGGGCTGCATCCACCCCGAGACGTACCGGCTGTGGTCCGAGCCGGTGATCAGCTCGTGCTTGGGACGAGCGGCGCCGGGGCGCCAGTTCGCCGCTTCCACGACCATGTCGCCCAGGAACGCGCCGTCGGCCTGCGTGGCGGGGCGGACGCTGAACGAGGCGGGCATGCCGCGAGTTTAGCGACGGCGAGCGGATGCTTCGTCCCGTGTGTCGGGGCGAGGCATCCGCTCTCCCGCTACGCCTCGATGACGAGCGGCACGATCATCGGGCGACGCCGGAGCGACTGGTTCACCCAGCGCCCGATGGTGCGACGGACGATCTGCGACAGCGCGTGCTGGTCGCGCACACCGCTCTTCGCCGCCTCGGTCAGCGCCGCGGCGATCTTCGGCTTGACCGCGTCGAACACCGCGTCGTCCTCGGCGAAGCCGCGCGCGTGGATCTCGGGGCCGGAGATGATCTTGCCCGTCGAGGCGTCGACCACGACGATCACGGAGATGAAGCCCTCCTCGCCGAGGACGCGGCGGTCCTTCAGGTCGGCGTCGGTGAGTTCGCCCACGGTCGAGCCGTCGACGTAGACGAAGCCGAGATCGAGCTGGCCGACCACGCGCGCATCGCCGTCCTTGAGGTCGATGACGGTCCCGTTCTCAGCGAGGATCGTCCGCTCAGGGTCGATCCCGGTGTCCTGCGCGAGACGCGCGTTCGCCATCAGGTGCCGGTACTCGCCGTGGATCGGCAGAACGTTCCTCGGCTTGAGGATGTTGTAGCAGTACAGCAGCTCGCCGGCGGCGGCGTGGCCCGAGACGTGCACCTTCGCGTTGCCCTTGTGGACCACGTTCGCACCGAGCTTCGTCAGTCCGTCGATGACGCGGTAGACGGCGTTCTCGTTTCCCGGGATGAGGCTCGACGCCAGGATCACGGTGTCGCCCTCACCGGGCTCGATCGCGTGGTCGAGGTTCGCCATGCGACTGAGCACGGCCATCGGCTCGCCCTGGGATCCGGTCGACATGTAGACGATCCGGTCGTCGGGCAGGTCGCGCGCCTTCTTGTAGTCGATGAGCACGCCCTCGGGGACATTGAGGTAGCCGAGGTCCTCTGCGATCGTCATGTTGCGGAGCATGCTGCGCCCGAGGAGCGCCACCCGGCGCCCGTGGGCGGCCGCGGCATCCAGCACCTGCTGCACGCGGTGGACGTGGCTGGAGAAGCTCGCGACGATGACGCGGCGCGGGGCCTTGGCGATCACCTGGTCGAGCACCGGACCGATCGAGCGCTCGAGGGGCGTGAAGCCGGGAACGTCGGCGTTCGTGGAGTCGACGAGGAACATGTCGACGCCCTCCTCGCCGAGCCGGGCGAACGCGCGCAGGTCGGTCAGGCGGCCGTCGAGCGGCAGCTGGTCCATCTTGAAGTCGCCGGTCGCCAGCACGAGGCCGGCGGGCGTGCGGATCGCGACGGCGAGCGCGTCGGGGATGGAGTGGTTCACCGCGATGAACTCGAGCTCGAACGGCCCGAGGTTCTCGCGCTGCCCCTCGGTCACCGTCAGGCTGTACGGCTTGATGCGGTGCTCCTTGAGCTTCGCCTCCGTCAGGGCGAGCGTGAGCCCCGAGCCGACGATCGGGATGTCGGCCTTCAGCTTGAGCAGGTACGGCACCGCGCCGATGTGGTCCTCGTGACCGTGCGTGAGCATCACGCCGACGATGTCGTCGAGGCGGCCCTTGATCGGCTCGAAGTCGGGCAGGATCAGGTCGACGCCGGGCTGGTGCTCCTCGGGGAAGAGCACGCCGCAGTCGACGATGAGCAGCTTGCCGCCGTACTCGAACACGGTCATGTTGCGGCCGACTTCGCCGAGACCGCCGAGCGGGGTGACCCGCAGCGTCCCCGGCTCGAGGGCGGGCGGATCGAACGGGGTGGTGGGCATGGTCAGCCTCCTCGGGATGCCGCGGCATCCCCTCGCTTGTCACACCGCCGCCCGTTCACGGCGCGGCGGCGTGCGTTTGTCATCTCGTGGTGCCGGACACCTTCGGCAGGGCGCCGCCGGCAGCGGCGTTGCGGTCGGGACGGAAGTTGGAGAAGTCGGCGCCGGGCACGTCGGTGACGAGCGCGAGCTCGTCCTCGATCTTCGCGGCCTCCCACTCCTCGGGGCCGACCAGGGGCAGGCGCACGCGCGGGCTCCCGATGCGGCCGAGGCCGTGCAGGATGTACTTCGCCGAGACGGTGCCGGGGACGTGGGTCATGACCGCGCGCACGAGCGGCTCGAGCTGCATGTGCGCGGCGGTCGCCGCCGCGAGGTCGCCGCGATTCACGGCGTCCACGATCACCCGGTACGGCTGAGCGGCGATGTTCGCCGTCACGCCGATGAGACCGGTCGCGCCGATCGCGAGGTGCGGAAGGACGTTGGCGTCGTCGCCGGAGAAGTACATCAGGTCGGTCTGGTTCAGCACCCGGCTGACCTCGCTGAAGTCGCCCTTCGCGTCTTTGATCGCGAGGATGTTCGGGTGCTTCGCGAGGCGCAGGATCGTCTCGTAGCGGATGGGCACGCCCGTGCGCCCCGGGATGTCGTAGAGGATCACCGGCAGGTCGGTGGCGTCCGCGACGAGCCGGAAGTGCGTGAGGATGCCCGCCTGCGTCGGCTTGTTGTAGTACGGCGTGACGATCATGATGCCGTCGGCGCCGGCCTGCTCGCTGGCCTTGTAGAGCTCGATCGCGTGCGCGGTCTCGTTGGAGCCGCCGCCGGTGATGATCCGTGCGCGGCCGGCCGCGACATCCTTGCCGACCTCGACGAGTCGGATCTTCTCGGCATCGGTGAGGGTCGACGTCTCGCCCGTGGTGCCCGTGACGACGATGCCGTCGGCTCCCGCGGTGATGACGTCGTCGATGTGCTTCTCGACCGCGGGCCAATCGACCTCGCCGTCGGCCGTCATCGGAGTGACGAGCGCGACGAGCACCTGTCCGAAAGGATTGCCCGTATGCGTCATGCCTTCAGGTTATCGGGATGCCGCGTCCCGCGCCGCCGCCGGCCGCGCGGCGATCAGCGACCGCTCTCACCGATCCGCGCCGCGAGCGAAGGCGGCGCGAAGCGGGCGATCGTGGTCAGCGCCTTGTAGCGCCAGGACGGCACCGACACCGCCTTGCGGCGTCCTGCGTCGCGCAGGGACTCGGCCACGACGACCCGGGCATCGAGCCACATGAGGTCGGCCACGCCCTCCTTGCCCGGCGCGAGACCCATCCGCTCATGGAAGTTCGTGTGCGTATAGCCCGGGCAGACCGCCGTCACCGTGACTCCGCGCGGCGCATAGCGGAGGTTCGCCCACCGGCTGAAGCTCACGAGCCAGCCCTTGCACGCACCGTACGTCGACCGCGGGATGAACGCCGCGACGGACGCGACGTTGAGGATCCGCCCGTGGCCGCGCGCCAGCATCGGAGCGAGCGCCGCATGGGTGAGGCGCATCGGCACCTCGACGTGGAGATCGAGGTGCCGCACCTCGTCGTCGATGTCGTTGCGCTCGAACGCCAGCGGCAGGCCGAACCCGGCGTTGTTGATGAGGATCTCGATCGGTCGCGACTCGTCGGCGAGACGCTGCTCGACCTTGCCCCGCTGGCGTGGCTTGAGCAGGTCGACGGCCATGATCTCGACCGCTACGCGGTGCGTGGCGCGCAGCTGCCGCGCCAGTTCGTCGAGCGCGTCGCGGTCGCGTGCGACCAGCACGAGGTCGGCGCCCTTCGCCGCGAGCTGCCGTGCGTACTCCGCCCCGAGGCCCGAGCTCGCGCCCGTGATCAAAGCCGTCTTCGCCATGCGCGACAGCCTAGGACGCGCGGGCGAGGGTGAGGAACCGATAGCGGATGCCGCTGCTCGACGTGTGCCATCCGTCGATGGGCTCGATCTCGGCGACACGCCACCCCGAGCGATCGGGGGCGAACGTGTCGCCGTCGACCGCGAGGTCGAGCTCGGTCACCTCGAGCCGGTCTGCGGCCGCGATGCCCTCGCGGAACAGCTCGCCGCCGCCGATGATCCAGACCCACTCCGGGGGCTCGGCATCCGTCGCCGCCGTCAGCGCCGCGCCGAGCGACGCCGCTCGCTCAGCGCCGTCGGCGGACCAGTCCTCGCCGCGCGTCACGACGATGTTGCGCCGGCCGGGCAGCGGACGGAATCGCTCGGGGAGCGATTCCCACGTCTTTCGGCCCATGACGACGGGCGAACCCGACGTGACAGCCTTGAAGTGCGCGAGGTCTTCGGGGACGTGCCACGGCATGCCGCCGCCCGCGCCGATCACGCCGCCCTTCGCCTCGGCCCAGACCAGGCCGATGCGTGCGGTCATACCGCGACCGCCCCGCGGATCGCCGGGTGGTGCTGGTAGTCCTCGATCACGAAGTCCTCGTACGTGTAGTCGAAGAGCGAATCCGGCTTCCTCGCGAATCGGAAGGTCGGGTACGGGTACGGCGTGCGGGTGAGCTGCTCGCGGACCTGCTCGACGTGGTTGTCGTAGATGTGGCAGTCGCCGCCCGTCCAGACGAAGTCGCCCGGCTCGAGGCCGGCCTGCTGGGCCACCATGAGCGTGAGCAGCGCGTAGGACGCGATGTTGAAAGGGACGCCGAGGAACAGGTCGGCGCTGCGCTGGTAGAGCTGGCACGACAGCTTTCCGTCGGCGACGTAGAACTGGAACAGCGCGTGGCACGGTGCGAGCGCCATGTCGGGGATGTCGGCGGGATTCCATGCCGACACCAGCAGGCGCCGCGAGTCGGGGTTCGCGCGGATCTGGTCGAGCACGAGCGAGATCTGATCGATGTGCGCGCCGCCGGGCGTCGGCCACGAGCGCCACTGAACACCGTAGACGGGCCCGAGCTCGCCCTCGGCGTCTGCCCATTCGTCCCAGATCGTCACGCCGTTCTCCTGCAGCCAGCGCACGTTCGACTCGCCGCGGAGGAACCACAGCAGCTCGTAGGCGATCGACTTGAAGTGCACCCGCTTCGTCGTGATGAGCGGGAAGCCTTCTGAAAGGTCGAAGCGGATCTGGCGCCCGAACGAGCTGGTCGTGCCGGTGCCCGTGCGATCGTCCTTGTGGGTGCCGTGCTCGAGCACGTCTCGCAGGAGGTCCTCGTAGGGGGTGGGGATCGCCGTCGTCACGGCTGCCACGATACCTTCTGGGGCTCCGCCCCAGACCCCCGGCTCGCGGACGCGCGCCACCGCGCCCTCGCCCACTCGGCTCTGTTACGCCCGGAACGTCATATTCGGGCATCCGGGCTCTATTCAGGTGAACAGAGATAGCCTGATCAGTTGTGAACCTGGTCACCGCCCTCATCGCCATCACCGCGCTCCTCGCGGTCACGGTGGCCGTCGGCGTGTGGTTGCGCTGGAGCCAGTCGCGGCCCCAGCGGCACATCCCGCACGAGGTCGTCGAACCGCAGCGTCTGGGCGCCGACGGACTCGGCGAAGTCGCCACGCTCCTGCAGTTCAGCACCGAGATGTGCGCCCGCTGCCCCGGCGTTCATCGCACCCTGTCCTCGATCGCGGACGGGCGCGACGGCGTGCGTCACCTCGACGTCGACCTGACCCACCGGCCCGACATCGCGAAGCACTTCCACATCCTGCAGACCCCGACCACGCTCGTGCTCGATCGTGACGGCGTCGTGCAGACCCGCTTCGGCGGAACCCCGAGCCGCGACGTGCTCGAGCTCGAATTGAACCGGCTCCTGGCGGAGGACGCGAATGTCTGAACGAGCGGATGCCCCGGCACCCCGTGGAATCGACCCCCGGGGTCCTCGCTTCGCGGCCGGCATCACGTCGGCGCTGCTGCTCGTCGCGGTGTTCCTCAGCCTGACAGGGCTGTCGGCGGCGCCCGGCTCCGCAGGATGGGCGATCTCGCAGGCGACCGTGGCGCAGCGCATCCTCGACCCCGCGTTCCTCCTGCTCCTCGTCATCGCTCTGCTGTTCCTGTGGGGCGTGCTGTCGCCCCGCACGGCCCCCTGGGGAGTGCTGTACCGCAAGGTCGTCACCCCGCGCCTCGCTCCCCCGAAGGAGCTCGAAGACCCGCGCCCGCCCCGGTTCGCGCAGGGTGTCGGCCTCCTCGTCGTCGGGATCGGGCTGATCCTGCACCTGTTCGGCGTGCCGTGGGCGCTCACGATCGCCGCGGCGATGGCGTTCGTCGCGGCCTTCCTCAACGCCGCGTTCGGCGTATGCCTCGGCTGCATGCTCTACCTCGTGCTGCAGCGGATCGGCCTCATCGGCCGCGCCCGTCCGGCCGCCGCCTGACCCCCGCCTGACCCCCGCCGGACGACCTCTCCGGCCCGCCGACCCATCGCGCCGCGGCATCCCGCGCCGTTAGGCTGACGGCGAGGCGCCCGGCGTGCGGGCGCGCCGAAAGGGAGGCCCCCATGACCGTCACGAGCGAAGCCACCACCGCCTGGCACGGCGGGCTCTTCGACGGGTCCGGCGAGGTGACATTCGTCTCGTCCGGTCTCGGCACGTTCGACGTGAACTGGAAGGCGCGCAGCGAGGGGTCCACATCGGTGACGACGCCGGAGGAGCTCATCGCCGCCGCCCACTCGTCGTGCTTCAGCATGGCGTTCTCCCTCGCCCTCGCCGAGAACGGCACCCCGCCCGAGTCGATCGACACGACGGCCTCGGTCACCTTCAAGCCCGGCACGGGCATCACCGGCAGCCACCTGAACGTCAACGCGGTCGTGCCGGGGCTCGACCCCGAGGAGTTCGAACGCCTCGCCCAGTCCGCCAAGGCCGGATGCCCCGTCTCGCAGGCCCTCGCGGGCGTCGAGATCACCATCGAGGCGACGCTTGCCTGAACCCGCGACACGGCGACCCGGCGCCCGCCGGGTCGTGGTCGCAGGGGCATCGGGTCTGATCGGCTCGGCCCTGGTCGACAGCCTGCGCGCCGACGGCGTGGCGGTCACGACGCTGGTGCGACGACCCCCCGAGGCGCCGGACGAGGTCGAGTGGCTCACCGACACGACCCCGCTCGACCCCGGCGTCCTGGACGGCGCCGACGCGGTCGTGGGGCTCAACGGCGCGAGCATCGGCCGGTTCCCCTGGACGGCCCACTACAAGAACACCCTGCTGTGGTCGCGCATCACGCCGACGCAGGCGATCGCGCGAGCGGTGCGCTCGCTGGGGACGGATGCCCCGGCCTTCGTCTCTGCGTCGGCGGTCGGCTACTACGGCTCCGCACCCGGGCGCACGCTCGACGAGCGCTCCCCCCGCGGCGAGAACTTCCTGGCCGACCTGTGCGGCGAATGGGAGGCAGCGGCTCTCGCGGCCGGCGACCATGCGCGCGTCGCACTTGCGCGGACGGCGCCCATCGTCCACGAGGACGGGGTCCTCAAGCCCCTTCTGCTGCTGACGAAGCTCGGAGTCAGCGGACCGATCGGCCGCGGCACGCAGGTGTGGCCGTGGATCTCGCTCGACGACGAGGTGCGAGCCATCCGCCACGTCATCGATTCGGAGATCGCCGGGCCCGTCAATCTGACCGGCCCGACGCGCGCCACCGCGAACGACCTCGGATTCGCCCTCGCGGTGCGGATGAATCGCCCGTTCCTGCTGCGCGCGCCGGTATGGGGCATGCGACTCGTCCTCGGACCGGACGCCACCGAAGCGCTCCTGACGACGGACGCCGACGTCCGGCCGGTCGCACTCGAGGCGTCCGGCTTCGCCTTCCGTCACACCGGCGTCGAAGACGCCGTCGCCGCGGCGGTGCCCGCCGCCGGCTAGGCGCGGCCGCGGCGTTCGGCGCCCTCGAGGCGGATCGCCCGGCGGACGGCATCGCGCGCGCGGCGGCGGTCGCCGGCCGCGTCGTAGGCCAGCCCGAGTCGGTACCAGGCGCGCCAGTCATCGGGATGGGACTCGACGTCGTCGCGAAACGCCGGGAAGACCGCGTCGGCGTCGGCGCGCACCACACGGCCGCTCGGGCGCACTCCCACCTCTTCGTCGGGCAGGGCCCCTTCGGCCGCGAGGCGTCGGCCGACCTGCTCGGCCCTCACCCCGAACCAGAGCTCGCGCCCGAGCGCCCAGCCCGCGATGAGAGGCAGCGCGACGAGTCCGACGCCCATGAGCACGCCGACCGGGTCACCGCTGGTCAGCAGCAGCCAGGCGCGCTGGCCGACCAGCACGATGTACAGGGCGAGGAGCGCCGCCATCACGGCGACGCCGATGCGCGCGCTCATGCGCCGGTGGCCCGCGCGACCTGCCCCGGGACGCCGCCCTCGTCGATCGGGCGGGTCTCGCCGGGCACGGCGCCGGGCGGCCGGATGCCGATGTCGAGGAAGCTGTCGAGGCCGACGACGACGCCTCGGGCCTCGCGCGCGGCGGCGAGGGCGAGGCGGATGCCGGGACCGTACGCCTGGGCGGGCTCGATCGTGTCGTGCGTGATCGTGAGCGACTCCCCCGCGCCGGCGAGGATCGTCTCCTGCCGGGCCATGACCCCGGGTCGGCGCAGGGAGTGCACCGGCACGCTGGCGACCTGCTGGCCGCGCGCCCGCTGATCGACGTGCGGCGACTCGACCGGACCGACCGCGGCGCGTGCGGCCGCGATGAGCTCGGCCGTCCGCACGGCGGTGCCGCTCGGCGAGTCGATCTTCGTCTCGCGGTGAGCCTCGACGATCTCGATCGACGGGAAGAACGGCGCGGCGGCGGCTGCGAGAGCCGAGCCGATCACCGAGCCGAGCGAGAAGTTCGGGATGAACACGGCGCCCGTGCCGGCAGCATCGACCAGAGGGCGCACGAGGGCGATCCGCTCGGCGGACCAGCCCGAGGTGCCGACGAGCACATTGATGCCCCGTTCGACGGCCGCGCGCACGACGTCGATCGACACGGCGGGGGTCGAGGCGTCGACGACCAGGTCGGCGCCGTCGAGCTCGTCGAGCTCGGACCGTGACGACAGCGTCGCGTGAACGGTGAAGCCGTCTTCGTGCTCGACCACCTCGCGGATGATCCCACCGAGCTTGCCGGTGCCGCCCACGATGGCCACGCGCGTCGTCATGCGCTCCATCCTAGGCGGGAGGGATGCCGCGCCCCGGCGCGGGCGGGCGAGCGCGCGTCCTACGCTGGAGGGGTGGCCAGCCTTCGCGAATCCCCCGTCGACGCCCCGGACGCCCACGAGCTGCTGGCCGAGTACTTCCGCTCTCGCGCGGTCGGCTTCGCCGCGCAGGACGCCGTCTACACCACGACCTTCCCGCAGCCCGCGGCGTTCGTGCCCCCGGCCGGGGTGTTCCTCGTCGTGGAGGACGAGGACGGCCGGCCGGTCGGCTGCGGCGGCATCCGTCTGATCCCCGACGGCCCGCACGGCACGCGCTACGAGGTCAAGCACCTCTACCTCCGCCCCGAGACACGCGGTCGCGGCTGGGGTCGGGTGCTCCTCGACGGTCTCGAGGCGCGCGCTCGTCAGCTCGGCGCTCGCGAGCTCGTGCTCGACACCCACCACTCGCTCGAGGCGGCCGGCGCTCTCTACGCCCGATCCGGGTTCGAGTCGATCGAGCCCTACAACGACAACCCGAACGCGAGCCGCTGGTACGGCAAGACGCTCGACTGAGTCGGTGCGTCAGACCGGGTAGACCTCGGGGAGACCGGTGCGCAGCTCGAACGGCAGGTGCGCCATGTCATTGTGCGAGAGCAGCGTCCACGGACGCCCCTGCTTCTGGGCGATCACGGTCAGACCGCAGTGGGCCTGGTTGAGCGTCATCCAACGCCATTCGGGCGCCTGGAGGACCTCGCGCACGAACCAGGCGATGACGACGTTGTGCGTGATGATCAGCTCGTGGACCTCGCCGCGCTTGCGCACCAGGAACTCGCTCGTGGCGTCGGCCATCTGCGCGCCGCCGGCCTCGATCTCGGCCTCGGTGACGGAGCCGAAGAACGGCTCGTACGCGGAGGGCGTGTCCTCGGTCATGCCCGTCGGCACGCAGTCGAACAGCAGCGCGGAGGGCTCCGGCGCGAGGGAGGGCATCCGCTCTCTGACGGCCTGCGCGGTCTGGCTCGCGCGCTCGAGCGGCGAGTGCCAGACGGCGTCGAACGGCACCCCCGACAGCCGATCGGCGAGGAGCGCGGCCTGACGCCGCCCGCGCGGAGACAGGCGGCCGTCGACCAGTCCGTGCTCGGCATCCTGGTGCTCGCCATGTCGCACGAGGTAGATGTAGTGCGTCACGCAGCTCACTCCGTCGGGGGTCGCGTGCCCCGACGGGACACTCACCCAGCCTACGTCACGGAATGATCACGGCCGGGCCTCGGCGGCCGGTTGACCTATTCGGACGCGCGGGCGATGTCGGACAGCTGCGCGCGGCTGAGGCGCACCCCGACGCCCTGCACGAGCTCCTCGACGTGCTGAGGCGCATAGGCGTTGACGATGGGGGCGGTGACGAGCTTCTGCGCCAGGAGCCAGGCGACCGCCACGGCGGCGTCCGGCACGCCCAGCTCGGTGCCGACGGCATCGAGCGCGCGCAGCGTGCGACTGCCGCGTCGGTTGAGGTTCGCGGCGAGCTGGGCGCCGCGAACCGACAGCGCGCCGCGCAGGCGGGTGCGCTGGCGCCCGGCGAGGAACCCGTGCTCGAGCGCGTGCGACGGGGTGACCGCCATGCCCTGCGCGCCGGCGACCAGACGCAGATCGGAGTCGAACTCATGGCGGCGCAGGACGTTGAAGGGCACGTCGAGCACGCTGATCCGAGGGAAGCCGGCCGACGAGAAGATCCGCGCCTCGACGAGCTGCGCGGCCGTGTAGCCGATCGCACCGAGGGCCCGCACCTTGCCCGCCTCGACGAGCCATTCGGCGGTGGCGAGGGTGTCTTCGAGAGCCGACGTCGAGTCGGTGGTCGCATCGAGATAGAGCACGTCGATGCGGTCGGTACGGAGCCGGGTGAGGGATGCCTCGACCGCGCGGATCAGATTCACCGGTCCGAGCCCGGGGTTGTCGGCGTGCCCGCCGATGCGCACCGCGAGCACCACGTCCTCTCGAAGGCCGCGGGAGTGCAGCCACTGGCCGATGATGTGCTCGCTGCGCCCTGCGGCGAAGCTGTCGGAGGTGTGCACCGCGTTGCCGCCGAGCTCGACGTAGCTGTCGAGGATGTCGTGGCTGGACTCGAGATCGACGTTCCAGCCGAACTCGGCGCCGCCGAGGATGAGCGGGAACACGTCGATCCCGCTGTCGCCGAGCGCGACGCGCACGTTCTGCCCGACGGGCGGGCCCTGGACCGGAATGGGGGCCGACGGGTGGACACCGGGTGCCACGGCGGGGGCGGCATCCGGGCTCGGTGAGGAGAGCGTCGAGTCAACGCCGAAGAAACCCATGTGTCACCCCCTCACGCCGCCTCCCGATGGAGGCTTCGTGATCGCCTGTTCCGCACCCCCCGGCGCGTATCTATGAGGGTAGGACAGTCCGGACAATCCCCTGCCCGCTGACGCGTACTGTCGGTAAATATTACATAACGCTTTCATCACGGCGCGGCGAGGAGCATCCGCTTGTCCCCCATTCGGGGGACTTTCCGTGGCGATCCGGGTCACAATGACGGATGCCCGCCCCCTCCGACAAGGTGGGGACGGGCATCCGGACAGTGCTGTCAGCGGCTATCAGCCTTCGGCCGGGGCGTCGCCCGGGCCCTCGCTGGCCGCGGCGCGGCCTTCCTGGTCGGCCGACTCCTCGAGCACGGGCTCCAGCGAGAGCTTGCCGCGGTCGTCGATCTTGGTGATCTTGACGAGCAGCTTCTGGCCGACGCCGAGGACGTCCTCGACGTTCTCCACACGCTTGCCGCCGGCGAGCTTGCGGACCTCGCTGACGTGCAGCAGGCCGTCCTTGCCGGGAAGGAGCGAGATGAACGCGCCGAACGTCGCGATCTTCACGACGGTTCCGAGGAACTGCTCGCCGACCTCCGGGTTGGTGGGATTGGCGATCGCGTTGACCTGGGCGCGGGCGGCCTCGGCCGAGGGGCCGTCGGTCGCGCCGATGTAGACGGTGCCGTCCTCCTCGATGGAGATCTGCGCGCCGGTCTCGTCCTGGATGGCGTTGATCGTCTTGCCCTTGGGGCCGATGAGCTCGCCGATCTTGTCGACCGGGATCTGCACGCTGATCACGCGCGGAGCCGTCGGAGCCATCTCGTCGGGGCCGTCGATCGCGGCGTTGAGCACACCGAGGATCGTGAGGCGCGCTTCGTGGGCCTGCTGCAGCGCGGCAGTCAGCACCGACGACGGGATGCCGTCGAGCTTCGTGTCGAGCTGGATCGCGGTCACGAACTCGCTCGTGCCGGCCACCTTGAAGTCCATGTCGCCCAGGGCGTCCTCGGCGCCGAGGATGTCGGTCAGCGCGGCGTAGCGCGTCTGGCCGTCGACCTCGTCGGAAACGAGGCCCATCGCGATGCCCGCGACCGGGGCGCGCAGCGGCACACCGGCGTTGAGCAGCGACAGGGTCGAGGCGCACACGGAGCCCATCGACGTCGATCCGTTGGAGCCGAGAGCCTCGGACACCTGACGGATCGCGTAGGGGAACTCCTCGCGGCTGGGCAGCACCGGCACGAGGGCGCGCTCGGCCAGGAAGCCGTGCCCGATCTCGCGACGCTTCGGGCTTCCGACGCGGCCGGTCTCACCGGTCGAGTAGGGCGGGAAGTTGTAGTGGTGCATGTACCGCTTGTGCGTGACGGGCGACAGCGAGTCGATCTGCTGCTCCATCTTGAGCATGTTCAGCGTGGTGACGCCCAGGATCTGGGTCTCGCCGCGCTGGAAGATGGCCGAGCCGTGGACGCGTGGGATGACCTGCACCTCGGCGTCGAGCGGACGGATGTCGGCCAGGCCGCGACCGTCCATGCGGACGCCCTCGGCGAGGATGCGGCCGCGGACGATCTTCTTCGTGACGGACTTGTAGGCGGCCGAGAACTCGAGCGTCGCGACGGCCTGCAGCTCGCCGGACTCGACGGCGGCGAGCAGCTCCGCCTTGACGGCGTCCTTCAGCTCGTCATCGGCGTTCTGGCGCTCGATCTTGTCGGCGATCTGGTAGATCGGGACGAGCTTGTCGTACGCACGGTGCGCGACGAAGTCGTAGGTCTCCTGGCTGTACGGCAGGAAGACCGGGAACTCCTTGATCTCCTTCGCCGCGGTGTTCGCGACGACGTTCTGCGCGGCGACGAGCTGCTTGATGAAGGGCTTCGAGGCCTCGAGGCCCTCGGCCACGACCTGCTCGTTCGGCTTGGTGGCGCCGCCCTTGATCAGGTTCCACGAACCCTCGGTGGCCTCGGCCTCGACCATCATGATCGCGACATCCTCGTTGCCGTCGGCGTCGGTGATGACGCGGCCGGCGACGATGAGGTCGAACACGGCCTCCTCGAGCTGGGTGACCGTCGGGAACGCGATCCACTGGTCGGCGTTCTCGCCGTGGCCCGGGATGAGCGCGAGGCGCACACCGGCGATCGGGCCGGAGAACGGCAGACCGGAGATCTGGGTCGACAGCGACGCCGCGTTGATCGCGAGCGCGTCGTAGAACTCGCCGGGCGCGATCGAGAGGACCGTCACCACGATCTGGACCTCGTTGCGGAGACCGTCGACGAACGACGGGCGCAGCGGGCGGTCGATGAGACGGCAGACGAGGATCGCCTCGGTGGAGGGGCGTCCCTCACGGCGGAAGAACGAGCCGGGGATCTTGCCCGCGGCGTACGAGCGCTCTTCGACGTCGACGGTGAGCGGGAAGAAGTCGAAGCCTTCGCGCGGGTGCTTTCCGGCGCTGGTGGCCGAGAGGAGCATCGTCTCCTCGTCGAGGTACGCGGCGACGGCACCCTGTGCCTGCTGCGCGAGTCGCCCGGTCTCGAACCGGACGGTGCGGGTGCCGAAGCGTCCGTTGTCGAGGACGGCTTCTGCGGCGGTGATTTCTGGACCTTCCAAGAGGTCTCTCCTTCTTTGTTTTCACTCGCGCACCCGTGTGGTGCGCGAGCTTTCGCGAAGGAGCAGGAACAGGCAGATCTCGGCGCGCGGCGATTGCCGCGGATCGCGCCAGCACTGGCCACCAGTAGAAATCCACCCGGCGCGGACGCGACGAGGAGACCACCACAGGGGACCAGCTAGCTGCCGGCCTGCTCCGTGAGCTCATGTTGAATTGAGCGGATGCCCGGGGGCAACCTTTCCGATCCTACCAGTGCGACCCGTCCCGGCCCTATCCGAGGCAGGGCTTGCGCGGATCGGCGATGACATCGTCGCCGGGCGTGCGTAGGGTGGGAGTCATGAGCACCGACGAGAAGCCGGCGGGCGCGGCATCCGATGAGATGAAGCGCAAGTTCAAGGAAGCACTGGACAAGAAGAACTCGCAGCACCGGGAAGGCGAATCGCACCTCGACGGCGACTCCTCGATCCACGGCACGCACGGCGCAGTGACCAAGCGCGAGTTCCGCCGCAAGAGCGGCTGACGATCGAGGCCGGCATGAGCGACTTCCGAGAGCGGATCCCCGACGACGAGCGCGACGTGCCGCTCGACGACGACACCGAGTTCGAGCTGCCGCCCGCGACGCTCGACCCGATGGAATCCGTCGAGGAGCAGGTCGACGAGCTCGACCTGGAAGAGCGCGAGTCGGCGATCGAGTCCGGCGAGATCGACCCCGGAGCGTGAGCGATGGCGCATCCCGGCCCCCGGAGGGTGCCGGGGCTGTGACGGGCGACGCTGCGGCGCGCGCGTCCGAAGCCGTGCCCGACCGCGTGCGACGACTGCGCCGCGAGGCCTACGGATTCGCGATCGGCTCGCTGTGCTTCTTCGCGGGCGCGCTTCCGCTCTACGCCGACTGGGCGGGCGCGGTATGGACGAACCTCACGTTCTTCGCCGGCTCGATCTTCTTCACGTCCGCCGCGCTCATCCAGCTGCTCCTGAGCGGCCGCCGTCCGCCCCGCGAGCACACGAACCGCCCCGATCGGGCGGACTGGTGGTCCGCGGCGATCCAGTTCGCGGGCACCCTGGCCTTCAACGTCTCCACGGCGGCGGCGCTGATCGCGGCGATCGCACGCCCCGATGCCGTCGGTGTCGGCTGGCGGCCCGACTTCTGGGGGTCGATCGCGTTCCTCGTGTCGAGCTTCCTCGCCGTCGAGGCGACCCGCGGGCGGGAGCGCCTGTGGGATCGGGATGCCCGCACATGGCACGGCACCGGGCTCAACATGCTCGGCTCGGTGGCTTTCGGGGTGTCGGCGATCGCCGCATTCGTCGTGCCGGCGACGGGCGACATGGTCAGCGAACAGTGGACGAACATCGGGACCGCCGTCGGCGCCCTCTGCTTCTTCACCGCTGCCATCCTTTCGCGCCGGACCATCCACCACGGCGACATCCTGAAGCGACTGCGGCGCCGTCCGTCGGCCTGATCGCGCGGCATCCCGCTCACTGACGGCATCCACGCAGCCGTCCGCATCAGCGGATGAGCTGGGCCTCGCGGTCCCGTGCGCGCTGCTCCTTCGCGTCGGCCTCCGCGACGGCGGCCTCCTCGAGTCCCTGGACGCCGACGGCGTCGGGCGACTCGGACATCCCGTCGTGGTCGCTTCCCGAGAGCGTGTTCTCGTCGAAGGGCAGCTCACCGGCGAGCACACGCCGGGCGCGCACCGCGTCGAACTCCTTCGTCCACGATCCGATCAGCACGGTCGCGACGGCGTTGCCGGTGAAGTTCGTCAGGGCCCGGCCCTCCGACATGAACCTGTCGATGCCGACGATGACCCCGACGCCGTTGACCAGGTCAGGACGGTACGCCTGGAGTCCCCCGGCCAGTGTCGCGAGGCCGGCGCCCGTGACGCCCGCCGCGCCCTTGGAGGCGATGATCATGAAGACCAGCAGGCCGATCTGCTCGGGGATGGACATCGGGGCGCCCATCCCGCTCGCGATGAACAGCGACGCCATGGTCAGGTAGATCGCCGTGCCGTCGAGGTTGAACGAGTAGCCGGTCGGCACGGTGATGCCGACGACGGGCTTGGAGACCCCGAGGTGCTCCATCTTCGCGATCAGACGGGGCAGCGCCGACTCCGAGGACGACGTGCCCACGATGAGGAGGTACTCGCGGGCGAGGTACTTCACCAGGCTGAAGATGCTCACCCGGGTGACGGCGTAGAGGAGGGTCCCGAGGATGCCGACGATGAACACGATGCAGGTGATGTAGAAGGCGACCATGAGCAGTCCGAGGCTCCAGATCGCGGCGATCCCGGTGTCGCCGACGACGGCCGCGATGGCCCCGAACGCGCCGAGCGGGGCCAGCCACAGGATCATGCCCAGGATGCGGAACACCAGCGCCTGCAGGTTCTTGACCGCACGCATGATGGGCTGCCCCTTGGCACCCATCTGCTGGAGCGCGAAGCCGACGAGCAGCGCGATGAACAGCACCTGGAGCACGCTCTCGCCGGTGAACGCCGAGAAGAACGTGGTCGGGATGATCCCGAGGATGAACTCCTCGGTGGTCTTCGCCTCGGCGGTGGCCTCGTAGGTGGCGCTCGCCATGTTGAGGCCCTCGCCCGGGTGGAGGATGTTGCCGACGACGAGTCCGATCGCGAGCGCGAACGTGGACATCACCATGAAGTACAGCAGCGCGAGCCCGCCGATCTTGCCGACGGTCGCCGCCTTGGCGATCGAGCCGACGCCCACGACGATCGTGCAGAAGATGATCGGCGCGATCATCATCTTGATGAGGCTGACGAAGGCGACGCCCAACGGCCTCATCGCCTGCCCGACCTCGGGCCACAGGAGGCCCACCGCCGCACCCAGCACCACCGCCGCGATCACCGCGACGTAGAGCCACGTGTGCTTGTCCCATGCCTGCTTGCCACGGCGCCAGTTGAAGCCGGGAAGGGTGAACGAAGTCGTCCGGGTCGAAAGAGCCATCATCGCCTCCTGAGTGAACAGTCGCTGTCCTCGCGCCGATCCCGAATGGGTCGGTCATGGCCCCCAGCGTGCGGCCTGCCCCCGGCGCCGCCGAGTTGTGGTCGTATTGGTCGCAGGACGCCTGGCCCGAGATCGTCGTCGACGGGCGAGGATGGAGGCAGCGCAGCCACGAGGAGGTCGCATGCCCGCAGATGCCCGCCGGGTCAGCGCCGCCTCGGTCGTCTTCGTCGCCGTCGCGGCGGGGGTGGTCGTGCTGGTCGTGGTGCTCGCCCTGCTCCTCGTGCTCGACGCCCAGCGATCCGCCCGGGCGGAGGCCGAGGAGGTCACCCGGGGCGTGGCGACGTCGATCGCCGTGACGCCCTCGGTGGCCGCGGCGCTGTCCGAGGAGGATCCGGCGACCAGCCTGCAGCCGCTCGCCGAGGCGATCATGTCCGCCGCCGGCGTCGACTTCGTCACGATCATGACGCCGGACGGCATCCGGGTGTCCCACCGCGACACCGCCGAGATCGGCCGCCCGTACCTCGGCACGATCCCGGCCGACGGCTCGTCCCTCACCGAGGAGTTCACCGGCACGCTGGGCCCGTCCGTGCGCACGATCGTCCCGGTGGAGCGCGACGGGACGGTCGTCGGCTGGGTGTCGGTGGGCCGCACCGTCGGCAGCATCGCCTCCGACCTGCTCCCGCGGCTCCCGTTCGTGATCGTCATCGCGCTCGCCGTACTCGTCGCCGGACTCGCGGGCGCCATCCTCGCGCGGCGCACCACTCGGCGCCTCGCCGGCGATCTGCCGGCGGGAAGCATCCGTGACGCCGTCGCCTCGTATGAATCCGTGCGCACCCTCGGCGAGGCGCTCCGAGCGCAGACCCACGAGCACGGCAATCGCATGCACACCGCTGTGTCGCTGCTCGAGCTGGGCCGCACGCGGGAGGCGATCGAGATCCTCACCGAGACCTCCCGGCAGAGCCAGGCGCTGGTCGACCAGGTCGCCGCGCGCCGCGACGGCGACCCCACCGTGGGCGCGCTGCTGCTCGGCAAGGCCGCGCAGGCCCGCGAGCACGGCGTCGACTGGAGCGCCGAGATCGATCCCGCCGCGCCGCGCAGCGTCCTCTCCCCCGTCGACGCCGTATCGGTCGTCGGCAATCTCATCGACAACGCCCTGGACGCCGCGGCGTCGGGCGAGCCCCCGCGCTGGGTCCGCATCGCCTTCGAGCCGGCCGCGCACGACGCGCTGCGGATCGTGGTGTCCGACAGCGGCTCCGGCATCCCGGACGCCCTGCGGGAGAGCGTGTTCGAACACGGGTTCTCCACGAAGCCGGCGGGCGCGGACGGCCGCGGCATCGGCCTGGCCCTGGTGCGCTCCATCGTGGAGGACGCCGGCGGCCAGGTCTCGATCACTCCCGCACCGACGACGTTCACGGTGACACTCCCGGCGAGGCAGCCGTGACCGGCGTGCTCCTCGTGGACGACGACGCCCTGACGCTCGAGCTCCACCGGACGTACGTGGAGCGGCTCGAGGGATTCCGGGTGACGGCCGAGTGCACCGGGGCGAGGGCGGCGATCGCGGCGATCCTCGATCGACCCGTTGAGATCGACCTCGTGCTGCTCGACGTGACGATGCCCGACGGCACCGGGCTCGACGTCCTCCGGCACATCCGCTCCCGGGGGTCCGACGTCGACGTCATCGCGATCACCGGCGTCCGCGACGCCGATGTGGTCCGACAGATGGTCAGCCTCGGCGTATCCCAGTACCTCGTGAAGCCGTTCCCGTTCAGCGTCTTCCGCGAGCGGCTCGAGCAGTACCGCGAATATCGTCGGCGCGCGGCCGAGGCTGCCGGGGCGCCGACCCAGTCCGAGATCGACGCGCTCCTCGGAGCGTTCCGCCCCTCTGTCCCCGTCGCCCTCCCGAAGGGGCTGTCGGCCGACTCTCTGGCCAAGGTGACGGCCGATGTGCGGACGCACGGCCCGGTGTCGGCCGTCGAGTCCGCCGGGCGGCTCGGGATGTCTCGGGTCGCCGCCCGGCGTTACCTCGAGCACCTCGTCGAGGCCGGGCGGGTCGTGCGTTCGCCCCGGTACGGCGGTCCCGGGCGGCCGGAGTCGGAGTACGTCTGGCGGGACGGAGTCTGAGGGGTCCGGGCGCCGAACCGAACGGGTCGGAGCCTCAGGTGCGCGCGCGGGACCGGACGTCGCCGCGCCCTCCGATCACGACGTACCCGGAGTGCTTCGGCGCGAGGCCGTCGCCCGCCTTCCGCCCATGGAGGCGGCGCCATACCCACGGCAGCACGTCGCGTCGCAGCCACGTGCCCTGCGCGACCGGGTCGTCGTCGACATGGAGCGCCGCATCGAGCCCGCCGAGGGCCTCGGCATCGGGCACGCCCAGCACATCGGCCGCACGGTAGGCGAGGAATCGGTGTCCGCGGGAGCGCAGGTGCACGCGATCCGATGCCCACAGCTCGAGGTCGCCGATCGCGGGCAGGGACTCCATGTCGAGCAGGATCGCGCCGGTGTCGGCCGCCACGCGTCGCAGCTCGGACGCGAACGCCGCGAACCGCCGCGCGAGCAGCGCTGCCGCTCTCCGGCGCGGCAGGAACGGCGTGACGAGCAGCACGTCGATTCCCGCGTTCCTCAGGGTGCGAACGGAGGCTTCGACCTCCGCGGCGAGCGCCGCGATGTCGACCGGGCCCCCGACGAGGTCGTTGGCGCCCATCAGGATCGAGACCAGGTCGGGTCTCAGCGCGAGGGCGGCCGGAAGCTGCTCTTCGGCGAGGTCCCGCACGCGGCGGCTGCGGACGGCGAGGTTCGCGTAGCGCAGAGGCTCCGCCGCGGCGCTCTCGTGCGCGAGCAGCTGGGCGAGCCGGTCCGCCCAGCCGCGATGCTGTCCCTCCGGCATGCGCGAGGTGTCGCACAGGCCCTCGGTCAGCGAGTCTCCGAGGGCGACGTAGCGCGACCACCGCGGGCGCACGGCGGGCGGCGTCGGGGGCGCCCCGGGCCGGGTGGCGGCCCGCTGGAGCAGCGCGTCGTCGATGGGCCGCAGCGTCCGCGCGTCTTCGTAGTGCCCGACCAGCTGGCGGCAGAGCGCCTCCCACGTGCGATGGCGCACGGACTCACCCGCGGATGCCGCGAACGCGCGCCGCTTGCCCTCGTCGCCGACGAGATCGACGACGCGCTCGCGCAGGTCGCGCAGGTCTCCGGGGCGGTAGAGCCAGCCGTCTATGCTCGAGCGCACGAGGTCGACCGGACCGCCCACGCCGGTCGCCACCACCGGCACCCCGCTCGCGAGCGCCTCCTGGATCGTCTGCCCGAAGGTCTCGCTCTCGCCGGTGTGCACGAAGACGTCGAAGCTCGCCAGGGCCTCAGCCAGCGCGCCGCCGTCGAGGTGGCCGAGGAAGACGGCGCGGGGAAGCATCCGCTCGAGGGCGGTACGCGACGGACCGTCGCCGACGATGACCAGGCGCGTGCCGGGCAGGTCGGCGACCGCCGCGAGGTCCTCGACCTGCTTCTCGGGTGCGAGGCGACCGACGTAGCCGATCACGGTCTCGCCCGGGGCGATCCTCGCTCGCCAGGGCTCGCTGCGGCGGTCGGGGGCGAAACGGACGCTGTCGACGCCGCGGCCCCACCGACGCAGCCGGTCCACCCCGAGTTCGTCGAGCTGGCGCATCGCCGAGGACGACGGCGCGAGCGTGATCGTGGCGCGGCGGTGCAGCCGCGAGACGTGGCGCCCGACCAGTGCGGTGGCATGCGGCATCCCGTACTTCCGCGCGTACGCCACGATGTCGGTCTGATAGACGGCCACGGCGGGCACGCGGAGCGCGTCCGCGGCGGCGAGCCCCTGCCACCCCAGGACGAACGGCGACGCCAGGTGGATCACGTCGGGTCGGAAGTCGCGGAGGATCGACGTGAGGCGGGCGGCGCGCGCGAACACCACCCGCACGTCGGGATACCCCGGCAGCGGCACCGAGCGCAGCAGCTCGGTGCGGGCGCCGTGGAGGTCGCCGTCGACCGCTCCGGCTCGAGGGGCGATGACGAGGGTCTCGTGCCCTTCGGCTGCGAGGTGGCGCAGCACCTGGAGCACGGAACCCGTCACCCCGTTCATGTGTGGCAGGAACGATTCGGCGAGCAGCGCGACTCTCACGGCTCCAGCGTGACCGGGCAGCGCCCGGCGGATGCCGCGAACCGGCGTTCCGCCACGAGTGTTCACCCGATCCACGCCGGGGCGTCACCTGCCCGACGATCTCGCGACGCGCGTTCGCCGGGCGTTCACCGGGACCTGGTAGCCAGGGGGCGTGACCGAGCAGCTGCTGGCCGAGCTCGCCGCGGGGCCGTGGGCGCTGCCGCTGCTGTTCGTCCTGGTGCTCGGCGATGCGTTCCTCGTCGTCGTGCCGGGCGAGGCCGCCGTCACGGCGTTCGGCGCTCTGTCGGTCACCACGGGGTCGCCGCCGCTCGCCGCGGTGATCGCCGTCGCCGCGGTCGCTGCGATGGCGGGCGACGTCTGCTGCTTCGTCGTCGGACGCACGGTCGGGCTCGAGCGCTGGCGATGGATGCGCACCGCTCGCGCACGGTCGGCGTTCGCATGGGCGCGGGCACGCCTCGATCGCAGCGCCGGCGCGGTCGTGTTCACCGCGCGCTTCATCCCGTTCGCCCGTCTCGCGGTCAACATCGTGGCCGGTGCGACCCGCGTTCCCGCGCCCCGGTACGCCGCGATCGTCGCGGTCGCGGCGTGCGCGTGGGCGGCCTACCAGGCGCTCATCGGCGCGGTCGTCGCCCGGATCCTTCCAGGCGGCCCGGCCGTGGCCGTCATCGCGTCGATCGTCGTCGCAGTCGCGCTGGGACTCGCTCTCGACGCGGTGCTCTCGCGGGTCTGGCGCCGCCGAGACACGCAGGCGGAGCCCGAGGCATGACCCTCGGCGTCGGCGGTGCACGCCAGGATGGACGCGTGGCAGACGCGACCCCGGCCGGATACGACGACGGCTTCCTCGGCATCCCCGTCCCCCTTCCCCGGCCGGTCGGCGGTGCGCGCCTCCACGACCTGCCGTACCCCCGGTTCACCGTGCTGCTCGACCCGGTGCGCCGCCTCGCGGCCATGACCGGCGTCAACATCGACGGCGCGACGCTGCGCGACCTCCCCCGCACCGGCGAATGGGAGCTCGACCCGCGCGTGCCGGCATCCGACCAGACCGGGCCGGCGGTCTACGCCGACAACGACCTCGACAGGGGCCATCTGGTGCGACGCCGCGATCCGGGATGGGGCACGGTCGCCGAGGCCCGCGCCGCGACCGAGGCGACCTTCTCGTACGCGAACGCCGCGCCGCAGGCGGGTGCCTTCAACCAGTCGAAAGAGCTCTGGCTCGGACTCGAGGACCACGTGCTCGAGTACGCCGACACGACCGATCGGCGCGTCAGCGTCTTCACGGCTCCGGTGCTCGCCGCCGACGATCCGCCCTACCGGGGTGTCGGCATCCCGCGCCGCTTCTTCAAGGTGGCGGCATGGGCGTCCGAGGGTGAAGACGGGATGCCGCGGCTCGAGGCCGCCGGGTTCGTGCTCGACCAGTCCGATCTCATCGATGACGCGCAGGGTGTCGTCGCCGTGCAGCGCCTCGGTGCGTACCGCACGTTCCAGGTGCCGATCGCCGACATCGAGGCCCTCACGGGTGTGGATCTCGGCCCGCTGGTCGATGCCGACGTGCTGCAGCCGACGACGCTGCGCGGAGAGGACGCGTGGCTCCCCCTCCGCGCAGCGGACGATGTGGTGCTGGGCTGACGCCTACTCGCCGGCGAGACCGCCGAGCAGATGGCCGAACGAACGCCCCTCGCCGAGATAGTTCGCCGGATCGAACGGGTCGTCGTTCTTCGCCGGTTCGCGCCGGGCGATCGCCTCGGCGAGCTCCCGCGCGCCTCGATCGACGCGTTCGCCGAGCGGCGCGACCTGGTCGCCCGCGGCGCCCCAGTCGCTCGATGCCGCGAACACCCCCGTCGAGACCGGCTCGGCGTGCAGGTACGTGAACAGCGGCCGGATGGCGTAGTCGATCGCCAGCGAGTGGCGGGCCGTGCCCGCGTTCGCGCCGATGAGCACCGGCTTGCCGGTCAGCGCGTCGGGATCGAGCACGTCGATGAACGACTTGAACAGCCCCGAGTAGCTCGTCGAGAAGATCGGCGTCACGGCGATGACCGCGTCGGCCGAGACGACGGCGTTGACCATCGACTCGAGCGCCGGCGGCGCGAACCCGGTGAGGAGGTTGTTCGTGATGTCGTGCGCGTAGTCGCGCAGCTCGAACACGTCGACCTTCACCTCGATGTCGCGCTCGGCGAGCTGCTTCGCGGTCGCCGCGGCGAGCCGGTCGGCGAGGAGACGGGTGGAGGACGGGTTCGAGAGCCCGGCCGAGATGACGGCGATGCGCCGTGCTGCCGTGGTCATGTCACGCCTCCTTGCGGCCGAGGCCGAATGCAGCGCCCGCGGGAGCGGGCGTGTCGCGGTAGGGGCTGTCGCCGACGAGGTTGTCGCCGCGGTTCGCACCGGGAACGGCCTGGCGGGGTGCCGCGTCCCCATACGCCGCCTTCACGAGGTTCGCGTGACTCGGGGCGTCCGGGATGTCGGCCGGGCGGTTCTCGGCGAGCTCCTTGCGGAGCACCGGGACGACCTCGCCGCCGAGGATGTCGAGCTGCTCGAGCACGGTCTTCAGCGGCAGGCCGGCGTGGTCGATGAGGAAGAGCTGGCGCTGGTAGTCGCCGTAGTAGTCGCGCATCGCGGCGTAGCGGTCGATGACCTGCTGCGGAGACCCGACGGTGAGCGGGGTCATCTCGCTGAAGTCCTCGAGCGACGGCCCGTGGCCGTAGACCGGGGCGTTGTCGAAGTACGGACGGAACTGACTGACGGCATCCTGCGACTTCGCGGCCATGAAGACCTGGCCGCCGAGGCCGACGATCGCCTGCTCGGGCGTGCCGTGGCCGTAGTGCGCGTACCGCTGCCGGTACAGGGCGATCAGGCGCTGGTAGTGCTCCTTGGGCCAGAAGATGTTGTTCGCGAAGAAGCCGTCCCCGTAGTAGGCGGCCTGCTCGGCGATCTCGGGGGTGCGGATCGAGCCGTGCCACACGAACGGCGCGACACCGTCGAGCGGCCGCGGAGTCGACGTGAAGCCCTGCAGAGGCGTGCGGAACTGGCCCTCCCAGTCCACGACGTCCTCACGCCACAGGCGGTGCAGCAGGTTGTAGTTCTCGATCGCGAGCGGCAGACCCTGGCGGATGTCCTTGCCGAACCACGGGTACACGGGTCCGGTGTTGCCGCGGCCGATCATCAGGTCGACGCGGCCCCCCGAGACGTGCTGCAGCATCGCGAAGTCCTCCGCGATCTTCACCGGGTCGTTCGTGGTGATGAGCGTCGTGGCGGTCGACAGGATGAGGCGCTCGGTCTGCGCGGCGATGTACGCGAGGGTGGTCGTGGGCGAGGAGGACCAGAACGGCGGGTTGTGGTGCTCGCCCAGGGCGAAGACGTCGAGCCCGACCTCTTCGGCGTGCTTGGCGACGGTGATGGCGTTGCGGATCTTCTCCGCCTCGCTCGGCGTGGTGCCGTTCGTCGGGTCCTCGGTGATGTCGCTCACCGTGAAGATGCCGAACTGCATCTGGGGTGTGATGTCGTTCACGTCGCTCCTCGCGTTTTCTATGCATGTGAATGTATCTCATGCAACGCGGCTTGCGTCAGGATATTCCGATCCGATGGGGAAATGCCGAATCCCGTCGCTGGAACTCGAGGATCGCGGGGTTCCTGACGACGCCGGCGGCGATCTCGGTGGCGCGATCGATCGTCTCGCTCTCCGACCACGCGGCCGGGCCGCCCATCACGACGGGCACGAACCCGAGAAGCGCCTCGCTGATCTCCCAGCTGGCGGAATTCCACAGGTACGACGGACTGTGGTCCACGCCGTAGTAGTTGATCGTGTCGCCGACGGTGAACATCGGGTCGTGGAAGGAGGTCGGTCGCGCCCACTCGAAGCCCATCCCCTCGTCGCACGAGACGTCCACGATGAGGCTCCCCGGACGGAACGCGCCGAGGTCGCTCTCCCGCAGGTAGAGGAGCGGACGGTTGGGATCCTGCAGCGTGCAGTTCACCACGATGTCGCTCTCGGCGAGGAACGGCGCCAGCGGCACGCGCCCGTCGTCGGTGATCACCTCACTGAGGTAGGGCTCGTCGTCGTGGTCGAACTGGATGATGTGCGCCGCATGGATGGGCGAGGCCACCGAGGCCGTCCGCCGGTTGGTCAGCACGCGCACCTCGTGCACGCCGTGCGCGCGCAGCGCGGTCACCGCCCCGCGGGCCGTCGCACCGAAGCCGATCACCACGGCCGTGAGGCGCCGGCCGTAGTCGCCGGTCGAGCCGCACAGCTGCAGCGCATGCAGCACCGAGCAGTATCCGGCGAGCTCGTTGTTGATGTGGAAGACGTGCAGCCCGAATGCGCCGTCCGTCCCCCAATGGTTCATCGCCTCGAAGGCGATGACCGTCAGCCGCTTGTCGATCGCGAGCTGGGTCATCGCCTCGTCCTGGACCAGGTGCGGCCAGCCCCACAGCACCTGACCGTCGCGGAGACGGCGGAGGTCGTCGAGCTGGGGCTTGGGCAGCAGGACCACGTCCGAGGTCGCGATGACGTCCTCGCGCGAGGCGATCCGCCCCACGAGCGGACGCAGTTCGTCGTCGGCGACGCCGAAACGCTCGCCGTATCCCGCTTCGAGGATGACCCGCTCGCGCAGGTCGCCCGGGAGTCTCTCGAAATGAGCGGGGTGGATGGGCACCCGCCGTTCGTCGGGTTTGAGAGACGTGCCGATCACGCCGAGCGTCAGAGCAGCAGCGGACATCGTGGCCTCGTTCCGTGCGGAGGGCAGGTGAGTCCCCGGGATCCCGACGCTACACCCGGCATCGCCGGCATGGATCACACCGTGGACCTCGCGGCGCCGCCGGGCCGCGGCATCCGCTCGATCAGGCCTCGGCGAACAGCGCGAGCATGTCGCGCACCAGCTGGTGCGGCGCGGTCTCGCACGGCGCGTGGCCCGTGGGGTACACCGCGACGTGCGCGCCGATCCGCTCGGCGTACTCCGCGTGCTGCTCGGTGGGCCACAGGTCGGACTCGCCCACCGCGATGAGCTTCGGGATGCCGGTCGCGGCGACCTCGTCGGCGAAGTCGGGAGTCGCCATCATGAGTCCCACCACGTCGTCGATCACGGGCCGCTGGGTGACCGCCATCCGCTCCCGCACGAACGCGATCCGCAGCGGCGGCGTGCGGTTGAGGTTGTAGCGGATCCCCCACAGGATGAGCCCGGCGGCGCGGTGCGGGGGCATGTCGGAGATCGGCCCGATGTGCTTGACCCCCCGGAAGACCTGGCCGGTCGCCGGCGGGGCGGCCATCAGCGTGATGCTCGCGAACAGGTCGGGGCGCTCGACGAGGGCGAGCTCGGCGAGGAGGCCGGCGAAGCTGTAGCCGAGGACGTGCACGGGAGCGGCGCCGTCCTCGAGGATGGCGATGAAGTCGTCGAGGAAGAGCCGGTAGTCGTAGTGCTCGCGGGGCGGGTCGAGGTTCTGCGGGCCCGCGTCGACCGACCCGTAGTGGCCCGCCAGGTCGTACGACTCCACCCGGTAGCCGGCTGCGGCGAAGAGCGGGAACAGGAGGACGAAGTCCTCCTTCGACCCCGCGACGCCGGAGACGAGCAGGACCCGGGGCGCGTCGGGGTCGCCGAGGCGCACCCGCGCCAGGTCGCCGCTCGGCGCGGCGAACATGTCGTGGACCGTCCCCTCGGGGAACACGCGCCAGTCGATGTCGGCAATGGCGCGGTCTTTCGCGAGAGCGTCGTCGATCGTTGTCATCGCGCGGAAGACTACCCCTCCGGGAGCCCTGCGAGCTCATCCTGCCTCGGCGCGTAGTCGATGTGACCGCCGTCGGCGTCGAATGCCTGCACCGGGCGCCGGGACGACCAGCGCTCCCACCCGGGGTCGCCCTCGATCACGAACGACACCCACGCGCCGTGCATCGCGTCGGCGAGCGCACGCGGACCGTCCGGTCCGCCGAGCGCGATCGCGTCCGGCGTGTCGAGGAGATCGAACACGAACCCGAGTTCCATGGCGTGCGCGGCGCCGAGGCCGTCGACGGGACTTCGCCACCGGAACTCGTACACCCACGTCGGCGCGCCGCGGTCCGTTCGGCTGTCGGCGAACCGCGTGATCGGGCCGCGCAGCAGCACGTCGGTCATCACCTCGCCGAGCAGCTGACCGGGCGACGCGTCGGGGCTTCTTCGGCGATGTGCCTCGAGCACCCGCTTGGGCACGCGCGCCGCCATGCGCGCCAGGGCGAGCGTGGCGGCGGTGATGCGATCGATCGCGCCGCCGGGGACGAACCAGAGACGGTACTCCTCGCTGGTGGAGCCGATCAGCACCGGGATGCCGCGTCCCGCGCCGGCGAGCAGCGAATCGAGCGGGTTCACCGGCACGGCCGCGCCGCCGATCGCGAGCGCGACGGTCGGCCCGCGTCCGAGCGGAGACCCGCCGGCCGCCACCTCCGTCTGTGCCGCGACGAGGTCCGCCGGTGCGACGGCGGCGAACCCCGCCCGCGTGGGCGCGACGCCGAGACGCTTCGCGATCGCACGTGTCATCCGGCTCGCCTTCTTCGGCGGCTGGGCGACCAGCGGACCGCTCTGAAGGATCGCGCGGTCGAACAGCTCCGCGGCGTGGGGAAGCGCGAGCAGCGCGGTGAGCGTGTTCGCGCCGGCCGACTGCCCCATCGCCGTCACGCGGCCCGGATCGCCCCCGAATGCGGCGATCTCGCGGCGCACCCAGCGCAGCGCCGCCTGCTGGTCGAGCACGCCGAGGTTCTGCGGCACGCCGTCGAGCACCCCGAAGCCCTCCTGGCCGAGCCGGTACTGGACCGACACGAAGACGATGCCGTGACGCGCGAACGTCGTGCCGTCGTAGCCCGGGAGCGCAGCCGAGCCGCGGCTGAGCGCGCCGCCGTGCACGTACACGAGGACGGGCAGGGGCCCGCGCTCGGCGCGATCCGACGGCGTCCAGACGTTCACCGTGAGGACGTCGTCGCCCGCGACCTCGACCGTCGGCAGGTACGGGGCGAGCGTCGGCGGATAGACGGCCTGGGGCGCGGTCGGGCCGAAGGCCGAGGCATCCCGCTCCCCCTCCCACGGCTGCCGAGGGGCCGGAGCGCAGAAGCGCTGCTCGCCGACCGGCGGCTCCGCGTACGGGATGCCGAGGAACCGGTCGATCCCGTCCTCTCTCACCCCCCGCACGAGCCCGCTCGAGACCGACAGGACGGGGGAATCGGGCATTCGGTGCTCCTCGGCGACGTCGCGGGTTCTCGGCGCCGCGCTGACGACGGCCGAGACCCCCAGGATAGGGTGGCTTCGCGCCATGACCGATCCAGCGAACGCCGCGAGCGCGGCATCCCCCGCTTCCCCGCCCACCGGGAGCACGGGCGCCGTGCGCGTCAAGCGACGGGTTCCGTTCTGGGACAACGCCCGCTTCGCCTGCATCGTGCTCGTGGTGCTCGGGCACTCGGTGCAGCGGCTCACCTACGACTCCGACATCGCGCTCGGGCTCTACCTGCTCGTGTACGCGTTCCACATGCCGGCGTTCGCGATCATCTCGGGCTACTTCTCCAAGTCGGATCCGCCGAGCCGCCGGCAGATGGCACGCGTCGTCACCGACATCCTCCTGCCGTATGTCATCTTCGAGGGCCTCTGGACGCTGACGAAATGGCTCGTCGAGGGCCGCGCCAACCCGAACATCACCGAGCCGTCCTGGACGCTGTGGTTCCTCCTCGCGCTCGGCATCTTCCGGCTGGTGCTGCCCTACCTGGCGCTCCTGCGCTGGCCGCTGCTGTGGACGGTGCTGATCTCGGTCGGCGCCGGCTACCTGCCCAACATCGATTCGACCTTCTCGCTCTCGCGGACGCTCGGGCTCCTCCCGTTCTTCACCCTCGGCTGGTGGCTGCGCGAGCACGACGTCGTGGAGCGGCTCGGGCTCCTCGCGCGGCGCCGCTGGGGGGCGACGCTGGCCGCGATCGGCCTCTTCGCGCTCGCCGGCTGGGCGGCCTGGTTCTTCGTCGACGACTGGCGCGCGATGAACCTGCGCGAGTGGCTCTTCTACGACGACAACTACGCCGCGCTCGGCGGCACGCAGTGGTGGGCCGGCGGTGTGCGGCTCGCGCTCATGGTCGTCGCGATCGTGCTCAGCGCCGCCTTCTTCGCGCTTCTCCCCCTCGGGACGCACTGGTGGACGCACTTCGGCCAGTACACGATGTACGTCTACCTGCTGCACTCCTTCGTGCTGTATCCGTTCCGCGAGTCCGGGATCCTGCGCGACCTCGAGCCCACCTGGCTGTGGCTGCCCATCGTGATCGTCGCATCTGTGCTCATCGCCCTGGGCCTCGCGACCCGGCCGGTGCGCACGGTGTTCCGCCCCCTCGTCGAACCTCGGCCCGGCTGGCTGTTCGCCGACCGTACGCTGGCCGGTCGCGAGGGCCGTCGCAGCGACCCGACGGGCTCCCGCCGCCCGCGTGAGCAGCCGAAGCCGCCGCGGACGCACGCCGATCCGCGCCAGAACGGGTGAGCGACCACAGCGACGTCGGCGCGTCTCCGAACGTCGGCGACGCCCTGTACGGTCACGGGGTGAGCGACGACACCACCGACCTGCGCGACGAGGCCCTTGCAGCGCTGCGCCGACTGGTCGACCGAGACGACGCCTCGTTCCACGACGGCCAGTTCGAGGCGATCGAGACGCTCGTGCAGCAGCGCGCCCGAGCGCTCGTCGTGCAGCGCACGGGATGGGGCAAGTCGGCGGTCTACTTCGTCGCGACGCTGCTGCTGCGTCGCCGCGGCACCGGGCCCACCATCCTCGTCTCGCCGCTGCTCGCCCTCATGCGCGACCAGGTGGCGGCGGCCGAGCGGGCGGGCGTGCGCGCGGCCAGCATCAACTCGGCCAATCCCCTCGAGTGGGCCGGCATCCTCACCCGCCTGGGCGACGACGAGATCGACGTGCTCCTGGTCAGCCCCGAGCGTCTGAACAATCCGCGCTTCCGCGATGAGCAGCTGCCTGCTCTGATGGCGCGCGTCGGCCTGCTCGTCGTCGACGAGGCGCACTGCATCTCCGACTGGGGCCACGACTTCCGGCCCGACTACCGGCGCCTGCGCGACCTCATCGCCGGCATGCCCGTGGGCGTCCCGGTGCTGGCCACGACGGCCACCGCGAACGAACGTGTCGTGCACGACGTCGAAGAGCAGCTCGGCGCCGGCGGGGTGGGGGTGCTGACGATCCGCGGGCCCCTCGCACGCGAGTCGCTGCGCCTCGGCGTGCTCCGGCTGCCGGATGCCGCGACCCGCCTGGCGTGGCTGCTCAGCCACCTCGGCGACCTTCCGGGCAGCGGCATCATCTATGCGCTCACCGTTTCGGCGGCCGAAGACACCGCGCGCCTGCTGCGCGAAGCCGGCCACGAGGTGAGGGCGTACACCGGGCAGACCGACACCGCCGAGCGGGAGGAGTCCGAGCGGCTGCTGAAGGAGAACCGGGTGAAGGCCCTGGTCGCCACGAGCGCGCTCGGCATGGGCTTCGACAAGCCCGACCTCTCGTTCGTCATCCACCTCGGGGCGCCGTCGACGCCCGTCGCGTACTACCAGCAGGTCGGCCGCGCGGGGCGCGCGACCGCGCGGGCCGACGTCCTGCTCCTCCCCGGACCGGAGGACCAGGCGATCTGGCAGTACTTCGCCACATCGTCGATGCCCGACGAGGGGAAGGCGAAGGCGGTGCTCGACGAGCTCGCCCACGAGGGAGGTCCCCTCTCGACCGTCGCGCTCGAGGCCCGGGTCGACATCCGTCGCAGCCGGCTGGAGCTGCTCCTCAAGGTGCTCGACGTCGACGGCGCGGTCGACCGCGTGCAGGGCGGCTGGCTCTCGACGGGGGCGCCGTGGACCTACGACGCGGAACGGTACGGGCGCATCGCGGAGGCGCGGACGCGCGAGCAGCAGTCCATGATCGAGTACGAGACGACGTCGGGATGCCGCATGGAGTTCCTGCAGCGGGCGCTCGACGATCCGGCCGCCGCACCGTGCGGTCGCTGCGACAACTGCACGCAGGCCTGGTATCCGACCGATCTCTCCCCCGAGACGACCGCGGCCGCCGACGCCGCGATGAACCGCGTGGGCGTGCTGGTCGAGCCGCGCGCCCAGTGGCCCAGCGGCATGATCCGCCTCGGGATCGACCTGCGCGGCAACATCGCCCCGGGCGAGCGACTCGAGCCGGGCAGGGCCCTCGCACGGCTCACCGACCTCGGGTGGGGCGGGCCGTTGCGCGCTCTGTTCGCGCCCGGGGCGCCCGACGCGACGGTATCGCCCGCGATGGCGGCAGCGTGCGTCCGCGTGCTCGCGGACTGGGGCTGGGAGACCCGGCCGGCGGCGGTGATCGCGATGCCGTCCCGCGCGCACCCGACGCTGGTGGCCTCGCTGGCCCGCACGATCGCGGAGGTCGGCCGTCTTCCCCTCCTCGGAGCGCTCGAGCTCACCGGCACCGGTCCCGGCGGCGCCGGCGGCAACAGCGCGTATCGGCTGGCGGGTGTGGCCGACAGCTTCGCCGTGGGTCCGGCGCTCGCGGGTGCGCTCGCAGGGCTCGAGGGCGCTCCGGTGCTGCTCGTCGACGACCTCGTCGACAGCCGCTGGTCGATGACTGTCGCCGGGCGCCGGCTGCGCCAGGCAGGCGCCGGCCCGGTGCTGCCCTTCGCGCTGGCGGCACGGGCCTAGCCGCCGCGAGCACCTCGGTGGAGGCGCGTCAGGCGAACAGCCCCGCGCCGACGAACGACCCCGGCGCGACGCCCGGAGGAACCGCCCAGATCCCCGATCCGACGTGACGGAGATACTCGTTCATCACATCGCTCGACAGAGACCGCTGCACCCGCACGAACTGCTCGGGGTCGCGCTGGAACGACAGGAAGAACAGCCCCGCGTCGAGCCTGCCGAGATCGTTGTTGCCGTCGACGAAGTTGTAGCCCCGCCGCAGCATCCGGACGCCGCCGTTCGTGTCGGGATGGGCGAGCCGCACGTGGCTCGCCGCGGGGATGACGGCCGCGCCCGAGGCATCCGTCGCCGTGAAGTCGGGCTCGGTGAACTCGCTGCCGCCCGAGAGCGGCGCACCCTGCCCCTTGTCGCGTCCGATGATCGACTGCTGCTCCGACAGGCGCACACGGTCCCACGTCTCCACGAGCATGGCGATCTTGCGCGCGACGAGGTATGAGCCGCCGGCCATCCAGACCGGCTCGTCGGATGCCGCGACCCACACGTGGTCGTCGAGCGCCGCCCGGTCGTCGGCGAGGATGTTGGCGGTGCCGTCCTTGAACCCGAACAGGTTGCGCGGCGTGGACTGCCCGACCGTCGTCCGCGAGGTGCGGCCGAAGCCGAGCTGCGACCAGCGCAGCCGTGCCCGGCCGAACGCGATGCGACTCAGGTTGCGGATGGCGTGGACGGCGACCTGCGGGTCGTCGGCGCACGCCTGGATGCACAGGTCGCCCCCCGAGGCGTCGGGGTTCAGATCGTCGCCGAGGAACGCCGGGAGCCGCTCGAGCGAGGCCGGGCGCTGCCCCGCGATGCCGTAGCGGTCCGCGCCGTCGAGCTCGAACAGGGTGGGACCGAACCCGAACGTGATGGTCAGGCCGCTCGCCGGGAGCCCGAGCGCCTCGCCGGTGTCGTCGGGCGGTGCTTCGAGCGATCCGCCGACGGCGCCGGACGCGCTCACGTCGAGCCCCTGGGTCATGCGCGCGGCGGCATACGACCAGTCCTGCAGCAGCGTGACGAGGTCATCGCGGTCGGTGCGTGCCATCATGTCGAACGATGCGAAGTGCAGGTGGTCCTGCACCGGGGTCGTGATCCCTGCCTGGTGCGCCCCGTAGAAGTCGTAGACGGATGCCGCGGCATCCCGTTCCTTCGCCCGCCCCACGGCGACGCCCGCGGTCGCTCCCGCGGCGGCGCCGACGGCGAGACCGGCCGCGCCGGCCCCCAGGGCGAGGCCGAGGAGCCCGCGCCGCGAGACGCCGGCGGACGCCTCGACCGGCCCGGCGTCGTGCGCCAGGCTCGTCGATGAGGTGTCGTCAGGACGGATCATGTCACTCCAGGACGGTCACGGTGAGCTGCGACAGCGGCTCGGCGAGGGCGTTGATGAGGTCTGTCAGCTCGCGCTTGTCGTCGGGGGTCAGCGCCGTATAGGCGACGAAGCCATCGGCCAGCGAGCCGTGCGCCGCGAGCGCGGTCTCGAGCTCGGTGTAGCCGGCGTCGATGTCGGCGACGAGCGCCTCGCCCGCGTCGCCCTTCGACGCGGCGAAGTCGCGAGCGAGCGAGAAGGCCATCTTCGAGCCCTCCACGTTGGCCGCGAAGTCCCACAGGTCGGTGCCCGACCACCAGTCCTCCTCACCGGTGATCTTGCCGGTGGCGACCTCGTCGAGCAGCGCGATGGCGCCGTTCGAGATGCCGGCGACGCCCTGCTCGTCGAGCGCGGTCTGGAAGTCGGCGGAGTGGACGTAGTCGTACAGCTCCTGCACGTCGGCGATCAGCTGGTCTCCGAACGCGGCGCGCTCGTCCTCGGCGGACGGCGCCCAGTCCTGCCAGGCCGGGGTCTCGCCGTCGGCGTTGAGCGCGTCCTCGGCGGGAACCCACAGGTCCTTCTCGATGCGGTGGAACCCGGTCCAGTCGAGGCCCTCCGCGACGGCGTCGACCTCGCGGTAGTCGATGCGCGGATCGAGGTCGCCCAGCGCCTCGGCGACCGGCTCGATGCGCTCGTAGTACGCGCGCACCTGCGGGAACTGCTCCCGCGCGGCCGCGTCGTCGCCGGACTCGTACGCCGCGGCGAACGTCTCGACGGCGGGGAGCAGCTGGCCGACCTGATCCTTCACGAACGCCGCGTACAGGTCGACGGCCTGCTGCTTCTGCTCGGCGTCGGGCCCGTCGATCGCGACGGCCTCGCCCGTGACCGAGAACGCGGTCTTGCCGACGCCGTCGCCGACCATGCCCGGCTTGCACAGCGTGAAGTACTCGCCGGGCTGCGCCACGACGGTGAGCGTGCGGGATGCCCCGGGCGCGATGTTCTCGACTTCACCGACGATGCGGAGCCCGTCGTCGGCGAGCAGGTAGAACTCCGTGACCTCGTCCCCGGTGTTCTCGACGTCGAAGGCCAGCGTGCCGCTCTTCGCGGCGCCTGCGGAGACCTCGCAGCCGTCGGCGGTGGAGGTGACGGCGAGGGCGTCGGATGCCGCGGCGTCGGCCTTGGCTACACAGCCGGCGAGCGCGAGCGTGCCGACGGTCAGGGCGGCGATCGCCGCGGGGAGTCGAAGCGTGGTCATGTGGCTCCTTGCCGTGGAGTCGTGGGGACGACGGTGGTCTCGGGGACGAGCGCCTCGGAAACGAGGGCCTCGGGAACGAACGCGGCCTCGCGATCGGCGGTGGGCGCGGGTCGGGCGAGGACCCGAGACGGCGCCGGACGGAATTGCCGGCGCGCCCACAGCCCGCCGACGATCGCGACGTAGAGCACCCAGGCGACGACCTGCAGCCACGACATGCGCGGCATGAAGCCGACGGTCGCCTGCAGGATCGCGGCGAGGGGGCCGCCGGGCGGGATCGCCGCGCTGAGGTCGAAGGCCCAGCCGAACGGGAAGGCCGCCCAGCCGATCGCGACGAGTCCGGTTGCGGCGTCGATCGGAGCGGCGTCGGTGAAGGGGCCCGGGAGCGCGCCGGCCTCCTGCAGGTCGTGGATGCCGTACGCGAGCACGCCGGCGGCGACGATGATGAGGAACGCGCCCGTCCAGGTGAAGAACCGGCGCAGGTCGAGGCGCAGCATCCCTCGCGCCAGCAGCCAGCCGAGCAGGACGGCGGCGGCGAGACCGAGCAGGGCGCCGAGGAGCGCACTCGGGGCATCGCCGAACGACTGCACCATCGACCACAGCAGGAGCGTGGTCTCGACGCCCTCGCGCGCGACGGAGACGAAGCCGATGACGACGATCCCCCAGAGCCCGCCCGTCGCGAGGGCGCGGTCGATGTCGCCCTCGAGCGCGCGCTTGAGGGTGCGCGCGGTGCGCTGCATCCAGAAGATCATCCAGGTGACCATCGCGACGGTGAGCAGCGACAGCGTTCCGCCGAGGAGCTCCTGCGCCTCGAACGTCAGCGAGTAGGCGCCGAACGTGAGGACGGCGCCGATCAGCAGTGCCAGGGCGACGGCGAGACCGACTCCCGCCCACATCCGCGGCAGGACGTCGCGTCGTCCGAGCTTCGTCAGGTAGGCGACGAGTATGCCCACGACCAGCGCGGCTTCGAGGCCTTCGCGCAGGCCGATGAGGAGCGTAGCGAGCAACGGGGATCCAACTTCGTTCGGGGAGGTGCGGCCCACCGTCGCGTCACCGGAGACGTCACGGGTATGAGGTAAGCCTTACCTTCGAAGCTACCCGATTCGTCCGGATGCTGTCCACTCCGTGACGCCGCTCGCCCGCAGGTAGACGTCGGCCAGGTGCTGCAGGTGCGGCAGCAGCGCGTCCGGTGAGTCCACGGTGAAGTCCATGCCGAGCATCCCGATGTACGCCGCGATCGTCTCGAGGCTGTCGGCCCCGGTGACCAGGATGGACGTCTCGGCGTCGACCGCCTCGACGACACCCACCGTGGGGTTGATCCGGGCGACCACCCGGTCGGCCGGCGCGGCGATCCGCAGCCGCGCATGCACCTTCCACCCGCTCGCGGCGATCGTGCGCAGCGCGAACGCGGTGTAGTCGCCCCCCGGGAGCGGCACCGGCGCGAAGGGGCGGCGGGTCGGCATCCGCGGCTCGACCCAGTCGAGCCGGAACGTCTCCCACTCGCCCGACTCGGGGTCGCGCGCGACGAGGTACCACCGGCGCTGCCAGTTGAGCACCCGGTACGGCTCGACGCGGCGCGCTTCGCCGCGGTAGTCGAATCGGATCCACTCCCCGTCGTGGACGGCCTGCGCGACGACGCCGAGCGTGCGCGGGTCGACCTGGGGATCGGGCGCGTCCGTGTCGATGTTCTCGGGGCCGCGGTCCACGCTCGCGCCGACGGCGTCGACCGTCGGCCGCAAGCGCGGGGGAAGCACCTGGAGGAGCTTTGCCAGGGCGCGGGCTCCGGCATCCTCGATCCCCGCCACCCCCGTCGCCACCCGCAGGCCGATCGCCATCGCGACGGCTTCGTCGTCGTCGAGCAGCAGCGGCGGGAGCTTTCCGCCGGCGCCGAGCCGGTACGAACCGGCACGACCGCGCGTCGCATCGACGGGGTACCCGAGCGCGCGCAGCCGCTCGACGTCGTTGCGGATGGTTCGCGGTGACACGTCGAGGCGCCCGGCGAGCTCCGGTCCGCTCCAGTCGCGGCGGGTCTGGAGCAGGGCGAGAAGGGCGAGCATGCGCGCAGAGGTGTCCGCCAAGAGACTTTCCGTGCCCTCTCGTTAACAGGAAGAAAACGTACCTATATCGACCGTAATGTCGAAGACATGAACACCGCAACCGCCTCCACCGAGATCCGCCCCTTCCGCGTCGAGATCGCTCAGGCCGACCTGGACGATCTCCTCTCCCGCCTCGCGCGGACCCGTCTGCCCCAGGCCGCACCCGCCGACGACTGGGAGTCGGGCACACCGACCTCGTATCTCCGCGACGCGGTCGAGCGCTGGCGCGAGGGGTTCGAGTGGCGCGCCGCGGAGGCGCGCATGAACGAGCACCCGCAGTTCACGACCGAGATCGACGGCCAGACGTTCCACTTCGTTCACGTCCGCTCGCCCCACGCGGGCGCCACGCCGCTGCTGCTCGCCCACACCTACCCGGGCTCGTTCGTCGACTACCTCGACATGATCGGTGCGCTCGTCGACCCCGTCGCCCACGGCGGCCGGGCGGAGGACGCCTTCGACGTCGTCATCCCCGACGCCCCCGGGTTCGGGTTCAGCCAGCCTGTCACCGAGGCCGGCTGGACGACCGCACGGGTCGCTGCGGCGTACGACGTGCTCATGCGCCGCCTCGGCTACGTCTCCTACGGCATCCACGGCAGCGACAACGGCGCGATGGTCGCGCGGGAGCTGGGCCTGCTCGCCCCGGAGGGCTTCCTCGGCCTGCACGTGCTGCAGCTGTTCTCCTTCCCGTCGGGAGACCCGGCCGAGTTCGAGAAGCTCGAGCCGCAGGACTACGCCGGACTCGAGCACATGCAGTGGTTCCAGTCGGTCGGCGGCTACAACACGATGAACGCATCACGGCCGCAGACGATCGCGGCGGGGCTGTCCGACTCGCCGGTCGCCCTCCTCGCCTACTCCGAGCTGTTCAACTCGTTCGGCAACGGCACGAGCCTCGTGCCCCTCGACGCGATCCTCACCGAGGTGTCCGTCGCCTGGTTCGCGAACGCGTCGGCAGGCATGAGCCGCGCGTACCGCGAGAACGCGCTCGCGGAGGCCGAGCCGCGTGTGAGCGAGGCCCGCACCGGCGTCGCGGTGTTCGCCGACGACTTCCAGACGATCAGGGTCTTCGCCGAGCGAGACAACGCGAACATCGTGCACTGGAGCCGCTTCGAGCGCGGCGGCCACTATGCCGCGCTCGAGGTTCCCGAGGTCGTCGTCAGCGACATCCGGGCCTTCTTCGCCCCGGAGTGAACCCGGCGGGCGGGGCGCTCGGCTCGACCGCGCGCCCCGCCCGCTTAACCCACTGCAACAAACGAGCGGATGCCGAGGCATCCGCCTACTCTCGGGTCATGAGCGACCTGAACCTGCCGATCCTCGATCTGTCGCAGCTCGACGAAGGCCCCGAGGCGGCCTCCCGATTCCGCGACGACCTTCGTGCGGCGACCCACGACGTCGGGTTCTTCTACCTGACCGGAACGGGGATCTCGCCGGCGCTCGAGGCGCGCCTGCACCGGGCCGCGCGCGACTTCTTCGCCCTTCCCGAGGCGGACAAGCTCGCGATCGAGAACGTCAAGAGCCCGCACTTCCGCGGGTACACGCGCATCGGCGGCGAGCGCACCCAGGGCAAGGTCGACTGGCGCGAGCAGATCGACATCGGGCCGGAGCGCGAGGCCGTCGCCGACACCGGCGCCGCCGACTTCTTCCGTCTCGTCGGACCGAACCTGTGGCCGGACGCCCAGCCCGAGCTGCGCGAGGTGGTGTCGGAGTGGCACGACCACCTGTCGGGCGTCGCGCGCAAGCTGCTGCGCGCGTGGGCACTGTCGCTGGGCGCTGCGGAGAACTACTTCGACGAGCACTTCGGCGAACCGTCGACGCTCATCAAGATCGTCCGGTACCCGGGCAAGGAGGACCCGACGCCGCAACAGGGAGTCGGCGCGCACAAGGACTCCGGCGTTCTGACGCTGCTGTGGGTCGAGCCCGGCAAGGGAGGCCTGCAGGTCGAGCGCGACGGTGAGTGGGTCGACGCCCCACCGGTGCCGGGCGCGTTCGTCGTCAACATCGGCGAGCTCCTCGAGTACGCGACGCAGGGGTACCTCATCGCGACGAAGCACCGCGTGATCTCGCCCCGCTACCCCGACGACCGCATCTCGGTGCCCTTCTTCTTCAACCCGGCCCTCGACAAGCGCCTGCCGCTCATCGAGCTGCCGGCGGAGCTGGCGGCCGAGGCGCGCGGAGTGACGCGAGACCCGGCGAACCCGATCCACGCGCTCTACGGCGAGAACGCCCTGAAGTCGCGGCTGCGTGCGCATCCCGACGTGGCCGAGATCCACCACGCCGATCTCGTCGCCGCACGCTCGGCGACCGTCTGACGACCCGGCACGCACAGGGGTGGAGCCGGCGCGGCGGTGACGCCATAGTGGGATCGTCCGCCGACGGAGGAGGCCCCATGCCGGATCAGACGTTCGACGTCGAAGTCGCCCGCGAGTTCGACGCGCCCATCGAGCGCGTGTGGCGCGCCTGGACGACGCCCGACGACCTCCGCGAGTGGTGGGGTCCGCATGGCTTCACCTGCCCGCGCGCCGAGGCCGATGTGCGCCCGGGTGGCGCGATCGTCGTCACCATGAGGGCGCCGGCCGAGTGGGGCGGTTCCGAGCACCACAGCCGGTGGGACATCACGGATGCCGTGGCCCCGACGCTTCTGCGCTACGTCCACCGGTTCTGCGACGCCGAGGGGCGGCCGATCTCGGCAGCCGAAGCCGGCGTTCCGCCGGGCGTGCCCGACGAGAACCACCACGAAGTCGTGCTCGCCGACCTCGGCGACGGCCGGACGCTGCTCGAGATGGTCGAGCACGGGTACTTCACGGCCGATGCGCGCGACCTCTCCGCGAACGGGCTCGAGCAGTGCCTCGAGAAGATGGCCTCGCTCGTCGAGCGACCGGCCTGACCGCAGACGCGAAGAAGGCCGCCCCACACCTGGGACGGCCTTCTCAAGAAGTTCTCTGCGCGATTGAACGCTGGTTCGCTCTGCCTTATCGACGAAGGCCGAGGCGCTCGATGAGCGAGCGGTAGCGGTTGATGTCGATGTCCTGGAGGTAACCCAGGAGACGACGACGCTGACCGACCATCAGGAACAGGCCACGACGCGAGTGGTGGTCGTGCTTGTGCTCCTTCAGGTGCTCGGTGAGGTCCTTGATGCGCTGCGTCAGCATCGCGACCTGCACCTCGGGGGATCCGGTGTCACCGGGGTGCGTCGCGTACTCTTCGATGATCGCCTTCTTAGCGTCAGATTCGAGTGGCATAGATGGGATCCCCTTCCTGGTCATTGCGCGGCGCTCGACGCCTGATGCGTGAGCTCTCTTTATCCGCGGCCGATCAAACGGCAACCTCAAGAGTCTACCAGCCCCCGCGACCCCCACGCGAACGACCGTGCCTCGCACTCCCGCGGCCGGGTTAGCCTCGAAGGATGCCCCACCCCCTGCCCACCGGACGCGCCCGGTGAGGGCGCGTCTGCGACGCGATCACTTCATCGATCTGCGCCCGTTCACGGCGAGCCCTGCGTTCGCGAGGATGTGGATCGGATCGACCCTCGCAGGCCTCGGCGGCCAGCTCACGATCGTGGCGATCATGCTCCACATGTACGAGCTGACCGACTCGACGTTCGCCGTCGCCATGATCGCGGTCGCGGGACTCGTGCCGATGGTGATCGCCGGACTGTACGGCGGGATGCTCGCGGACGCCTTCGATCGCCGTACGGTCGCGCTCGTCGCCGCCACCGTCACCTTCGGCTCGACCGTGCTGCTCGCCGTGCTGGCGTGGGGGCAGCTCGAGACGGTGTGGTGGCTGTACGTGCTCAGCATCGTCAACTCGTCGGCGAACTCGATCGTGATGGCCACGCGTCAGGCGATCGTGCCCCGGCTCCTCCCCCGCGAGCTGCTGCCCGCGGCATCCGCTCTCGGGGGCATCACCGTCGGGATCATGGTCATGGCCGGACCCGCCCTGGCGGGGGTGATGGTCGCGTTCGTCGGCTACGCCTGGACGTACACCCTCGACGTCCTGCTCATGCTGTCGCTCTTCCTCGGCCTGTGGACGCTCCCCCGCCTGGTCCCCGAGGGCGTCGTCGCGCGCCCGGGGCTCGAGTCCCTGAAGGACGGCGCGCGGTTCCTCAAGCGCGCGGCGAACATCCGCCTGCAGTTCCTGCTCGACATCGTCGCGATGACGTTCGGCCAGCCCCTCGCCCTGTTCCCCGCGATCGGCGCCGTCCTCCTCGGCGGCGGCCCGATCACGACCGGCATCCTCACGGCCGCCATCGCCGCGGGCGCGTTCCTGTCGAGCCTGTTCTCCGGCCCCGTGGGGCGCGTGCGGCGTCACGGCCTGGGGATCGAGCGGGCGATCCTCGTGTACGGCGCGGCGATCGCCGCGCTCGGCCTGGTCCTCGGCGCCGCGGCGCTCGGATGGTTCGCCCCCGTCGTGGTCGACGAGGCATCCCCCAATCTCGTGCTCATCGTCGCGGCGTGCGCCACGCTCGCGGTGGCCGGCGCGGCCGACAACGTCAGCTCGATCTTCCGAAACACGATGGTGCAGGCCGCGGTCCCCGACGCCATCCGCGGCCGCCTCCAGGGCATCTTCATCGTGGTCGTAGCCGGAGGACCGCGCCTCGGCGCCCTCTACGCCGGCACGCTCGCGACGCTCACCGCGCTGTGGTTCCCTCCCCTGCTCGGCGGCTTCGTGATCATCGGGCTCGTCGCGTTCCTGGTGCGGCTGAGCCCGCGATTCCGCGCCTACGACGCCGAGGACCCGACACCGTAGCCGGACGGCCGCACATCGGCGGATTTCGGACGTCGCATTCCGCGGCGGCCTGCGGGGTCGGATGCCCGGCGTAGAGTCGCCGCGTGTCCACCGCCTCCACGACTACGGCGCCCGCGCCCGCCGACGCTCCCGCCGCCGGGACGTCGCAGCTCTCGATCGCCGTCCAGTTCACCCTCGCCGGGGTCGTGTGGGGCTCGAGCTTCCTGTTCATGAAGGTCGCCCTCGACGGCATCTCGCCCGCGCAGGTGGCGTGGTCGCGACTCATCCTCGGCGCGCTCGCGCTCGGGCTGTTCGTGCTGATCCGTCGGGAGGCGCTTCCCGGGCGGCTGAAGATCTGGGGGCACATGACGGTGCTCGCGGTGTCGTTCTGCGTCGTGCCGTTCCTGCTGTTCTCGTGGGCGCAGCAGCACGTCACGTCGGGACTCGCCAGCATCTACAACGCCACGACGCCCATCATGACCGCGATCATGGCGGGGCTGCTCTTCCGCGTCGAGAGGCTCAAGCCGCTGCAGGTCGCCGGCATCGGCCTCGGCATCCTGGGTGTCGTCGTCATCATCGGCCCGTGGCAGGGACTCGACCTCTCGCAGAGCCTCGTCGCCCAGCTCGCGATCCTCGGCGCGACGGCCTGCTACGGCTTCAGCCTCGCGTACATGCGCAAGTTCGTGTCGAACACCGGCATGAGCGCTCTGATGTTCTCGTTCCTCAACATCGGCATCGCCGCGGCGATCATGGCCGTGCTGACGCCGGTCCTCGTCCTCACCCCGGTGCAGCTGAACCCGTGGATCATCGTGAGCGTCGTGCTGCTCGGGTGCCTCGGCACGGGCGTCGCCTATATCTGGAACCAGAACGCGGTCCGCGCGTGGGGCCCGACCCGGGCGTCGACGGTGACGTACATCACTCCGCTCGTCGGAGTCGTGCTCGGCGCGATCATCCTCGGCGAGCGCCTCAGCTGGAACGAGCCGGTGGGTGCGCTGATCGTCTTCCTCGGCATCCTCCTCGCGCAGGACCGCCTGCGGCGCCGGCGCCGGAACGACGAAGAGGCGGATGCCGCAGCATCCGCCCCTTCTCCATCGCGCTGATCCGCCGGCTTCGGGTGCCGGCACAGGGTCAGTCCTGCTGGAGCGCGCCCTGGAGGTCCAGGGTGATGGTGATGTCCTTGCCGACGAGCACGCCGCCGGTCTCGAGGGCGGCGTTCCAGGTGAGGCCGAACTCCTCGCGGTTGACGACGGCCTTGGCGGTCGCGCCGGCCTTGTAGTTGCCCCACGGGTCGACGCCGAAGCCGCCGAACTCGAAGTCGAAGGTCACCGGCTTGGTGATGCCGCGGATGGTCAGGTCGCCGTCGACGAGGAAGTCGCCGTTCTCGACCCGGGCGCCGGTGGAGCGGAACTCCATCGTGGGGTGGTTCTCGACGTCGAAGAAGTCGGCCGAGCGGAGGTGGTTGTCGCGGCCCTCGTCCTTCGTGTCGACGGAGGTGACGTCGACGCTGGCCTCGACCTGCGCATCGAGGGGGTTCTCGGGGGCGACGAGCGTGGCGCTCTTCATGCCGAACGTGCCGCGCACCTTCGAGATCATCATGTGGCGCACACTGAACGTGACCTCGCTGTGTGCGGGGTCGAGCACCCAGGTGCCCGTCTTGTAGCCGGGGATGTCGAGGGTCGTGGTGGTGTTCGTCATGGTGATCCTTCGTGTCGGTGGATGCCGCCTTGGGTGACGGGCATACCGGGTCCAACACGAGGTGCGCGAGGATCTATTCCCCTGAATGCACAATTCTCGAGCGGATGCCGCGGCCTCACGCCACGACGGCACGACGGACGCGCCCCGGGGTCTCACCCGTGGTGCGTGCGAAGGCACGACTGAACGCGGCCTCCGATCCATAGCCGTGTGCTGACGCGACCGCCGCGACGCTCCGCCCGCTCGCGAGCATCGCGCGGGCCGCGCGCATGCGCGAGGCAGTGACGTAGGTCATCGCGGGCGTCCCCACCACGCCCGTGAAGCGCGCGGCGAACGCGGAGCGCGACATCGCCGCGAGGCGCGCGAGCTCGGCCAGTGTCCAGGGACGCCCGGGCTCGCGGTGGATCGCGGCGATCGCCGATCCGAGCTGCGGATCGCGCAGCGCGGCGAGCCATCCGCCGACCGAATCGGGCTCATCGGCGAGCCACGCGCGCACGGTCTCGACGACCAGGACGTCCGCGAGGCGCGTGGCGACCGCCTCGCCCCCCGGCCGCGGGTCGCGCAGCTCGCCCGCGAGCAGGGGCAGGAGTGCGGCCATCACGGGATGGCGGCCGGAGTCGACCTGCACGATCGCGGGGAGCACGGCGAGCATGTCGTGGACGGCCGGGGAATCGAACGCCACCACCCCGCACAGCATCGCGAGCGGCGCCCCCTCACCCTCCGGCCCGAGCCGGAGCACCGAGAAGGCCTCTCCGAGCATGGTCTGCGGGAGCAGGTCGGCCCGGCCCCGCACGCGAGCGCCGGGTTCGGTCGCGACGCGATGGCCGATGCCGCGCGGCACGAGGGCGAGGGCTCCGGCGTCCAGGCGCCGGGGCTCTTCTCCATCGACCTCGAGGTATGCCGTGCCGCGGGAGACGATGTGGAAGCTGAGCGTGTCGGGGAACTGCGGCATCGAGACCGCTGCCGAGCCGGCGACCTCCGTCCAGGAGTAGAACGCGCCCCGCATCCGCAGCTGGTAGAGCGCGTCGGTCAGGGGATCCTCGTTCCCCCACGGCATCGGAATGCTCATCGCGACTCCTGGACGTTCGATCATGGAATGCGTACAGATGACGATAGATCATCCAGAGCGTCGATGCCAGAGTCGGGATCAACGCACGAACTCGACTCAATGAAACGGAGATTCCCATGAACATCCTGGTGATCGGCGCCTCCGGCGGATCCGGCCGCGCCGTCTGCGACGCGCTGCTCGAGCGCGGCCACCGCGTGACGGCGCTCGCCCGGGGCGCATCCTCCCTCACCGCACGACCCGGGCTCGAGCGGGTGGACGGCGACGCGACCGACCGCGCCACGCTCGACCGCGTGCTACCGGGGCACGACGCCGTCGTCGTCACGCTCGGGATCGCCGAGCCCACGCTTCGCGTGCGCCTACGTGGCGCCCAGGGAACACCCGACGACGTGCGCTCGCGCGCCACGACCGAGCTCATCCGCGCTGCCCGCGAAGCAGGAGTGCGGCGCGTGATCGTGCAGTCCTCGTACGGCGTCGGCGCGACGCGCGACCTGCTCGGCTTCTTCGACCGGGTTCTCTTCGCGCTGATGATCAAGCCGCAGATCTTCGACACGGAGCTGCAGGAGATGGCGCTGCGCGGCTCCGAGCTCGACTGGACGATCGTGCAGCCCGTCTACCTCACCGACGACGACTCCCCCGCGCACTTCGTGTCGACCGACGGCCGCACGCGGGTGCGGAAGGTCGCACGACGCGGCGTCGCCGAGGTGCACGCGGACCTCGTCGAGCAGCGGACGATGATCGGCGAGACCGTCTCGGTCTCGGGCTGAGCGCCGGAAGACGGCGAGAGGGGCGGATGCCGCAGCATCCGCCCCTCTCGATCGTGTCGTGCGAGATCAGCCGACCGCGATGAGGTCGATGATGAAGACGAGCGTCTTGCCCCCGAGGAAGTGGCCGCCGGCCGGTCCGTAGGCGAGGTGCGGGGGGATCACGAGCTCGCGGCGGCCGCCGACCTTCATGCCCGGGATGCCGTCCTGCCAGCCCTGGATCAGGCCGCGGAGCGGGAACTGGATGCTCTCGCCGCGGTTCCAGGAGGAGTCGAACTCCTCGCCCGACTCGAACTCGACTCCGGCGTAGTGCACGGTGACGGTGTCGCCGGGCTTGGCCTCGGCTCCGTCGCCCACGATGATGTCGCGGATGACGAGGTCGGCGGGCGCGGGGCCGGTGGGGGCGTCGAATTCGGGCTTGGTGCGGTCGTCAGTCATGGTTCCATCCAACCCGAGCCGGTCGCCCGGGTCAACGCGAGAGGGTCTTGACACGCTCAGGAGGCCCCCGGCATCCTGGGGGCAGACCAACTCAGCGCTCGGTAGTCACGCAGGCATCGCCGCGGCACCGAGCGCTGAGTCTTGTGCGGGCATGCTTCGCCCGCCGCCGGCACCGCCCCGTTCCGTCGAGGGAGTCACCTGCGCCCTACGGCGCGAACAGAGCGGCGCGCGCGGCGGTCGTGCGCTGCAGCAGCACGCGCTCGTCCTCCGCCGCGTGAGGGTCGCGGCCGGTGATCGCGCGCTGCCTCGCCGCGGCGAGGGCGGTGGCGTCCGCGATGAAGCCCTTCATGAGGACCGTTCGATCGCCGCGGAGCGTGCCCGCCCACGCGAGCCCCGCCTTCCGCCCGGCGCCGGTCGCGAGCATGTCGGCCTCCTGCGGCGTGAACCAGCCCGCCTCGGCGTACTCGCCCAGGCGACGGCGGGTGAGCCGCGACTCCTCCCGGCGCAGCGCGATGACCCCGAGGATGAAGCCGACGAACAGCGGCACCTGCAGCGTCACGTAGAGCGCCCAGAAGTCGCCCAGCACGGCCGACGCGTTCCAGAGCGCATGGAGCGTCGTCGCCCCGATCATGCCGAGCACCCACGGTCCGATAGCCCGTCCGGCGGTGGCTCCGCGGCGCGCCGCGAGGCCGAGGGCGAATCCGGTGACGCTCGTGAACATCACGTGGGCGAAGGGCGAGAGGATGCCGCGCATGAAGAACGTCACGGTGGTGTCGGCCGCTCCGCCCTCGAGGAAGCTGACGGCGAAGTACTGGATGTTCTCGGTGAAGGCGAACCCGGCGCCGATCAGCGCGCCGTAGACGATGCCGTCGACCGGCCCGTCGAACGCGCGTCGCGCGGCGAGGAAGATGATGTAGACGCCGAGTCCCTTGCCGAACTCCTCGACGATCGGCGCCTGGATGATCGCGGATACCGCCTCGCTCTCCGGCGTCGACGCCGAGCCGAACACGAACGAGAGCACGAGGTCGACACCCAGGGCGATGCCCACGGCGGCGATCCCGCCCCAGGCCACGGCGAAGATGACCAGATTGAGCGGCTCGGGCTCCCACCGGTCGACGATCCGCACCGCGAGGAGCACACCTGCCAGCGGGATGAGTGCCAGCACCATGCCGATGAGGGATGCCGCAGGCCCGAGCGCGTTCAGGAAGTAGCCGACGAGCGCGACGAGGACGAGGACGAGGACGCCGCCGATCCAGATCGGCGCAGTCCGTCCGCGCCGCGGAGCGACGGGCATGGCCGCCGGCGACGTCGTCGCTGCGGGGATCACCGCGGGCGCCGCGTGCCGCGGCTGCGCGAGTGCGGACGGGAATTCGGGCGGCGTCAGGGACGGGCGCGCGCTCGCGTCCCCCGGGTCAAGCGTCATGCGCACAGCCTAAGGGTGCACGCGCGGCCCGATCGGGCGGCGCCACGGCCGGTAGGTTGGAGGAATGCGCTTCGCCCATGTGATCCCGCCTGGGTCGGACGACCCTCGGCTCGTCCTCGTGGACGGCGAGCACGCGGTGTTCGTCGACGAGCTGTTCGACGGGGCGCCTCGCCGCCTCGAAGAGCTCATCGCCGGGGGCGACGCGCTGCTCGCGCGCGTGCGCGAGACCGCGCACGGCGGGTCGCGGCATCCGCTCGGCGGGCAGCGCTACGCATCGGCCGTGCTCGCTCCCCCGGTGATCCTCGCGATCGGCCTGAACTACGCCGCCCACTCCAGCGAGCTCGGGCTCAAGACCGACTCGAACCCCACCGTGTTCGTGCTGTGGCCGAACTCGCTCACGGGCCACGACGCCACGACCACGTGGCCGCGATCGCTCAGCGAGTCCATCGACTACGAGGCCGAGCTCGGAGTGATCATCGGCACGCCTGCGAAGGACGTGTCGGCCGACGACGCCCTCGACCACGTGTGGGGCTACACCGTGGTCAACGACATCACCGCACGCGACATCCAGTACTCGGAAGCCCAGTGGTCGCGCTGCAAGTCGTTCGACGGCTTCACGCCGACCGGCCCGTTCGTCGTCACGGCGGATGAGATCCCCGACCCGCAGGACCTCCACATCTGGACGGTCCTCGACGGCAGGACGATGCAGGATGCCTCGACCGGCCAGATGGTCCGCACCGTCGCGACCCTCATCTCCCACCTGTCGAAGTCGGTGACCCTGCTCCCGGGGACGCTGATCTCCACCGGGAGCCCCGGCGGCGCCGGGTACTCGCGCGACCCGCAGGTCTTCCTGCGCGACCGATCGACGGTGACCGTCGGCATCGACGGCATCGGCGAGCTCACGACCCACTGTCGCATCCTCGGCTGACGCCCCGAGAACGGCGGAGCCGCACGGTCCCGAAGGACCGTGCGGCTCCGATGCGTGGGGCGGCGACCGGCGCGATGCGTCGGCCGCCCCGGGGTCACGGGCAGGTGACGGTGACGCCCGTGTCGGTCGTGTACACGCCGGGATCCATGCCGCGGCACAGCTCTGCGATGCTTCCGGCTGCGGCGAAGGCGATCACGATCAGCGCGATGACGGCGATGATCGACAGGACGAGGAAGATCCAGCCCAGGATGATCGCGATCTTCGCGGGGGTGTTCGAGAAGCCGGCCTTCTTGCTCTGCGACCGCGCGACGTAGCCGAGGATCAGGCCCAGGATCGAGATGAAGAAGACCGCCACCAGTGCGACGATCCCCATCGTCTTGCCGGGGTCGACGGCGGCGGGCGCACCATAGGCGGGCGCTGCGCCATAGGTCGGTGCGGCGCCGTACGCCGGGGCGGTGCCGTACGCCGGTGGCGCGTCGGGTGCGGGAGCCGCAGGCGGCGGAGTGGCCCCCTGTGCGGGGTCGTAGGGCGGCGGCGCGGCGCCGGGGTTCTGATCGGTCACGATCGTCCTCTCTGGGTGCTCGGAGCATTCATGTCTCACGGACATGCATGACGCTAGCGGTCGGCGCGGACGCCGACAATCGCCGCGCCGACGCGGGCGTGGACCCGTTCAGCCCTCTTCGGGCGTCGCCGGGCTCTCCGTGGGGAGCACGACGGGGATCGCGGCCGTGATCGCCTCGAGGCCCGAGAGTCGGGCCGGCGAGAGCTGCTTCGTGACCTCTTCGCGCGACATCAGCCCGGCTTCGACGACCAGATCGGCGACATTGCGCTTGGTGAGCAGTGCGGTCTTGGCGAGCGCGGCCGCGGCGGCGTAGCCGATGAACGGTGTGAGCGCCGTGATGACGCCGACGGATGCCCCGACCATCGCCCCGAGACGCTCGCGGTTCGCCGTGATGCCGTCGATGCAGTTGACGCGCAGCGTGTGCATCCCGCGTCGCATCCAGGTGATGGACTGGAAGATCGAATGCGCGATCACGGGCTCGAAGGCGTTGAGCTGGAGCTGCCCGCCCTCCACGGCCATCGTCACCGTGAGGTCGGCGCCGGCGACGGCGAACGCGATCTGGTTCACGACCTCGGGGATGACGGGATTAACCTTGCCGGGCATGATGCTCGATCCCGCCTGGCGCGGCGGCAGGTTGATCTCGCCGAGACCCGCCTGCGGCCCCGACGACAGCAGTCGCAGGTCGTTGCAGATCTTCGACAGCTTGATCGCGTTGCGCTTGAGCGACGACGAGAACGACATGAACGCCCCGGTGTCGCTCGTCGACTCGACGAGGTCGGTCGCCAGGTCGAGGTCGAGCCCGCTGATCTCGCGCAGGTGCGCGAGCACGGCGTTGCTGTAGTCGGGGTGGGTCGTGATGCCCGTGCCGATGGCCGTGGCGCCCATGTTGATCTCGTAGAGGAGGTAGGCGTTCTCCTTCAGGCGGCTGTGGTCCTCGCCGAGGGTCGTGGCGAATCCGTGGAACTCCTGCCCGAGAGTCATGGGCACGGCGTCCTGCAGCTGCGTGCGCCCCACCTTCAGCACGTCGTGGAACTCGACCGCCTTGGCGAGGAACGCGCGCCGCAGCAGGTCGAGCTCGTCCAGGAGCGTCAGCAGGTCGAGACCGAGACCGACCTTGATCGCCGTCGGGTAGACGTCGTTGGTGGACTGGCTGCGGTTGGTGTCGTCGATGGGCGAGAGGAACGCGTAGTCGCCCTTCTCGCGACCGGCGAGCTCGAGCGCGATGTTGGTGATGACCTCGTTCGCGTTCATGTTGGTCGAGGTGCCGGCGCCGCCCTGGATGACGCCGACCACGAACTGGTCGTGGTGCTCGCCGTCGATCACGAGCTGCGAGGCGCGGTCGATGAGGTCCGCCTTCTCGGCGGAGAGCACGCCGATGTCGCGGTTCGCGCGGGCGGAGGCCTGCTTGACCATCGCGAGGGCGCGGACCAGGTCGGCGTAGACCGAGATGGGCCGCTTCGAGATCTCGAAGTTCTCCAGCGCGCGGGCGGTGTGGATCCCCCAGTACGCGTCGGCGGGGATCTCGAGGGATCCCAGGGAGTCGGTCTCGGTACGGGTGCGCGTCATTGCGTCCAGGGCCATGGTGTGAGTCCTTGTGGGTTGGTCACGGCTGTGTGAGGGGATGCCTTCACCCTACGCGCGGACCGCCCGTCGCGCGGATGTACGCGGGGTACATCGCGACATCGAAGCTGTACAGAACGTCTACGGTGCGGGGATCACGGACGCTTGCGCGAGAACGCCTCGAGTCGCTCCTCGGGCGTGAGCCGCGACATCCGCTCCACCCATTCCGCCGAGAAGAAGTCGCCGGTCGGCGCATCGACGACGGGAACCACCGCGTGGGTGATGGCGTCGTCGTAGACGTGGACCAGGTGGAACGACTGGCCCGCATCCATGCCGTTCACCTCGGCGGCGGGTCGTGCGAGGTTCATCGTGTAGCAGGTCGCGGCCGCGACGCTCACGGGGATGCCCGCGAAGGTGCCGCTGGTCGAATAGTGCAGATGACCGGCGAGGATCGCGCGCACGTCTGTGCCGGCGATGATCTCGGCCAGGCGCCCCTGATCACGAAGCTCGAGGATGTCGAACAGGGGGACGTGCGACGGCAGCGGCGGATGGTGGAGGGCGATGATCGTGCCGAGCGGCGCGGGCGTCGCCAGGATGCTCCGCAGCCACTGCAGCTGCTCGGGGTCGAGGTCTCCGTGGTGCCAGCCGGGCACGGTGGAGTCGAGGGCGACGAGCCGCAGCCCGCCGAGGTCCCATACTCCCGTGACCGGCTCCTCGGTCGGCGTCAGGTCGAGCAGGTCACGGCGCAGCGCCGTGCGCTCGTCGTGGTTGCCGGCGACCCAGACGACCGGAGCGTCCAGGCGTGCGGCGAACGGCTCGACGGCCTCGCGCAGCGCGCGATACGCCGCGGGCTCGCCCAGGTCGGTGAGGTCGCCCGTGAAGACGATCGCGTCCGGCCGGATGCCGGTGGCCTCGGCCGCCTCGAGGGTGCGGGTGAGGTTGGCTGCCGTGTCGAAGCGCCCACCGAGAGCGCGGTTGCCCGCGAGGAGGTGAGTGTCGCTGATGTGCAGCAGGGTGCGCCGCGCGGGAGCGTACTGACCGAATCGGACGGGAACGGATGCGACGGGGCCGGGGGCTCCGGACGATGCGTCCGCGGCGGCTGAGGAGGGCATCGCGACCATTTCCTCAGCCTACGACCCTGTGCGGACTGCGCTCAGTGGTTGAAGACGATGAGCAGCAGCCCGCCCAGCACCGCGGCGCCCGCGACGCCGAACGACGCGTAGGCGCCGACCAGCGCGAACCGCTTCTGCCCGTCGGTCAGCGGACTCTTCTTCGCCGCCTTGGCCGCCGCCTTCTCGGCGCGACGGGCCTCCTTCTCGGAGATGACGGTGATGGCATCGGTGAACTCGGCCGGGGCGACGACGGGCGCCCGACCCGCCCGGACGAGCAGCCGCAGGCCGAGGGCGTACGCGCTCACGACGACGGTCGCCGAGATGAACGCGGCGATGAAGACCTGGACGAATGCGAACCAGTCGATGCTCACGGCTGACCCCCGCTCTTCGGGCCGCGTGAAGATCGCTCGGCGGCCTTGGCCGACTTCGCGGCCTTCTTCGCCGCCGCCTCCTGCGCCGCGCGCAGTCTCGCCTCTTCGCGGGCGATCGCGCGCTGGCGGCGGGTCGGCGGCGGATTGCGCTTGACCTTGACGGCAGCGCCCGAGTCGGCGACCTCGCTCATCGCGTTGGCGGCGGTGACCGAGTCGCGGCGCGAGCGCAGGAAGAGGGCGAGGATGATGAGGACCGCGATGACGGCGTCGATGATGATGCCCCAGAACGGGAACCACACGACGATGAGGGCGGCCACGGCGCCGACCGCGCCGGCGGCGGGCAGCGTGAGGATCCAGCCGATCATGATGCGGCCGACCGTGCGCCAGCGCACCTGCGAGCCGCGTCGCCCGAGCCCCGACCCGATCACGGAGCCCGAGGCGACCTGGGTGGTCGAGAGCGCGAATCCGAGCGCGCTCGAGGCGAGGATCGTGGAGGCGGTCGAGCTCTCCGCCGCGAATCCCTGCGCGGGCTTGACGTCGGTGAGCCCCTTGCCGAGCGTGCGGATGATCCGCCAGCCGCCCATGTAGGTGCCGAGGGCGATCGTGATCGCGCAGGCGAAGATGACCCAGGTCTGCGGTTCGGGATTCGACGCCGACTGGAATCCGGAGGTGATGAGCAGGAGCGTGATGATGCCCATCGTCTTCTGCGCGTCGTTGGTGCCGTGGGCGAGGGCGACGAGCGACGAGGTGAAGATCTGGCCGACGCGGAAGCCGTCGCGGCCGTCGGGCTTGGCGTCGTAGCGACGCGTGATCGCATAGGCGAGCTTCGTCGCCGTGAACGCGATGATCCCGGCCGTGAGCGGTGCGATGAACGCCGGGAGGATGACCTTCGACATCACGACGCCGAAGTCGATCGCCGCGACGCCCACGCCGACGATGGTGGCGCCGATGAGGCCTCCGAAGAGCGCGTGCGACGACGACGAGGGCAGGCCGAGCAGCCACGTGAGCATGTTCCAGGTGATCGCGCCGATGAGGCCGGCGAAGATGATCTCAGGGAAGATCGACGACGAGATCTCGGATTCCTTGATGATGCCGCCTGAGATCGTCTGCGCCACCTCTGTCGACAGGAAGGCGCCGACGAGGTTCAGCAGCGCGGCGAGGAGCACCGCCGTCTTGGGCTTGAGCGCGCCCGTCGCGATGGGCGTCGCCATCGCGTTGGCCGTGTCGTGGAAACCGTTCGTGAAGTCGAAGAACAGCGCGAGTGCGATGACCAGCACGATGATGAGGGTTGCGGATTCCACCGTTCGCTTTCCGTAATGAGGATGTGGAGAGGAGTGCCGACGGGATCGGCGTGACGAACGAACAGTTCACCTTGAGTTCAGGAACCGGCAACCGGCCAGAAGAATCCTTACACCGCCCTGCCCTCCGGTCAACTCGACAGGGACCCGTCCCCGCCCGTCGCCGGCCGACGCGGGCTAGCGTGGACCCGTGACCGTCCACGACACCCCCGCCGCAGCATCCGCCCCCATCGCCGACCCGCGCCCGGTCGTCCGGAGCCATCACGGCGACGACGTCGAAGACCGGTACGAATGGTTCCGCGCCAAGGAGGATGCGGCGGTCATCGCCCACCTCGAAGCCGAGAACGAGTACACCCGCGGCCGCACCGCCCACCTCGACGCTCTGCGGGAGCGGATCTTCGAGGAGATCAAGGGCCGCACCCTCGAGACCGACCTCTCGGTGCCCACCCGACGCGGTGCGTGGTGGTACTACGGCCGCACGGTCGAAGGCAAGCAGTACGGCATCCAGTGCCGCGCCCCGCTGGCGTCGGCCGACGACTGGACGCCGCCCGAGCTCTCGCCCGACACCGAGGTGCCCGGTGAGCAGGTCCTGCTCGACGGCAATGTCGAGGCCGAGGGGAACGAGTTCTTCTCGCTCGGGAGCTTCGAGATCTCGACCGACGGCACGCTCATGCTCTACGGCGTCGACGTCGCCGGCGACGAGCGCTACACCGTGCGCGTTCGCAACCTCGCCACCGGCGAGCAGCTGCCCGACGAGATCCCGGACACCTTCGCCGGGGCGACGTTCTCGCCCGACGGCCGGTTCATCGTCTACACGACGGTCGACGACGCGTGGCGCCCCGACACCGTCTGGCTGCACGAGCTCGGCACCCCGGTCGACAGCGACGCGAAGCTCTTCCACGAGCCCGACGAGCGCTACTGGGTCGGCGCCGGGTTCACCCGCAGCGACCGGTTCCTCGTGATCGAGATCGGTTCGTCCATCACGAGCGAGGAGTGGCTGGTCGACGCCACCGACCTCCGGAGTGCGCCGCGCGTGGTCTGGCCGCGCACGGAGGGCGTCGAGTACGAGGCGGCGCACGCGGTCGTCGACGGCGAGGACGTGCTCTTCGTCCTCCACAACGACGGCGCCCTGGACTTCGAGCTCGTCCGGGTGGCGGCATCCGATCCCTCCGGAGCACGCGAGGTCGTGATCCCGCACCGTCCCGGACACCGCCTCCTCGGGGTGTCGACGTTCCGCGATTGGGGCGTCGTGGGCTACCGACGCGGCGGACTCCCCCGGCTCGGCATGCTCGACTATGCGAGCGGCGAGGTGCGCGAGATCGAGTTCGACGAGCCGCTGTACGCGGTCGGCTCGGGCGGCAACCCGGAGTGGGCGCCGCCGCTGCTTCGTCTGGGCTACGGCTCGTTCGTCACCCCCGGCACCGTGTACGACTACGACGTCGCCACCGGCGACCTCCTGCTGCGCAAGCGCCAGCCGGTCCTCGGCGGCTACGACCCCGAGGACTACGCGCAGGCGCGAGTCTGGGCGACGGCGCAGGACGGCACGCAGATCCCGATCTCACTCGTCTGGAAGCGCTCGTTCGGCGACGCCGGCGCCGCGCCACGACCCGTGCACCTCTACGGTTACGGCTCTTACGAGCACTCGATCGAGCCCGGCCTGTCGGTGCCCCGCCTGTCGGAGCTCGACCGCGGCGTGGTGTTCGCGGTCGCGCACGTGCGCGGCGGCGGCGAGATGGGACGCCAGTGGTATGAGGACGGGAAGCTCCTCGCCAAGCGCAACACGTTCACCGACTTCGTGGACTGCGCGCTCCACCTCATCGACAACGGATACACCACGGCCGACCGCATGGTCGCCGAGGGCGGGTCGGCCGGCGGACTGCTGATGGGCGCGGTCGCGAACCTCGCCCCGGAGCTGTTCGCCGGCATCCTGGCCGACGTCCCCTTCGTCGATGCCCTGACGACCATCCTCGATCCGTCGCTCCCCCTGACGGTGATCGAGTGGGACGAGTGGGGCGACCCGCTGCACGACGCCGACGTGTACGCCTACATGAAGTCGTACTCGCCCTACGAGAACGTGCGCACGGATGTCGCGTACCCGCGCATCCTCGCCGTGACGTCGCTCAACGACACGCGCGTGCTCTACGTCGAGCCGGCGAAGTGGGTCGCACGCCTCCGCGAGGTCGGGGCCGACGCCCTGCTCAAGTGCGAGATGGTCGCCGGTCACGGCGGCGTGAGTGGACGCTACAACGCCTGGCGCGAGCGCGCGTTCGAATTGGCCTGGCTGCTCGAGGTGCTCGGCGTCGCCGACGTCTGACCTGCGGTGAGCGGATGCCTCTGGCCGAGGCATCCGCTCAGTCCTCGGCGCATGTCCCACTTCGTCCGGCTCGTGTCCCAGTTGGTCTCGCTATGCCGGGGCAATACCGAGCGGAAGCGGGACACGACAGGCGGGGCGGTGCAGATCTCGGCCGGGATTGCCCGGTGCATCGCGGTGTGACGCAGCGGGCGGGAGAGACGGCGGACTGTGGGATGCCCGGGCGGTCAGCGGACTGTGGGATGCCCGGGGGGGGTCAGCGCCCCGTGCGCCAACCGGCCTCGGCCAGAGCCTCGTGAACCTTGTGCAGCGCTGTCGCTCCCGAACCTCTCATGTGGTGATTCAGGATCCGAACGATGTGCCAGCCTTCTGCGCGGATACGATCCCATCGATCGGCGTCCTTCGCGAACTGGACGGCATTCTCGGCGTGCACACGGCCGTCGTACTCGACAGCGACCCGCCATCTGGGGTAGGCGAGGTCCAGCTCGGCGATCGGGCGCCCTCCGATCGTTCTCAGAACCCACCCGGTCTCCGGCTCGGGGAGCCCTCCGCGGACGATCAGCAGGCGCAGCCTCGTCTCGCGCGGCGACCTCGTTCGCGGCCGCACGGACGCCAGCGCCCGACGGAGCAGCCCGCCGCGGAGATCGCCCATCACCTCGATCTCGGTCCGCAGGTCATCGACCGCCGCGCGCGGCACGTGCCCCGCGATGAGGAAGTCCCCCGCGGCGATGAGGTCGTCGAGCCGCCAACTCATCCCTGCCTGACGCCATGCCCGCACCGGGTGCTCGATCGGAAGACCGTGTTCGCTGCTCTGGACAGCGGACTCACGGACCTGCAGCCGATGTCCCCGGACTCCCTCCGTCCGCGGCTCCCGTGCGGGGCGATGTGCCGACACATGGATCGTCGGCCGGTGCGGCCACTCCGGCATCGGGGCCCCGATCAGGCCGAGCGCCGTCTCGTGGCTGAAGAACTGCCACGGCTTCAGACGCGGCGCGTATTCGAGGCAGGCGGCCAGCAATGATCCGTCGGCGCCGCGGTCGCGGGATGCCCGCACCCCGCGGAACGGGGTGCGAAGGTCGGCGCGGTGGAGCCGCCCGCGCGCGACGCCGGAATCGATCGCCTCGGCGACCGAGAACACCGTCGGCAGATGTTCAGGGAGGGGTTCGGGGAGGCGCGGCACCTCGCCAGAGTGAACCGCCGGAGTCCGCGGCGATGATCGGTCGCCCTCATCTGTGGATACCGTCGCGTTCGGACCGGGCTGAGGAGGACCCCCACCCCTCACTCCCCGGACCGTCGCGTTCGGCCCGGGCTGAGGAGGACCCCCACCCTCACCTCGCCGTGTCCCAATCTGTTCCGCAATGGCGCAGCGATACCGCTGCAAACCGGGACATGAAGCGGGCAAACCGGGACATGAAGCGGGCAAACCGGGACATGACGGGGGCAGATGCCTCGGCCGAGGCATCCGCTCACTCCGAGGCTCAGCCGAAGAGCGCCGCGGCCTCTTCGTAGCGGTAGAGCGGAACGGTGTTGAGCTCGCCGAGCGCCTCGGCGAACGGCACGCGGACGATGTCCGTGCCGCGCATGGCCACCATCTGTCCCCACGCGCCGTCGACCACCGCGTCGGCCGCGTGCAGTCCCAGGCGAGTCGCGAGGACGCGGTCGAATCCGGACGGCGATCCGCCGCGCTGGATGTGCCCGAGGACCGTGGACCGGGTCTCGATGCCGGTCAGGCGCTCGATCTCGGGCGCGATGACCTCGCTGATGCCGCCCAGGCGCGGGCGGTTGAACGCATCGAGGCCCTTGTCGCTGAAGGCCTCGTCCATGCCGGTGAGTGTGAAGCCCTCCGACACGACGATGAGCGGCGCGCGACCGCGGTCGTGGGCGCGCGAGACGAGCGATGCGATCTCGTCGATCGACATCGGAACCTCGGGGATGCAGATCGCGTGCGCGCCCGCTGCCATGCCGGCGTGCAGGGCGATCCAGCCGACGTGGCGGCCCATGACCTCGGCGACCATGCAGCGCTGGTGCGAGTCGCCGGTGGTGCGGAGGCGGTCCATGGCATCGGTGGCGATGTTCACGGCTGTGTCGAAGCCGAACGAGTAGTCCGTCGCGCGCAGGTCGTTGTCGATCGTCTTGGGGACGCCGAGCACGTTGATGCCGTCGTTGGCGAGGCGATTCGCCGCCGCGAGGGTGCCCTCGCCGCCGATCGCGATGATGCCGTCGAGGCGGTGGCCGTACATCGTCTTCGCGATGTTCTCCGCACCGCCGCGGGGGCCCTCGTACGGGTTGGTGCGGCTCGTGCCCAGGATCGTCCCGCCGACCTTCGAGAGGCCCTTGACCTCGTGCCGCGTGAGCGGGAAGAAGTCGCCGTCGACGACACCGCGCCAGCCGTCGCGGATGCCGACGAACTCGAGGTCGTACGTCGTCGTTCCCTTGAGCACGACGCCGCGGATGACCGCGTTCAGTCCGGGGCAGTCGCCGCCGCTGGTCAGGATGCCGATCTTCATAGCTGTGTTCCTCGCTGTCGGGTGAAGAAGAGGGTCGGCGACGCTGCCTCCCCCGACATTAGTGCGGGAGGACCCGCACTGTCACACGCCGAGGGCGGCGGCCGGGTCAGTCGCCGCCGAGCGCCTGACGGAGCAGGTGCATGAGCGCCGACAGCTGCACCGAGTCGCTCGACTGCGGATCGACCGCCTCGCCGTCGAGGGCGCGCGCTGCGAGTCCCTGCTTGGAGTCGATGAGCTCGGCGATCTTGGTGTCGATCGTGTGCGCGGCGATGATGCGCCATGCCGTCACGGGCTCGTCCTGACCGATGCGGTGCACGCGGTCGATCGCCTGAGTCTGCTCGGCGGCCGTCCACGACAGCTCGGCGAGCACGACGTTCGATGAGGCCTGCATGTTGAGGCCGACGCCGGCCGCAGTGAGCGAGCAGACCGCGATCCCCACCGACGGGTCGCTGTTGAACGCGTCGATGCCCTGCTGCCGCACCGAGGTGGTCTGATCGCCGCGGATCGAGATCGTCTTGAGACCCGCGCCCGCGAAGTGCGCCTCGGCGGCGTCCATCACGTCGATGTGCTTCGCGAAGAAGACGACCTTGCCGACCGAGCGCTGCAGCTGCACCGCATAGTCCGCGGCGAGCAGCGCCTTGGCCTGACCGATCTTGCGCACCATCGTGAACACGTTCTCGCTGCCGGCGCCCGCGGATTTCGACTCCTCGAGCTCGTTGTGCGCGATGAGGCGGACGATGTCTGCGTCGATCTCGCCCGGGGCGAGGCCCCGGTCGCCACGGGCCTCGATGATGCGCCGGTACTTCGCGGCGAGACGCTCGCCGAGCTCGCGCTCGGCCTGCCGGATCGACCGGCCGAACTCGTCGTCGAGTTCGACGGGCAGATCGGCGATGAGCTTGTCGGGCAGGTCGGCCGCGACATCCTTCTTCCGGCGTCGCACGATGCCCATCGAGATGACGGCCTCGCGCGCCTCCGGATAGAACGCCTTGTCGGCCGGCGTGAGGCCGGTCTCGTCGAGTCGCTCCATGAGGACCGGGCCGGGCTTCTCGCCGTTGGTCCACCCGAGGAAGCGCCAGATCGCGTCGAAGTCCTCGACGTCGTTGATCAGCGGCGTGCCGGTGAGCGCGAGCAGGAGCGGATCGGCGACCTGCTCCCGGATGCGCGTCGCGAGCGCCAGAACGTTCTGCGAGCGCTGGGAGGTGAGGTTCTTGATGAAGTGGGCCTCGTCGACGACCATGCCCTTGAGACCCAGCGAGCTGAGCCATGAGAGGTGGCGGTCGAGGATCTCGTAGTTGACGATGAAGACGTCGGCGAACGCGTCGATGCCCTCACCGTCGCCGTGGATGACGGTCGCGCGGCGCTGCGGCGTCCACCGCTCGACCTCGCGCGCCCAGTTCATCTTGACGACGTTGGGCACGACGACGAGGAGCGGATAGGCTCCCGCGACGGATGCCGCGAGCACCGACTCGGCCGTCTTTCCGAGGCCCGGCTCGTCGGCGAGGAGGAAGGTGCGGTGGCCCGCGCGGACCGACTCGAGGAAGCGCGACTGGTGGACCATGATCTCGAGGCCCTTGGGCGAGAGACGGTCGAACTCCGGCACGGGCGGCAGATCCATCGACGCGGCGCCGCCGCCGGCGCCCATCTCGAACGCCTTGTAGAGCGGGCCCATGAGCTCCCACCCGTCGAGCCGGCGGCGGGGGGTCTCCTTGGGCGCGCGGACGCTGAGGTCGGGCGGCAGGAAGGGATTCGCCTCACGGCGCGCCTCGACCTGCGGCGGGATCACCTGACGCTCGGCAAGAGCCGCCGGAACGACCGGTGCGGAGACGGGCTGCACGTCGGTGATGATGAGCTCGTCCGGCGGCAGCTCGGCGCCGGACTCGAGCAGCCAGTCGCGGCGCATGCGACGCGCGACCGGCGACGTGGCCTGGTCGACCTCGAGCAGCTGGATGAGCGAGGTGTCGCGGGCCGCGGTCTTCGCCAGGATCGTCGCGACACCGTCGAGCCGCTTCAGCAGCTCGGAGCGCGCGGCGTCGGCGACCGTCGGGTCGCCCTTGACGCGGGCACGCTCCTCGCGCACCAGGAACGCGATGACCTGGAACTTGACACGGTTGGTGGGCCCGAGCTTGCCGCGCTGGGCCTTGGCCTCGACCTCGCGCACCTTGCGCGCGAGGATCGGGATGATGGGCGCCTCGTCGTCGCGGCGGGCGGAAGAGGTCTTCCGGCGTCGCTGAGCGGACGTCTGGGCGGGTGCCGTGGGCGGCATGCTCCTCCTGAGCGTGAATGCCGGTGAGTGCCGGCGATGATCGGTGCAAGACCGAAGTTCTGCGGTGCTCCCGCGGGCGGCGCGGGCGCCGTCGCGAACGCGGGACGGGATGATCTCCCCGGCGGCCGCGGGCACTCGCTTCAGCGAGCTGCGGCATCCCCAGAGGATTCCCTGGTGCCAGTCTAGCGGAACGGGGCCCGTCAGCCCCAGAGGGTCGCGACGATGTCCTCGGTGTAGCCGTCCGGGTCGAAGTTGATCCAGGACGTCGAGACCCACCCGCCTCCCCCGACGTAGTGCGTCTCGCCGCTCATGTACTCCTCGTCGTCGAGCGTCACGCCCTTCTGCTCGATACGGCAGACCGTCCCCTCGCCGAGGCTCTCGCAGCCGAAGCCGGCGGCGGTCAGCTGATCCCCGACGAACACCGCCTGGTCGGCGTCGACGACGGTGACGTTCGTGGCGAGGCCGAACTCGCCCGGCGTGCCCCACGAGCACCGGATGGTCGGGGCGCCGCTCTCGATGATCTCGATGAGGTCGACGTCCTGCGTCGACAGCATCGTCACACCGGGGTCGTTGAGCGGAGGATTCGCCTCGTCGAGTGCGTCGATCATCGCGGGCGAGTAGATGTCCTCGCAGGCGGCGGGGACGGCGAACGCGTCCGCGGGCGGCTCGGTGGGGGTCGGAGTGGGCGTCGCCGTGGGCGTGGGAGCCGGCGTCGACAGGCTGGGCGAGGGAGTCGACGTCGCACTGCCGGTCGGCGCCGGCTCCGGCCGGCACCCGACCATCGGTGCGGCGGCCGCGATCAGCACCACGGCCCCGATGAGGGCTCGGAGTGTGCGGTGTCGACGGTCGTGCGGCATGCGGTCCTCCCCCGGCTCGAGCGATCTCGCCCGTACGACAGTACGACGCGCGCCGTGCTCCCGCGAGCGAACGCGCCGAGACGCGGCGTCAGCCGTGGTCGGCGTAGGTGTTCTGCCACTCGGACAGCATGTGCGGGTCGTCGGTGACGATGCCGTCCACGCCCAGCGCGGTCACGGCATCCCACTGAGCGTCCTTGTTGAGCGTGTAGACGACCACGCGGGCACCCGCCTCGTGCAGCTGGTCGACGATCTCCGGCCGGGCGAGCACCGCCTTGCGATCGACGATGATCCCCCGCACCCCCGCCTGCTCCGTCGCCGTCACGACGTCCTTCGGCACGTGCTTGAGGATCAGCAGCCGCGACACGACCTCCGAGCCGGCAGCCGACAGCGCGAGCGTGCGCGCGTCGAAGCTCGCGATCGCGATGCGGCGCTCGAGATCACGTGCCGCCACCTCGTCCAGCGCACGGTCGACGGCTGCGGCGTCCCACGTGCCCTTCAGCTCGATGATCGCCCGCCCGCCCGAGTCGTCGAGGAGGTCGAGGAACTCCGCCAGCGTCGGGACCCGCGTGCCCGTGTAGAGCGGATCGAACCATGCCCCGGCGTCGAGACGGCGCACCTCGGCCAACGAGAGGTCGGCGAGGCGCCCCGCGCCGTCCGTCGTGCGATCGACTTTGGAATCGTGCATCAGGACGGGGTGCCCGTCGGAGGTCAGCGCGACGTCGACCTCGACGTAGCCGAACCCGTCGGCCAGCGCGGCGGCCACTGCGGGCAGGGTGTTCTCGGGCGCGGTCGCACCCCCGCCGCGATGGCTCGCGATGAACGCGGCGTCTCCGGGGGTGCGCGGGTCGCCCAGCAGCTCGGTCGCGCTGACGCGCGCGGGGCCGGCGCCGAGGAACGCGATGACGAGGCTCGCGACAGCGAGCACGCACACGACGAGCAGGGAGTGGATCCGGTCGCCGGCGCGATCGGATGCCGCGGAGTGGGGCATCGGGCATGTCCTCCGGGTCTTGCTCCACGTCTCCGTCGACGTGGGTGCGGACCACTCTACATGCGCCGTTACCTTTCCGTTACTTAGTTTTCCCCCGGTTTTCGCGCACCGCGTCCCAGAGCGCATCGGCGACCTCGCGCTTGGACCCGCGCGGCGTCGCGACCACCCCGCCCGACGCGTCGAGGATCATGACCTCGTTCTCGTCGACCTCGAAGCCCTGCGCCCAGCCGACCTGGTTCACGGCCAGCAGATCCGCGCCCTTGCGCGCCGCCTTGCGGCGGCCGCGGTCGAGCAGCGTCTCGCCCTCTCCAGGAGTCTCGGCCGCGAATCCGACGACGGTCTGACCCTCGCGCCGGGCACCCACGAGGCCTGCCAGGATGTCGTCGTTCTCGACGAGGTGCAGGGTGACGCCCGGCCCGGCCGCGGCATCCTTGGTCAGCTTCGCCTCCGACACGTCCGCCACCCGGTAGTCGGCGACGGCGGCGGCCATCACGATCGCATCGGCCTCGCCGGCCTCGTGGCCGACCGCGGCCGCGAGCTCTGCCGCTGTGCCCGCCCGCACCACCCGGACACGGGGGTGGGCGGATGCCTCTCCCAGCACCCCCTCGTCGACGTACGCCGCGATCAGCACGACGTCGGCGCCGCGGTCCGCCGCGGCGAGCGCCACAGCGACCCCCTGCTTGCCGCTGGACCGGTTGCCGATGAAGCGGACGGGGTCGATCGGCTCCCGGGTGCCGCCTGCCGTGACAACGGCACGGAGTCCCGCGAGGTCGGCCTCGGGGGCGCCCGCTGCGGCGAGCGCCGCCGCCACGATGTCCTCGGGCTCCGACATCCGCCCCGGGCCGCTGTCTCCGCCGGTGAGCTCGCCGTCGGCGGGGCCGACGGTGATCACGCCGCGGGCGCGCAGGGTCGCGATGTTGGCCATGGTCGCGGGATGCCGCCACATCTCGGTGTGCATCGCCGGAGCCACGACGACCGGTGCCGTGGTGGCGAGTAGGGTCGTTCCGAGAAGGTCGTCCGCCAGGCCGGTGGCCATCTTCGCCAGGGTGTTCGCGGTCGCGGGCGCCACGATCACGAGATCGGCCGACTGGCCGAGCGAGACGTGGCGGACACGAGCCACGTCGTCGTGGACGGAGGTCGTCACGGAATGACGGCTGATCGCCTCCCACGTCGGCAGCCCCACGAAGCGCACGGCGTCGTCCGTCGGCACGACGTGCACCTCATGGCCTTCCTTCACGAGGAGGCGCACGAGGTGCACCGTCTTGTAGGCGGCGATGCCACCGGTGACTCCGACCACGACGAACACCATCCGATCTTGGCACGACCGGGATCGACTCAGGCAGGAGAGCTCCAGATGTGCACCGTCGTCATCCGCATCCCCGAATCGGCGGATGAGCCGGCGCGCGTGCTCGCGATCCGCGACGAAGACCCGGATCGGCCCTGGAATCCGCTCGGCCGGTGGTGGCCCGAGGCCCACGACGGCGTGGTCGGGGTGCGCGACGTGCGCGCCGGCGGCGCATGGCTCGCCGCCGATCCGGAGACCCGGCGGCTGTCGGTGCTGCTCAACCGCGCCGACGTCTCCACCACGCCGGAGTCCGAGCTCGTCTCGCGCGGCGGCATCGTGCTCGAGTCCGTCGCCGGGCGCTCCCCCACGGCGCAGCCGCGCACGCACGGCTTCAACCTTGTCGAGGTGGATGCCTCGTCGGCGCGCGTGCTGACGTGGGACGGCGACGCCCTCAGGGCCGTCGACCTGACGCCCGGTACGCACATGATCGCCCACGACGACGTCGACGATCCCGCGACGCCGCGGATCGCGCGGTGGCTCGAGGAGTTCCGCGACGCGCCCCCCGCCGAGGGTGAGCGGTGGTGGGAGCCGTGGGTCGACGTGCTCGAGAGGTCGACGGAGCTCGGCAGTACCGACGACCGGGCGATCATCCGCGACAACCGCCCGTACGGCTACCCCACGCTGTCGCTGCTGGCGTGCGTCGCCTCGGTGTCGGCCGAGGGCGTCGAGGTCGCCTACGGGGAGCTGCACGAGCCCGGCCGCTGGGGCGGGCTCGACCTGAGCTGAACCCGCCAGCACCCCGGGCGGGGGTTCGGGGCGTCCTGCCCGCTCGGCACGCGCGGCGGCTCGGGGCGTCGGACCGTCGACGCGCCCCCGAGCGCCGCCGACCCCGCTAGACCAGGCTCTTCGTGTGCCACACCGTCTTCGTCTCGGTGAACGCCGCGATCCGCTCGAGACTCGGGGCCGCGGCATCCGACCCCTGCTCCGGCGGAAGGACGCGCGTGAGCGTCTCCGCCGCGGCGATCTGAAGGTCGACCCAGTCGAGCTCGCCGGCGCCGGCGAGGTCGAGCCCGTGCACGTCGGGGTGCGACGCGAGCCACGGCGCCATCTCGGCCGGCGACCCGGTCAGGACGTTCACGACTCCCCCGGGCACGTCGCTCGTCGCGAGCACCTCCGCAAGGCTGATCGCCGACAGCGGGAAGCGCTGCGACGCCAGGGCCACCACCGAGTTGCCCGACACCAGCGCGGGCGCGATGACCGACACGAGACCGACGAGGGCGGTGTCCTGCGGCGCGACGACCGCGACGACACCGGTGGGCTCGGGCACCGAGATGTTGAAGTACGGGCCGGCGACGGGGTTGCCGTTGCCGGCGACCTGGCCGAACTTGTCGCACCACCCGGCGTACCAGACCCAGCGGTCGATCGCCTCGTCGACCTCGGCCGCGGCGACGGATGCCGATACCCCGGTCTGCTGCACGATCTCGTCCACGAACTGGGCTTTGCGGCCCTCGAGGATCTCGGCGACTCGGTAGAGCACCTGGCCGCGGTTGTAGGCCGTGGCATCCGCCCAGCCCTTGACGGCCCCGCGCGCGGCGGTGACGGCATCCCGGGCGTCCTTGCGGGAGGCGAGCGCCGCATTCGCGAGGAAGTCGCCCTTGGCCGAGACGACCTCATAGGTGCGGCCGGACTCGCTGCGGGGGAACTTCCCGCCGATGTAGAGCTTGTAGGTCTTCGGCACGGTCAGACGCTTGCTCACGCGCGTGCTCCCTTCAGGTAGGCGAGCAGGCCGTGGCGGCCGCCCTCGCGGCCGTAGCCGGACTCCTTGTAGCCGCCGAACGGACTCGACGGGTCGAAGCGGTTGAACGTGTTCGCCCAGATGACGCCCGCGCGCAGACGGTCGGCCACGGCGAGGATGCGCGAGCCCTTGTCCGTCCAGATGCCGGCAGACAGGCCGTACGGGGTGTTGTTGGCCTTCTCGATGGCCTCGGCGGGCGTGCGGAAGGTGAGCACCGACAGCACCGGCCCGAAGATCTCGTCCCGCGCGATCCGGTGGCTGGCCTGGACGTTCGTGAAGATCGTCGGCGCGAACCAGAATCCGTTGTCGGGGATGACGCAGTCGGCGCTCCACCGGACCGCGCCCTCCTCCTCGCCGATGCGGCTGAGCTCGCGGATGCGGTCGAGTTGCGCGCGCGAGTTGATGGCGCCGATGTCGGTGTTCTTGTCGAGCGGGTCGCCGAGGCGCAGCGTCGACAGGCGCGACTTGAGCCGATCGACGACCTCGTCGTGGATCGACTCCTGCACGAGCAGGCGGCTGCCGGCGCAGCACACGTGGCCCTGGTTGAAGAAGATGCCGTTGACGATCCCCTCGATGGCCTGATCGATCGGCGCGTCCTCGAACACGATGTTCGCGGCCTTGCCGCCGAGCTCGAGCGTCAGCTTCTTGTCGGTGCCGGCGACGGCCTTCGCGATCTCGCGGCCCACCGGGGTGGATCCGGTGAAGGCGACCTTGTTCACGTCGGGATGCCGCACCAGCGCCGCACCGGTCGACCCGGCCCCGGTGACGATGTTCACGACACCCGGCGGCAGGTCGGCCTGCTGCAGGATCTCGGCGAAGATGAGCGCCGAGAGCGGCGTCGTCTCGGCAGGCTTGATCACGACGGTGTTGCCCGCGGCGAGCGCCGGGGCGATCTTCCACGCGAGCATGAGCAGCGGGAAGTTCCACGGGATGACCTGGCCCGCGACGCCGAGCGCCTTCGGGTCGGCGCCGAGCCCCGCGTAGTCGAGCTTGTCGGCCCAGCCGGCGTAGTAGAAGAACCACGCGGCCACGAGGGGCACGTCGACGTCGCGGCTCTCCTTGATCGGCTTGCCGTTGTCGAGGCTCTCGGCGACGGCGAGCTCGCGGGCGCGCTCCTGCACGAGGCGGGCGATGCGGAAGAGGTACTTGCCGCGGTCGCGGCCGCTCATCTTCGACCACGTCTTGTCGTACGCGCGACGTGCGGCGGCGACGGCGGCATCGACATCCGCCTCGCTGGCCGTCGCGATGGTCGCGATGTGCTTCTCGTCGGCGGGCGAGATCGTCGCGAAGGACTCGCCGCCGCCGGGGCGGAACTCGCCGTCGATGAACAGCCCGTACTCGTCGCGCAGGTTGAGGATCGCCCGGGACTCCGGGGCGGGTGCGTATTCCAGGAAGCTCATGTTCGTCCTCAGTCGATCGTCACGTAGTCGGCGCCGGTGTAGTGCCCGCTCGTCAGCTTCTGTCGCTGGAGCAGCACGTCGTTGAGGAGGCTGGAGGCTCCGAACCGGAACAGGTGCGGCTGGAGCCACTCCTCGCCGACGGTCTCGGCGACCGTGACGAGGTACTTGATGGCGTCCTTGGAGGTGCGGATGCCGCCGGCCGGCTTCACACCGACCTTCTCGCCGGTCGCACGGTGCCAGTCGCGCACGACCTCGAGCATCAGCAGGGTGACCGGCAGCGTCGCCGCAGGCTGCACCTTGCCGGTCGACGTCTTGATGAAGTCGCCGCCTGCGAGGATCGACAGCCACGACGCGCGCTTGACGTTGTCGTAGGTGTTCAGCTCGCCGGTCTCGAGGATCACCTTGAGCGAGGCGTACGTTCCGTCCTCGCGACGGCACGCCTCCTTCACGCGGGCGATCTGGTCGAACACCAGGCCGTAGCGGCCGGAGAGGAATGCACCCCGGTCGATGACCATGTCGATCTCGTCGGCGCCCGCCGCGACGGCATCGGCCGTATCGGCGAGCTTGATCTCCAGCGACGAGCGTCCGCTCGGGAACGCGGTCGCCACGGCTGCGACGCTCACGCCGCCCTCGTCGGGGTCGCCGTGCGCGGCGCCGAGCGCCTCGACCGCGTACGGCACCATGTCGCCGTAGACGCACACCGCCGCCACGCGCGGGCAGGTCGGGTCGGAGGCATCCGGATTCAGTGCCTTCGCGACGAGCGAGCGCACCTTGCCCGGGGTGTCGGCCCCCTCGAGGGTCGTCAGGTCGATGAGCTCGATGATCCTGTCGAGCGCCCACGCCTTCGACGTGGTCTTGATCGATCGGGTCCCGAGTCCTGCCGCGCGCTGCTCCAGGCCCACGGCGTCGACGCCGGGAAGGCCGTGGAGGTAGCGGCGCAGCGTGGTGTCGTCGGGCTCCCCGCCGAGCAGCGCGACAGCCCGCTCGGGCAGTGTCTGCAGGTCGGTCCGGCTCATGGTGCTCCCTCTGTCGTGTGGCGTGGGCGAGGGCGAGGATGCCTCACCCGCTCGCGCGCGTCGCTGTCCGCTCATCGGCCGCAGGCCTCGAGTGCCTCAGCAGGACGATCACGCCGATCCCGACGACCACCACGAATGCGATGGTGAGGCTCGCGAACGCGAACCAGTTGTCGTCGAGGGCCAGCACGATCCCCGCTGCGATCACCGCGATCGCCGCGGCCGCGAGTTTGGACGCGAACTTCAAGCCTACCCCGGCGGTCAGTCGGCCCGCCGGCGAGTCGCCCCTCGCGAGGATCAGGTCGGCGAACGCATCGAGCGTGGCGAGCAGCGAGGCGGAGTAGGCGACGGCGCATCCGAGCGCGCCCCACAGGTTGACCGGGTTGGCGGCTGCGGACTCGGCCGCGGCCGAGAGCAGATCGGTGGCGTCCACGCGTCCGATCGTAGAGGCGACGGCCGGAGCGGTCTACGGCTCGGTGCCTGCGGGCTCCGGATCGGCGATGGGCGGCCCCGCGGGCGATGCCTCCGCGAGCAGGACGTCGACGAGCGCGTCCGGCGCGAGCCCGCGTCGGGCGGCCTCCTCTTCGAGCCTCGCCACCGCGATGGGCGAGAGCGTGACGGCGGCATCGGAGTCGCGCAGGAAGATCGAGATCACGGGCACGACCACGGCGCCGAGCGCCGCGAGGATCGACGTGATCCCGATCCAGCGCTGGTACACCTCGTAGTCGATCTCCGCCGGACGCCAGATGTTGTAGACGATGAGCCCGAGCACCACGGCGAACAGTGCGAGCGTGATCGTCAGGCTGATCCGCACCGCGGGCCGTCGACGGTCCGCGAGCAGCAGCAGGAGCGACGCGAGCGCGAAGGCGACGGATGCCGCGATCAGCGTCATGAGCACCTTGAGCAGCGGCTCCCACCACGCGGCGTCGTCGCTCGGACCGCGGTACCAGACGAACCACACCGAGAGCCCGGCGGCGAGGATCGCGATCACCGCGCCGGCGACTCCGAAGGCCTGCAGTCGCCGGCCGATGAGCGACGCGCAGCAGAGCACGGCGATGCTGAACGCGCCGATGATCGCCGTCGAGGCGAGCACCCGCCATCCGGTGTCGCCGATGTCGGCGCCGAGGAGGACCACGATGCCGCTGATCGCGGCGATGGCGAACGACACGATCGCGATGGCGACGATCACCCGCCGAAGCCCGCGTCCTGGGCGGCGTGTGCGGTGATCGGCCTCGTTCATGTCAGGATCCTCCGGACCTCCGCCACATCGTCGGCGATCTGCACGGCGAGGGCGTCGATGCCTTCGAACGCGACCATACCGCGGATCCTGGCCGTGAATCGGATCTCGACGCGGTGGCCGTACAGGTCGAGACCCGTCTCGTCCAGCACGTACGCCTCGACCTGCCGGACCGGCACGTCATCGAACGTCGGGTTGGTGCCGACGCTGATCGCAGCCGGATAGCGGATGCCGGTGCGCAGCCCCTCGGCGGGCGACTCGTCGATGAGCCAGCCGGCGTAGACCCCGTCGGCCGGGACGAATCCCTCGCAATCCGCCGCGAGGTTCGCCGTGGGGAAGCCCAGCTCGCGGCCCCGCTTCAGCCCGTGCACGACCTCGCCCCATACAGACGGTGCGCGCCCGAGCAGCTTCGCCGCGGTCTCGACGTCGCCCGCCGACAGCAGTTCCCGGATCCACGACGACGACACGCGTCTTCCGGCCTCGATCGCGCGCACGTCGTCGACCACATCGACGTCGAAGCCGAACTCGCGGCCGAGCTCCGCGAGGAGCTCGGGGTCGCCCGCTCCCCCGCGGCCGAACCGGAAGTCGAGTCCGACGAGCACCGTCCGCACCTCGAGCGCTCCGACGAGCACGTGCTCGACGAACTCGCGGGCGGAGAGGTCGGCCAGCTCCTGGTCGAACCGCAGCATCAGCGTGGCGTCGACGCCCGTCTCGGCGAGGAGCTGGAGCTTCTGGTGCACCCCGATGAGGTTCTCGGGACAGAGCTCGGGGCGCAGGAGCGCCAGCGGATTGCGGTCGAACGTGACCGCCACCACGCGCGCGCCGCCGGTAGCGGCGTCCACCCGTGCCCGGTCGATCACCGCGCGGTGACCGGTGTGGACGCCGTCGAACTTGCCGATGGCGACGACCGAAGGACCGAATCCCGCGGGCACCTCCGCAGGATCGTGGAAGACGATCACGACGCGACCGCCGCCGGCTCGGCGACGGCGACCGGATCCGCCGGACGGTGCGTGACGAGCCACCAGAGTCCGAAGAACGGCAGCACGAGGGGCACGAAGAGGTATCCGCTGCCGAACCACGACCACACCGTATGGTGGGCGAAGAGCTCGGGGAGCACGAACGTCAGGGTGCCGATCACGAGAACGCCCACGAGCTCGAACACGATGGCGATCCACGCCACCAGATACCAGCCGCGTGACCCCGCGAAGACGAGGGCCAGAGTCGCGACGATGTAGACGACGGCCGAGATCGCCGAGAGCGTGTAGGCGAGCGGGGCCTCGTCGAAGCGCTGGACGATCTGGACGAAGGAGCGGCCGGTGGCGGCGAGCGCCATGATCGCGTAGACGACGACGAGAACTCGGCCGATTCCGGTCATGCGGCGGCGGGGACGGGCGGGGGGTGTCATGGCGTCTCAATCTTAGTTGCGGCGCCGAAACCGTCGGCCGCATCCGAATCCCATACGTCACACCAGTCCCAATGGTGGACAGGCGCCCCGATAAGTGACAGCATTCACAGCACGGAACCCGAACCGCATCTCTGTCCGCCCTCACTGCGAAGAACACATCATGCGATCGATCCGTTCCGCCTGCCTGGCGACCATCACGGCCGCCGCCCTCGTCGTCGGCGGTTTCGCGCCCTCGGCGATCGCCGCGCCGAAACCTCGGGCGCTCACGCCGGCCACCTCCGTCGCGACCGCGGCGGCCATGACATTCCGGTCACCGGTGGCGGCGAAGACGTACGTCGTGTCGTCGTACTTCGGCCCGCGCTGCATCCCGCTGCCCGGCGCGTCGACCTACCACTACGGCGTCGACCTCGCCGCCAAGGCGGGGACACCCATCTACTCGATCGCGCCCGGAGTCGTCACCGCCACCGTGAGCGGCACAACCTCGCGCGCCGGCTACATCGCGGTGCGGCATTCGATCGGCGGCGTGACGTACACCTCGAAGTACATGCACATCTGGTCGGCGACGACGCGCGTCAAGGTCGGACAGACAGTGACCGCGGGACAGCGCATCAGCGAGGTGGGCAGCAGCGGCGTCTCGTCGGGGAACCATCTGCACCTCGAGCTCTGGCGCACCGGCGCGAGCTCCGCCGCGGCCGAGAACCCCGCGACGTTCCTCAAGGCGCGCGGTGTCGACCTGTACGCGGGCGCGACCCAGGTCACGGCGAAGCCCGCGCCCGCCACGTGCACGTACTACACCACGACGAGCGTGAACTTCCGCACCGGACCGTCGACGTCGCACCCGACGCTGCGCCTGCTCCCGAAGGGGACCGGCATGGTCCATGTCCCTGGACGGGTCACGTCGGGGTTCATCCCGGTCACCATCGGCGGCGCGTCGGGATGGGTCTCCTCGAGCTACGTGACATCGGTGAAGCCGGCCGCCCCGGCGCCGGCCCCGGCACCGGCCCCCGCCGTCACCTCCACGTACAAGACCACCGCTCTCCTGAACCTGCGGACGACCCCGTCGACGGCAGCGCCTCGCATCCTCCTGATCCCGCAGGGCGCGAACGTCGGCGCCATCCTGGCGTCGAGCGGCGTCTGGCGGAAGGTCGTCTACCTCGGCAAGACCGGCTGGGTGCACTCCGCCTACATCGTCAAGCGCTGAGCGACGACGTCACGCGAGCTGGACCGTCCAGATCACGTGCATGCGCCACACCATGACGGCGACGGCGAGGGCGGCGATCCCCATGATCACCGTGCTCCACCGGCTGCGTTCGACGAGCGCCCAGCCGACCCCCGCCACGGGCAGGAGCGCCGCAGACACGAGATAGACCCAGAACTCCAGCGCGCTCCCGGTGGGCGGGTTCCCCGCCAGCGGCGCGATGACGGCGATGACGATCTGGGCGACCAGGAGCAGCTCGATCAGAGCGAGGGCGCCGACAGTGAGGTCGCTCGGGCGGCGACCGGCGAGTCCGGCGACGATGCACACCAGTCCGGCGGCGACGGCCACGACGATCAGGACGATCGTGAACCACAGGATCATCGGGCGGCCTCCTCGGGCATGTTCATGGCGCTCTTCACATCGTCGCCGCGCTTCTCCACCACGCCGACGAGGACGCCGGTGGGATCGATCGCCGCGGTCGGGTTCGCCTCCAGCCGGTCGGCCGCCCCTGCGAGGCGCTTGCCGTGGCGGAGGTCCCTGGCCTCGTCCGCGGACACGTCGAGGCGCCCGAGCACCGCCGTCGCCGCGACGGCGGGGGTGAGCAGCGGCGCGTCGGCGACAGCATCCGCGGGGGCGGCACCGGCGACCTCGAAGGGCCCGATCCGGGTGCGGCGGAGCGCCGTGAGGTGCCCTCCGACTCCGAGTGCCGCTCCGAGGTCGCGGGCGAGCGAGCGGATGTACGTTCCGCTCGTGCAGTCGACGACGACGTCGAGGTCGACGACGGCCCCCTCCCGTCGCTCCGCGACGACGTCGAAGCGCGACACGGTCACCTCCCGCGCCTTCAGCTCGACCTGCTCTCCCGCGCGAGCGAGGTCGTAGGCGCGACGGCCGTCGACCTTGATCGCCGAGTACGTGCTCGGCACCTGCGAGATGCGACCGGTCAGCTTCGTGATCTCGTCGACGATGCGCGACGGCACGAGCGACGAGGCATCCGCCGACGACACCGCCTGGCCGTCGGCGTCGTCGGTGTCGGTCGCGACGCCGAGACGGATCGTCGCCTCGTACGTCTTGTCGAGGCCCACGACGAACGTCAGCAGCCGTGTGGCGCCCTCGACGCCGAGCACGAGCAGGCCGGTGGCCATCGGGTCGAGGGTGCCGGCGTGGCCGATCTTGCGCGTGCCCAGCGCACGCCGCGCACGCGCGACGACATCGTGCGAGGTCATGCCTCCGGACTTGTCGACGAGGAGGATGCCGGGAGCCGCCATCAGCAGAAGTCCCGGTAGACGCGACGAGGCTCGGCGAGGTCGCTGTTGTCGACGATGGCGGATGCTGCGAGCTCCGGCCGCGCATCGCGGACGTAGATCTCCTGCCCTTCGCGGTACCGGGCGTTCGCGGGCGCCGCGGGGTCGGGGTCGCTGCCGTCTCGGATCGCCATGCGCGCGAACGCCACGGTCTCGGGGACGTCGAGCCACACCGACCAGTGCCACAGGGCACGCAGCTCCGGCCGGTGGAGGAAGATCCCGTCGACGACGAGCACCGCGTCGCGGGGCGCCGTTACCCACTGCGACTCGACGGGCGCGTCGCGCACGACGTCGAACGCCGCCAGCTGGAATCCGGCCGCTCCGGAGGTCTGCACGCCGTCCAGGAAAGGGTCGATGAGCACCCGTCGGAACGTCGCGTAGTCGTACGAGTCACGGTAGAAGCCGTCTGGACTGCGGCGCCCGCGTGCGTACCGCTCCGCCCGCGGACGGTGGAAACCGTCGATGCTCGCGCGGTAGACCGCCGAACCGGCCTCCGCGAACACCTCGGCCAGACCGTCGGCGAAGGTCGACTTGCCCGCGCCGTCGCGACCGTCGACGGCGACGATGACGCGCCCGCCGCCATAGAGGTGCCGCACCTCGTCGCGGAGTTCGCGCCACAGCGTGGTGGCGGGGGTGATCGGCAGACGCATGCATCCAGCCTACGGCCGGGCGGGCGGGCGGAACCCGCCCCGGCACGTCGCCGGGCCGCCTAGGCTCGAACGCGTGCCCGACCTCGCCGCCCCGCTCATCGCGTGGTATCGCGATCACGCGCGAGATCTCCCGTGGCGTCGGCCCGGGTTCGGCGCGTGGGGCACCCTGGTGAGCGAGTTCATGCTCCAGCAGACGCCGGTGAGCCGCGTCGTCCCGCATCTGGAGGCATGGCTCGTGCGCTGGCCGACCCCGGCTGCGCTGGCGGCGGATGCTCCGGCCGACGCCGTGCGCCAATGGGCGAACCTGGGCTACCCCCGTCGCGCGCTGTGGCTGCACCGAGCCGCGGTCGAGATCCGCGACCGGCACGACGGCGTCGTTCCGCGCGACGTGGACGCCCTCCTCGCTCTCACCGGCATCGGCGACTACACCGCCCGCGCGGTCGCGGTCTTCGCGTACGGCGACCGGCATCCTGTCGTCGACACCAACACCCGGCGCGTTCTCGCCCGCGCCGTCGACGGCCGTTCGCAGCCGGGCCCCCCGGCGCGGCGCGACCTCGCGGCGATGGACGCGATCCTGCCGGCCGGCGACGCCGAGTCGGCCGTGGTGAACGCCGCGGCGATGGAGCTGGGCGCGACCGTCTGCACAGCGCGGGCGCCCAGGTGCGAGGACTGTCCGATCGCGGACCGGTGCGCGTGGCGCGCCGGAGGCTACCCCGACACGGGAGACGAGCGCCGCCGCCAGGCGCGCTACGAGGGCAGCGATCGTCAGGCCCGCGGGGCGGTGCTGAAGCTGCTCCGGGATGCCGCGGCCCACGCCGTCGCCCTCGCCGATGTCCTGCCCGACTGGCCGGACCCGCTGCAGCGCGACCGAGCCGTCGACTCGCTCATCGCCGATGGACTGGCCGAGGCATCCGGCGGCACGCTGCGGCTGCCCCGCTGACGAGCTCGCACCGCGCAAACGCGAGGGCAGGACAGATCCGTGGTGCGGATCATCCTGCCCTCGCGGCGTGGTTGCTGCGGGCGCTCAGGCCTGGTCGCGCTCCGCGGCCGGCTCGGCATCGAGGTCGAGATCGACCTCGTCCGCGTCCTCGGCCTCGAACTCGCGCGGCTTGACGTACGGATCGGCGTCGCCGGCGTACGTCGCCGAGAAGGCGAGCCCCGCGACGGCCTGATCGCGCTCGCGGGCCTCGCGGAGGAGGTCCGCGATGTGATCGGCGTTCTCGGGGATCGCATCGGGGATGAACTCGAGCGACGGGGTGAGGCGCACGTTGAGGTGCTTGCCCACCTCGGAGCGCAGCATCCCGGTCGCCGACCGAAGAGCCGCCGCCGATGCCTCGCGCTCCTCTGCGGTGCCGAGCACCGTGAAGAACACCGACGCATGCTGCAGATCGCCCGTCACGCGCACATCCGTGATCGTGACGAATCCGAGTCGGGGGTCGCGCAGACCCTTCTCGAGCCTTTCGGCGAGGATCACGCGGATGCGGTCACCCAGACGTGCCTGACGTTCGCCGGCCATGTCCGTTCCTTTCGACAGGTGAGGGGCGCACGCCGCCGTTGCGCACCGTGGCGCCCCTCACCGGTTGCGATCAGCCGCGAGGCTTCTCGACCATCTCGGTGGTCTCGATCTCGTCGCCGATCTGGATGTCGTTGTACTTGCCGAGGCCGATACCCGCCTCGAAGTCCGTGCGGACCTCGGTGACGTCGTCCTTGAACCGGCGCAGCGACTCGATGGCCAGACCGTCGGCGAGGACCACGCCGTCGCGGATGACCCGCGCCTTGGCGTTGCGCGTGATCGTTCCGCTGCGGACGATGACACCGGCGATGTTGCCGAACTTCGAGGAGCGGAACACCTCGCGGATCTCGGCCACGCCGGACTGGACCTCTTCGTACTCGGGCTTGAGCAGGCCCTTGAGCGACTGCTCCACGTCGTCGATCGCGTTGTAGATGACCGAGTAGAAGCGGGTGTCGACGCCCTCACGCGAGGCGCGCTCGCGCGCCTTCGTGTCGGGACGGACGTTGAAGCCGATGATGATCGCGTTGTCGATCGTCGCCAGGTTCACATCCGACTCGGTGATGGCACCCACACCGCGGTGGATGATGCGCAGCTGCACGGAGTCGTCGACCTCGATCTTGAGGAGCGACTCCTCGAGGGCCTCGACGGCACCCGACACGTCACCCTTGATGATGAGGTTGAGCGACTCGACCTTGCCCTCCTCGAGAGCACGGGTGAAGTCCTCGAGCGAGATGCGCTTGCGGGCCTTGGCCAGCTGGGCGTTGCGCTCGGCTGCTTCGCGCTTCTCGGCGATCTGGCGGGCCGTGCGGTCCTCCTCGGTCACGATGAACGTGTCGCCGGCGCGCGGCACCGAGTTGAGACCCTGCACCTGGACCGGACGCGAGGGCGCGGCCTCGAGGACCGGGTCGCCGTTCTCGTCCGCCATGGCGCGCACGCGGCCGTAGGCCGTGCCGGCCACGATCGCGTCGCCGACGCGAAGCGTTCCGGACTGGATGAGCACCGTCGCGACGGCACCGCGGCCCTTGTCGAGCTTGGCTTCGATCGCGACACCGCGGGCGTCCTTGTTCGGGTTCGCCGTGAGGTCGAGACCCGCGTCGGCCGTCAGCAGGACGGCGTCGAGGAGCTCCTGGATGCCGGTGTTCTGGCGAGCCGAGACGTCCACGAACATCACGTCGCCGCCGTACTCCTCGGCGACCAGACCGTACTCGGTGAGCTGCTGGCGCACCTTGGCGGGGTTGGCGTCGGGCTTGTCCACCTTGTTGACCGCGACCACGATCGGCACGTTCGCCGCCTGGGCGTGGTTCAGCGCCTCAACCGTCTGCGGCATGATGCCGTCGTCGGCGGCGACCACGAGGATCGCGAGGTCGGTGACCTGCGCACCACGGGCGCGCATGGCGGTGAACGCCTCGTGGCCCGGGGTGTCGATGAAGGTGATCGCGCGCTCGATGCCGTCGTGCTCGGTCCAGACCTGGTACGCACCGATGTGCTGCGTGATGCCGCCGGCCTCGCCCGCGACCACGTTGGTCTGGCGGATGGCGTCGAGCAGTCGGGTCTTACCGTGGTCGACGTGACCCATGACGGTCACGACCGGCGGACGGATCTCGAGGTCGTCCTCGCTCTCGGCCTCCAGCTCGGCGTCGAGGTCGAGACCGAAGCCCTCGAGGAGCTCCTTGTCCTCGTCCTCGGGCGAGACCATCTGGATCTTGTAGCCGAGCTCGGCGCCGAGCACCTCGAACGTCGCCTCGTCCAGCGACTCGGTGGCCGTGGCCATCTCGCCGAGGTTGAAGAGGATCGTGACGAGCGTGCCGGGCTGCACGGTGTAGCCCGTGATGGCCTCGATCTTGTCCGCGAAGTCGGCGATCGATGCGCCGCGGCGCATGCGGATGATCTCGCCGTTGCCGCGCGAGACGTTGACGCCGCCGACGACCGGCGCCGACCGCATCTCGAATTCCTGCCGCTTGGCACGACGCGACTTGCGCTGCTTCGACTTGCCGCCGCCCTTGCCGAAGGCACCCGCGGTGCCACCGCCGGGGCCACGGCCACGACCGCCGCCGCCGCCGGGACGACCCGCGAAGCCGCCCGCAGGCGCTCCACCGGGAGCGCCGCCGGGACGCTGGAACCCGCCGCCGGCGCCGCCGGGACGACCGGGACCGCCGGGACGCTGCTGGAACGGAGCGCCGGGACGGCCGCCGCCGCCGCCGGGACGACCCGCGCCGCCCGGACGCGGAGCGCCGGGACGAGGGGCGCCGGGACGCGGAGCCTGGGGACGCGGGATGTTGCCGGGCGTCGGGCGCTGGCCCATGCCCTGCGCCGACGCGAAGGGGTTGTTGCCCGGACGCGGGCCGGCGGGACGCTGACCCATGCCCTGCGAGGAGGCGAAGGGGTTGTTGCCGGGACGCGGAGCCGCGCCGCCGGGCTTCGGGCCGCCGGGGGTGGGCGCACCGGGCTTCGGGCCGGCGGAGGGCGCCGTCTCGGCGGGAGCCGCCGGGGCAGCGGGAGCCTCAGGGGCAGCCGCAGCGGGAGCGGCGGGCGCCTCGGCGGGGGCCGGTGCGGGTGCCGGAGTCGGAGCGGGGGCCGGAGTCTTCGCTGCGGGAGCCGCAGGTGCGGCGGGCGCCGCGGGAGCGGCCGGAGCCGGAGCCGACGGGGCGGCCGGGCGTGCCGGGCCGGGACGGCCGGCGGGGCGCGCCGGAGCAGCCGGCTTGGCGTCACCGGCCGGCTTCGCGCTTCCGTCCGCCTCGAGGGCGGCACGGAGCTTGCGAGCCACGGGGGGCTCGATGGTGGACGACGGGCTCTTCACGAACTCGCCGAGCTCCTTGAGCTTCGCAAGGGCGACCTTGCTGTCGACGCCGAGTTCGGACGCGATCTCGTGCACGCGTGGTTTGGCGTTTGCCACAATTCTCCTGTCTGGGGTCCACCCAGGCAGGGCAGACCGTTAGTCGCGGACGGGACTCATTTCGAGCCGTTCACTTTGTTTCCATAGCCATTCAGCCGTTTCTCGATGGTCTGCGTGTCAAGCGGGCCTGACACACGCAATGCCCGCACGAAGGCGCGGCGCCGGATCGCGGCATCCACGCATTCGTTCGTCTCATGCACCCACGCGCCTCGTCCCGGCATCACCGCACGCTCGTCGAGGACGAGGACGGAATCGATGGAGACCACCCTGAGGAGGGAGGACCGGGGAGCACGCGTGCGGCATCCGACGCACGTTCGTACGGCATCCATCTTACACCCAGCGGCTGCGGGCCCGCTCCGGCTCAGCCCTCTTCGAGGATGCTGTCGGGCTGGATGTCGATCTTCGCGCCGGTCAGCTTGGCGGCCAGACGTGCGTTCTGGCCCTCCTTGCCGATCGCGAGCGAGAGCTGATAGTCGGGCACCAGGGCGCGGACGGCCTTGCTCGAGGCATCCAGGATGAAGCTCGACGTGACCTTCGCCGGCGACAGGGCGTTCGCGACGAACTTCGCGAGCTCGGGGTCGTAGTCGACGATGTCGATCTTCTCGCCGCTGAGCTCCTCCGTGACGGCGCGGACGCGACGGCCGAGCTCGCCGATGCAGGCGCCCTTGGCGTTGATCGTCGGGTCGTTGGCCTTGACCGCGATCTTGCTGCGGTGTCCGGCCTCGCGCGCGAGCGACACGATCTCGACGAGACCCGCCGCGATCTCGGGCACCTCGAGCGCGAACAGCTTGCGAACCAGCCCCGGGTGCGTGCGCGACACCGTGATCTGAGGCCCCTTGGTGCCCTTCGACACCGACGTCACGTACACGCGCAGGCGCGATCCGTGAGCGTACTCCTCGCCTGCGACCTGCTCCTCGGGGGGAAGGATCGCCTCGACGCTGCCGAGGTCGACGTGGACCATGCGGGGGTTGGGTCCCTGCTGCACGACGCCGGCGACGATGTCGCCCTCCTTGCCGCGGAACTCGCCCAGCACCGCGTCGTCGGCGATGTCGCGCAGGCGCTGGCTGATGACCTGCTTCGCGGCGAAGGCCGCGATGCGGCCGAAGTCCTCGGGCGTGCTCTCCTCTTCGCCGATGACGGCGCCCTCGTCGTCGACGAGTGGGATGAACACGGCGACGTGGCCGGTCTTGCGGTCCAGCTCGGCACGCGCGCCTTCGGGAAGCTCGCCCGTGGGCGAAGTGTGCTTGGCGTAGGCCGTCAGAATCGCCTGCTCGATGATCCTCACGAGTTCGTCGAAGGGGATCTCCTTCTCACGCTCGACGGTCCGCAGCAATCCGAGATCGATGTCCACTCTGGCCTCCGTATTCAGCTCTCACCGACGCATCCAGCCGCCGGAACCCTCTAACGTTACCGGATGCCACAGCCGCCGACGCTGGGAACAGCCTGGCGGCGCGGACGGGAAGACCACCGGCGGCGCTGCTGTGCGCGGCGAGGGCACCCGGCCATACTGAGCGCATGGATTCCGTGAACGAGTGGCTGGTGACGTGGGGCGACAACCTGTGGACCTGGGTGGTGCTGCCGGTGGTGGTGATCCTCGGCGTCTACTTCACCGTGCGCTCGGGCGTGGTGCAGTTCCGCCTGGTGCCGGAGATGTTCCGCACCCTGACCGATAAGACCCCCCGGACCGCGGACGGCGAGCCGCAGTCGGTCTCGGCCTTCCAGGCCTTCACGATCTCAGCCGCATCGCGGGTCGGCGTCGGCAACATCGCCGGCGTGGGCACCGCGATCGCGCTAGGCGGACCGGGCGCGGTGTTCTGGATGTGGGTGATGGCCTTCATCGGCGGAGCCTCCAGCTTCATCGAGTCCTCGCTCGCCCAGCTCTACAAGACGCGCGACGGCGACCAGTTCCGCGGCGGACCCGCGTATTACATGCAGCGCGGTCTCGGCGCGCGCTGGATGGGCATCCTGTTCGCGGTGATCCTCATCGTCTGCTTCCCGTTCGCATTCAGCTCGCTGCAGGCGAACACGATCTCGGCCACCGTCACCGCCACGGTCGGCGAGGCCGGCGCGTGGCTCCCCTGGGTCGTCGGTGCGCTGCTCGCCGCTCTCACGGCTCTCGTCGTCTTCGGCGGCGTGCGCCGCATCGCCTCCGTGACCCAGACCCTCGTACCCGCGATGGCGCTGCTGTACCTCCTCCTCGGACTCGTGGTGGTCGCACTCCACGTCGACCGTCTTCCCGCGGTGTTCGCGGAGATCTTCACGTCGGCCTTCGGGTACGACGAAGTCGTCGGCGCTGCGCTGGGCTACATCATCCTCACCGGCGTCCGGCGCGGGATGTTCTCCAACGAGGCCGGCCTCGGCTCGGCGCCCAACGCAGGGGCGAGCGCGGCGGTGACGCACCCCGTCAAGCAGGGCCTGGTGCAGACGCTCGGCGTGTACTTCGACACCTTCCTCGTCTGCACCATCACCGCGTTCATCATCCTGGTCTCGGTGCCCGACCTGTCCAACGCGACGAAGGGCATCGGGCTCACTCAGGGCGCACTCGTCAGCACGCTCGGCGAGTGGTCGAACATCGTCCTGACGGTCATCATCTTCCTGCTCGCCTTCTCCTCCATCCTCGGCAACTACTACTACGGCGAGTCGAACATCGAGTTCATCACGCGTCGACCGTGGGTGCTGGTCTGCTACCGCCTGCTCGTCGTCGCCGCAGTCCTGGCCGGCTCCGTCGCGGGCGCCGATCTCGTCTGGAGCTTCGCCGACGGCGTCATGGGACTCATGGCGCTCACCAATCTCATCGCGATCGCGCTGCTGTCGGGGATCGCCTTCAAGCTGCTCAGCGACTACACCGCGCAGAGGCGCAGCGGACGGGACCCGGTGTTCACACGGGACCGCCTGCCCGGCGTCCGCGGCATCGAGCTCTGGGAGGACGAGCTGTCGGTGACCGGCCCGATCGACGTGGAGACGAAGCGGCGGCAGTCGGAGAAGCATCGCGACCACCTGCACAAGGACGCCTGACCGCGCAACCCCGCCGGCCGTGCGCGCACGGCGACCTAGGCTGGCCTCATGCCGGGGCCCGCTGCGAAGTCCGTCGCCCGCGAGGCGGAGTCCAGCGCGGTGTTCGAGGCGTTCGCGCGCGCCGGGTACGTCGCGAACGGAGTCGTCCACGTCCTGATCGGGGTGATCGTCCTCGTCATCGCGCTGGGCGGTCGCGGGGAGGGCGACCAGGCGGGGGCGCTCAAGGCCGTCGCCGGGGCCGCCCTCGGCTTCGTGCTCCTGTTGTTCATCGCGATCGCGCTGTGCGCGCTCGGCCTCTGGCATACCGCCGAGGGCATCCTCGCCCGTGATCTCTCGGGCGATGTGAAGGGCGCGGCGCGGAAGTGGGGGCGTCGTGCCGCCGAGTGGGGCCAGGCGCTCGTCTTCCTCGCGCTCGGGGTCATCGCCGCCGCCGTCGCGCTCGGTGCGCGGCCCGACGCCGAAGAGGCGGCGGAGTCCGCCAGCCGCGGCCTGCTGGTCGTTCCGGGAGGGCCGATCGTCCTCGCCCTCATCGGCGTCGGCATCGGCATCGGCGGGGTCGCGTTCATCTCGATGGGCTTCCTCCGCAGCTTCCGCAACCGCATGGACATCCCGGACGGCGCGGTGGGTCGGTCGGTGACGGTCCTGGGCGTCGTCGGGTTCGTCGCCAAGGGCGTGGCCCTCGCGATCGTCGGGGTGCTGCTGCTCATCGCCGCGATGCGGGCGGATGCCGAGACCGCCGGCGGCATCGACGGCGCGATCGATGCCCTGCTCGCCCTCGCCCTCGGCCCGGTGCTCGTCGGGATCGTCGGGGCGGGATTCATCGCCTACGGCGTGTTCACCGTGGCCCGCGCTCGCTACGCGCGGATGTGAGGCGGGCATCCGTCTTGTCAATCCCCTGTCGCGCGCCCGCGACGGCGGGGAGCGTCGGAGCATGACCGAGACACAGACAGAGCCCGAAGAGGTCACCGGCCTCGATGCGATCGCGAGGGTGAAGGAGCTCGTCGAGGACATCGACTTCACGATGCTCACGACGCAGGACCCCGCCGGGAACCTCGTGAGCAGGCCGATGAGCACGCGGCGGATGGATGACGACGGCGACATCTGGTTCTTCACCCTCGACGACACCAAGAAGGTCGCCGAGGCGCAGGCCGACCCGGGGCACGACGTGGGCCTGGCCTACATCGACGCCAAGGGCCACCGGTACGTGTCCGTCGCGGGCCACGCCGTCGTCGTCCACGACGAGGCGATGATGAAGGAGCTCTACACCCCCGATCTCGACATCTGGTTCGAGGACGGGCTGGGCACGCCGGGGATCGCCCTGCTGCGGGTGACTCCGGCGGAGTGCGAATTCTGGGAGCCGCGACACGGCAAGGTCGTGATGGCCGCCGGAATGTTGAAGGCCCTGGTGACCCGCGGCACTCCGGACGACATGATGCGCCACGGCCGCGTCAGCTGCTGAGCCCGAGCGGACGAGGGCGGCACCGGTCCGCGCCGGTGCCGCCCTCGGATCGCCGGTGTGCTCAGCGGCGGTAGACCTGCACGACCGAGGGCCGTGGGGCGTTCGGCACGTCGCCGAGAGCGCTCGAGCCGTAGTCCGGGAAGAGCGACGTCGGCGCGGCCACGGTGCCGCCCTCGCCGGGGTGCTGGACGGCGACGAAGACCAGGCCCTCCCGGTCGTGGATGACCGGTCCGCACGTCTCGGCGTCCCGTGGCACCGAGAGGAACTGCTGCACGTGACCGCGGTCCGGACCGGTCAGCGGCACGAGGAAGAGGCCGTCGTTGTACCCGATCGTGCTCGGGGCGCCGTCCGTCGAGATCCAGAGGTTGCCCGCAGAGTCGAACGCGACGTTGTCGGGGCACGAGATCGGCGAGACGAGCTCCTTCGGGAATCCCGCGAAGTACGAGTTCGCGAAGACGGCGGGATCGCCGCAGAGCAGAAGGATGCTCCACCCGAAGGTCGTCCCGGCCTGACCACGGGTCTCGGTCATCTCGATGACGTGGCCGTAGCGGTTGCCGGTGACCGGGTTCGCCTCGTCGAGCGTCGCCGCCGACCGTGCCGAGTTGTTCGTGAGGGCGAGGTACACCTTGCCCGTCTTCGGGTTGGGCTCGACGTCCTCGGGGCGGTCCATCTTGGTGGCGCCGACGGCGTCGGCCGCGAGGCGGGTGTGGACGAGCACCTCCTCGATCGTGAAGCCGGGGACGACGCTCCTGCCGTTCTTGGTGAGCGGGATCCAGATGCCGCGGCCGTCGAACTTCCCGTCCGCGGGCAGCGCGCCGGTCCCGGTGATCTCGGCCGCGGGCGAGTCGCCCGAGAACCTGGCGACGAAGAGGTCGCCCTCCGAGAGGAGCGTCAGGTTCTTCTTGCGCGAGCCCGAGATCCGGTTCTTCGACACGAACTTGTAGAGGTAGTCATTGCGCTCGTCGTCGCCCATGTAGGCGACCACGCGGCCGTCCTCGGCGACGATGACGTTCGCGCCCTCGTGCTTGAAGCGTCCCATCGCTGTGTGCTTGCGCGGCGTGGACGAGGGGTCCTGCGGGTCGATCTCGACGATGTAGCCGAATCGGTTGGGCTCGTTCACGTAGCCGGGATCGTGCGCGTTGAAGCGCGGGTCGTAGGTCTCCCACCCGGTGGACGTCGAGGTGGACGCGGTCGACTGGTAGCGCTTCTGGGCAGGTGTGTTCGCGGCCCACGCGAAGTAGCCGTTGAAGTTCTCCTCGCCCGACAGGATCGTGCCCCAGGGCGTGGTGCCACCGGCGCAGTTGCCGAGCGTGCCGCGCACCCAGCGGCCCTCGGGGTCGGCCGCCGTCTTGACGAGGTCGCTTCCCGCTGCCGGACCGGTCAGCTCGAAGACCGTCTCGACGGTGATCCGGCGGTTCCGCCTGCCGCCCACGACGTACGACCAGGGCTCGCCGGTGCGGCGGCGGGTGATCTCGACGACCGACATGCCCTGCGCGGCCTTGTAGATGTCGCCGCGGCGGCGGAGCTCTGCAGCATCGGCGGTCGGGGGGAACATGATGTTCGGGTTGACGTACTCGTGGTTGTTCACCAGCACGCCGGTCCTGCCGCTCGGGTCGGCGAGGATGTCGAGGTAGTCGCTGTTGTAGCCGAACTGGAGCGCCTGCGCCTCGGGCGTCTGCGCCGCGAGCGAGAACGCCGGGGCGCTCTTGAACAGGGGATCGCCCCAGCGGATGATCGGCTCCCACGTGAAGCCCTCGGGGACGGTGAACGCGTCGACACTCGACGCCACCGGTGCGATCGGCTCGAACCGGAGACCGGCGCGGCCGGGTCGTCCGAACGCCGCACCCGGTCCTGCGGCGCCTGCGGCGGCGGCCCCCGAGACGGGCGCCTGTCCGCCGGCGGCGCCGACCGCGATCGCGACCGCTCCGGCTGCTCCGAGGCCCAGCAGCGCCCGGCGCGAGAGGGCGGCGTGCGCCACCTCCTGGAAGGTCTTGTTGCCCGAGGTGTTGCACTCGGGGCTGGTGCACGCGTTCGCGCACTTCAGCTGGCAGGTCACCCCCAGGCGCTTGCCTCGCGCGTGCTCCGCGAGCGGAAGCGAACGGCGGTTGTTCTCGATGATGGTCACGATGTGCCCTCCCTGGATGCGACTGCGCCAGCATCGTCCCGGGCGGGTACATCGCGGCGACGCGGAGGTGAACGGCGGGCATCGGCCAGATGAGAACGCGCTCATCCCGGCGTCCGCAGGGTCGGTCAGCCGCCGGGTACGCCGAACACGCCGATGCCGCGACCTGGGTCGCGGCATCCGCTGCCGCGTTCTGCGGTCAGCGGCGCAGGCGCTCCACCGCGTCGGCGATCGTCACGGTCTCGCGGTCGCCGGTGCGGCGGTCCCACAGCTCGACCTGGCCCTCGGCCGCGGCGCGTCCGACGATCACGATCTGCGGCACGCCGACGAGCTCCGCGTCGCCGAACTTCACGCCGGGCGACACCTTGGGCCGGTCGTCGTAGAGGACGTCGAGACCGGATGCCTCGAGCTGCGCCGACAGCTGCTCGGCGACGTCGAACACGACGGGCTCGCGGCCGGTCGCGACGACGTGCACGTCGAACGGCGCCACCGACGCCGGCCAGATGAGCCCCTTGTCGTCGTTGTTGAGCTCGGCGATGATCGCCAGGATGCGGGTGACGCCGATGCCGTACGAGCCCATCGTGACGGTGACGAGCTTGCCGTTCTCGTCGAGCACCTTGAGGCCGAGGGTCTCGGCGAAGAATCGGCCGAGCTGGAAGACGTGTCCGATCTCCATGCCGCGGGCGAGCTCGACGGGGCCGGAGCCGTCCGGCGCCGGGTCGCCCGCACGGACGCTGGCCACCTCTACGAAGCCGTCCGCGGTGAAGTCGCGTCCGGCGACGAGGGTGTGCACGTGCTTCTCATCGATGTTCGCGCCGGTGACCCACGCCGTGCCGTCGACGACGCGCGGGTCGAGCAGGTAGCGGATGCCGGTTGCCGACTCCTCGCCGAGGACCGGGCCGGTCTCGGACCACGGGCCGATGTACCCCTTGACCAGCAGCGGGTTCCGCTCGAAGTCGGCCTCCGTCGCCGGCTCGACGACGGCGGGTGCGAAGGCGACCTCGACGCGCTTGTCGTCGACGTCGCGGTCGCCGGGGACGCCGATGATCACGAGCTCTCGCGTGCCGTCGAGGTGGGTGAGGGCGAGCACGACGTTCTTGAGCGTGTGCGCCGCCGTCCACTCCGTCACGCCGTCCGTCGAGGGACCGGCGACACCGGGCGCGGGAGCGTCGAGGTGCGCGTTGGAGTGGTCGACGAGCGTCTGGATGGTCGGCGTGTTCGGCGAGTCGAAGATCACCGGGTCGCCGAGCCCGTCGAACGGGATCGCCGCGGGCACCGTCGTCGTGTATGCCTCGACGTTCGCCGCGTACCCGCCGGACGAGCGCACGAAGGTGTCCTCGCCCACCGCGGTCGGGTGGAGGAACTCCTCGGAGCGGGCGCCGCCCATGAGCCCGTTGTCGGCCTGCACGATGACGTACTCCAGGCCCAGCGTCTGGAAGATGCGCTCGTACGCGTCGCGCTGACGCTGGTACGAGGCATCCAGCCCCTCATCGGTGTAGTCGAACGAGTACGCGTCCTTCATCGTGAACTCGCGGCCCCGCAGGAGGCCGGCGCGGGGACGGGCCTCGTCGCGGTACTTGTCCTGGATCTGATAGATCGCCAGCGGCAGGTCCTTGTACGACGAGTACAGGTCCTTCACGAGGAGGGTGAACATCTCCTCGTGCGTGGGAGCCAGGAGGTAGTCGGCCCCCTTGCGGTCCTGGAGGCGGAAGATTCCGTCGCCGTAGGACTCCCACCGACCCGACGCCTCGTAGGGCTCACGGGGCAGCAGGGCGGGGAAGTGCACTTCGTACGCGCCGGCCGCGGCCATCTCGTCGCGGATGACCTTCTCGATCTTCGCCTTGACCTTCAGGCCCAGCGGCAGCCACGCGAAGATGCCCGGGGCGTTGCGCCGGATGTACCCGGCGCGGACGAGCAGGCGATGGCTCGTGACCTCGGCGTCGGCCGGGTCCTCGCGGAGCGTGCGGAGGAAGAAGTGTGAGAGACGGGTGACCACGAGGGTCAAGTCTAGAGGCGTGGCGAAGCCGCCGAGCGAGGGCGAGTCCTCGCGGGAAGCTCCCCGGGGGAGGGAGATCGGCGGTGGGATGCCGCGGCCCGCGCGTCAGGAGATGCGACGCCGCCCCGCATGGAGCACGGTGCGCACCACCAGGCCGGCGACGAGCGCCCAGAACGCGGCGCTCACCCCGAGGATCGCGACGCCGGACGCTGCGACGAGAAACGTGACGACTGCCGGCATCCGCTCCCCCGGATCGTCGATCGCCTGCTGCACGGCATTGCCGAACGCCGCGAACAGCGCCACTCCGGCGACCGCCGGGATCACCGCCTCGGGCGCGAGCAGCACGAGCGCGGCGAACGCCGCCGATGCCGCGCCGAGGACGAGGCTCGCCACGCCGGTGGACACGCCGGCCACCCACCGCCGCTTCGGGTCGGCGTCGGCCTCGGGGCCTGCGGCGAGCGCCGCGCTGATGGCCGCGAGGTTGATGGCATGGCCGCCGGCCGTCGCGCCGACTGCGGTGCCGATCCCGGTGACGAGCATCGCGGGCCGCCACGGCACCTCGTATCCGAAGCTGCGCATGATCGCGACACCGGGCACGTTCTGCGACGCCATCGTGACGATGTAGAGCGGGATCGCGATGCTGACGAGCGCCCCGAGCGTGAAGGCGGGCATCGTGAGCTCGACGTGCGGCAGCAGCAGGGCCGGGTCGACGGATGCCCCTTCCTGCGCGAGTGAGACGCCCACCACGATCGCGGCCGCGACGAACGCGAGCGGCACCGCCCAGCGGGGCGCGAGGCGTGCGAAGACGAGCCACGTCAGCACGACCGGCACGACGCCCCACGGGTTGACCACGATGCCCGTGACCGGTGCGAGGCAGAGCGGCAGCAGCACCCCGGCGAGCATTGCCTGCGCGATGGAGGGCGGGATGCGGGCGATCAGTCGTCCGAGGTGCGGCCAGAGTCCGGTCAGCACGATCAGAGCGCCGACGACGAGGAAGGCACCGACGGCCGCGGGCCAGCCGCCTTCGACGACGCCCGTGGCGGCGAGCAGCGCGGCGCCGGGCGTCGACCACGCGACGGTGATCGGCATCCGGTATCTCCAGGCGAGGATGAGCGAGCCGAGCCCCATCGTGACGCACACGGTCAGGAGCCCGCTCGCCGCCTGCGCAGGCGTCGCGCCCACGGCACGGAGTCCCGTCAGCACGACGACGAACGCGCTCGTGAATCCGACGAGCGCAGTCACGATCCCGGCCGTGATCGGCCGGGACAGCGGGTCGGTCGCGTGGACCCCGGTCATGCCAGCGCCTCCGCGATCATGCGGTGCCCTTGTCGTTCGAACTCCTCAGCGCCCACCTGGTGCGCCCACACCGCAGTGCCGATCGCCTCGCGCAGCCGCACGAGGCGCCAGTGCTCGGGCGTGCGCGGGTCGTCGCCGTACCCCTCGAAGAATGCGCGCTCGGCAGCGGGGCTGGTGAGCCACTCCTGCGACGCGAGACGCGCGAAGTCCGTCACCGCCGACCGGAGTCCGAACCGCCCGAAGTCGATCACCCGCACGACGCCGTCGTCGACGAGCCAATTCCGCGGCTGCCAGTCGCCGTGGGTGGGCACGGCCGGAGGGATCTCGGGGGATGCCGCGCTCAGCGCCTCGCGGAGCCGCCGCTCCGTCTCCGCGTCGATGCGGTGCGGCGAGTCGAGCCACGCGACGGCTCGGCGTGCCGCGGCCTCCTCGGCCGCGTCGCCGTCATGCGACGACTCATCGTGGAACTGCCGCAGCAGAGCCCCCGCCTGACGGTGCACGTCGGGATCGAGCGCCGCGGCGGTGGCACCGGCCAGCACGCCGGGGAGGTAGTCCAGCACCAGGATCCGCCGGGAGGCGTCGGCGTGCCGGAGCCGGGCGGCGCGGCCCTCCGCGACCCACGCGTCGGTCGCTCCGTCGTGCGCCTGGAGCTCGCGGAGGATGTGGTGGTTCGCCGGCCCGCCGGCCTTGACGATGCGCTCCCCGTCGGGAGTGTCGACGTGGAGCACCACGGTGTCCGTCTGCCCCCAGCTCAGGTCTTCGACGATCTCGAACCGACGGAGCCACGACGTCAACACCGCGGTCTGATCCGAGGTGAGCGCGGGCATCGCCCGAGTCTAGCGGCGGCGACCGGCCGCACAGCGGGCCACCCGTCGCCGACCGGCCCGTGCGCACTCCGCGCCGTAGCCTGGACGGATGACGACGATCCTCCTCACCGGATTCGAGCCCTTCGGCGGCGACACCGCGAATCCGTCGGGCGACGCCGTCGACATCGTCCGGGGGCGGTGGGACGGCGCCGAGGCGCTGATCACCGCCATCCTGCCCGTCGCGTTCGCCGGCGCGGAGGCGGAGCTCGCCCGCCTCGTCGCCGACCACTCCCCCGACGTCGTCATCGCCGCAGGCCTCGCCGGGAACCGGGCGGTCGTCTCGGTCGAGCGCGTCGGCGTCAACCTCATCGACGCGCGCATCCCCGACAACGCCGGCTCGCAGCCGATCGACGAGCCGAGCATCGAGGGCGCTCCGGCCGCGTACTTCGCGACGCTGCCGGTCAAGGCGATCGCACACGACATCGCAGCGGCGGGCATCCCGTCCGAGGTCTCCCACTCGGCGGGGACGTTCGTCTGCAATCACGTGCTCTTCCGCGCGCTGCACCTCGCGGCAGATCGCCGCGCGATGCGGGCGGGCTTCATCCACGTCCCGTGGTCGGCCGAGCATGCGCCGTCGCCGGATGCCGCGGCCCTGCCGCTCGCCGACATCGCCCGAGCGCTCGAGATCGCGGTGCGCACGAGCATCCGCACGACGGAGGATTCCCGCATCAGCGGGGGGACGATCTCCTGACCGGCCGCAGCGGCCGACCGCGGATCAGCTCGTCAGCACCTGCGCAGTGCCGACCGGGGCATCCGGGCCCATCTCGTCGGCGATCCGGTTCGCCTCTTCGATGAGGGTGGCGACGATCTCTGCCTCGGGCACCGTCTTGATGACCTGGCCCTTGACGAAGATCTGGCCCTTCCCGTTGCCCGAGGCCACGCCGAGGTCGGCCTCACGCGCCTCGCCGGGACCGTTGACGACGCATCCCATGACGGCGACGCGCAGCGGCACGGTCATGTCCTTGAGGCCCTCGGTCACGTTGTCGGCGAGGGTGTAGACGTCGACTTGGGCGCGACCGCACGAGGGGCACGAGACGATCTCGAGCTTGCGCTCGCGGAGGTTCAGCGACTGCAGGATCTGGTGGCCGACCTTGACCTCTTCGGCCGGCGGCGCCGACAGCGAGACGCGGATGGTGTCGCCGATGCCCTCCGACAGCAGGATGCCGAACGCCGTGGCGCTCTTGATCGTGCCCTGGAAGGCGGGACCCGCCTCGGTCACACCGAGGTGCAGCGGCCAGTCGCCGCGCTCGGCCAGCAGACGGTACGCCTTCACCATCACGACCGGGTCGTTGTGCTTCACCGAGATCTTGAAGTCGTGGAAGTCGTGCTCCTCGAACAGCGACGCCTCCCAGACGGCGCTCTCGACGAGCGCCTCGGGCGTCGCCTTCCCGTGCTTCGCGAGGATGCGCTTGTCGAGCGAACCGGCGTTCACCCCGATGCGCAGCGACACCCCCGCGGCCTTCGCGGCAGCGGCGATCTGCCCGACGTTCCCGTCGAACTCACGGATGTTGCCCGGGTTCACGCGCACCGCGCCGCACCCGGCGTCGATGGCGGTGTAGATGTAGCGGGGCTGGAAGTGGATGTCGGCGATCACCGGGATCTGACTCTTCATCGCGATGATCTTCAGCGCGTCGGCGTCGTCCTGGTGCGGCACAGCCACGCGCACGATCTCGCATCCCGAGGCGGTGAGCTCGGCGATCTGCTGCAGCGTGGCGTTGATGTTCGTCGTCTGCGTCGTCGTCATCGACTGCACGCTGACGGGCGCGTTCCCGCCCACGAGCACTTTGCCGACCTTGATCTGGCGGGTCTTGCGACGGGGGGCGAGCGTTTCGGGGACCTTGGGCATCCCGATGTTGACTGCTGGCACGCCCCCAGCCTACGCGGCGTCCGCACGTCGAGGCTGTGAACGAAGCGGATGCCGCGGGCCGTGTATTTTGGCGGCCATGAGCATGAGCCACCGCCTCACACGGATGACCGGTCGCGACCCGAACGAGCGCCACCGGGCGGCGACTCCCCTCGAGCTGCTCTTCGACCTGACCTTCGTGGTGGCGTTCAGCCAGGCCGGCACCCAGACGGCGCATCTGCTCGAGCTCGGCGACACCGTCAACGCGATCATCGCCTTCGCATTCGCCACGTTCGCCGTGTCGTGGGCCTGGATCAACTACTCGTGGCTGGCGTCCGCCTACGACAACGACGACATCTTCTTCCGCATCGCCACGCTCATCGAGATGCTCGGCGTGCTGATCCTCGCGCTCGGGCTCCCGCCGTTCTTCCACTCGATCCAGGAGGGCGAGCACGTCGACAACGGGGTGATGGTCGCCGGCTACGTCGTGATGCGCGTCGCCACGATCGCGCTGTGGCTCCGTGCCGCGAAGCACGACCCCGCGCGTCGGAAGACCTGTCTCGCCTATGTCGTGAACATCTCGATCGCCCAGGTGGGGTGGGTCGCGCTCATCTTCCTCAACCTCTCCCTTCCGGTGACGTTCTTCTTCACGACGCTGCTGTCGCTCTTCGAGCTCGCCGGGCCCTACTTCGCCGAACGTCGCTTCGGGCGGACGCCCTGGCATCCGCACCACATCGCCGAGCGCTACGGCCTGCTCGTGATCATCACCCTGGGCGAGGTCATCCTCGGCACGATCCTCGCGATCTCCGCCGTCGTCGAGGTGCTCCACGAGTGGACGCTGGAGGCCGCGCTCGTCGCCCTCGGCGGAACCACCCTCGCCTTCGCGATGTGGTGGGTGTACTTCATGCTGCCGTCGGGTCCCGTCCTCGCGCGCCATCCGCGGCGCGGGTTCGTGTGGGGCTATGGGCACATGTTCCTGTTCGGCTCGATCGTCGGCGTGGGAGCCGGACTCCACGTCGCGGCGAACGTCATCTCGCACGAGGCGCACGTCGGCGCGGAGTTCGCCCTGCTGACCGTGGCCGTGCCGCTGCTGATCTTCGAGGTGGCGCTCTTCACGATCTACTCGCTGCTCGTGCGCGAGTTCGACCCGTTCCACGTCTGGCTCTTCCTCGGCGCCGTCGCGATGCTCGCGCTGAGCGTGCTCGCCGTCTGGGCGGGCGCGAGCATCGGCATCTCGCTGTTGATCGCCGCGTGCTCGCCGATCGTCATCGTCGTGGGGTACGAGACCGTCGGCCACCGGCATCAGGCGGCCGTCCTCGAGCGCGACGCCGTGTGATGCGGCCCGTCACCGGGAAGATGCGGCGAACACCCGTGTGGTAGGTTCGGCCCATGTCCGCGACCCTCACCTGGTGGCTCACCGCATAAGGCGGTGGGTTCGCGCGACCTCAGACCGCCCTCGGGGCGGTCTTTCTCTTCGTAGGGCGACCGCCCCCACGACGAAAGACCGATCATGACCGGGCTCGCCCATCTCCCCCTCCGCGACCTCGCTGCGCGCGGCATCCCGTTCGCCCTCATCGCCCGCGACGCGTCGACCGTCGAAGTGCTCACCGGCGACGTCGTCGACGTGGCGGCGCTGGCGGACATCCCGCTGACCGATGCTTCGGGCGCGCCGCGCGAGGTGCTCGCCCTCGTGCCGTTCCGGCAGGTGACCGAGCGGGGATTCGAATGCCATGACGACGGTGCTCCCCTCCGCTGCCTCGTGATCTCGGACCGGTCGGCGATCCCTCGTGACGTTGCGCTCGCCCAGCTGCCGACCGAACCCGTGCCGCTCACCGATGCCGGGTTCGACATCGACGACGAGGCGTACGCCGAGATCGTCCGGCGCGTCATCGCCGACGAGATCGGCCGAGGCGAGGGCGCGAACTTCGTCATCCGTCGCGACTTCACCGCCGGTGTCGACGTCGACCCGGCGACAGCCGCGCTGACGTGGTTCCGGGCGCTGCTCGAGTACGAGCGCGGCGCGTACTGGACCTTCGCCTTCGTGACGCCCGGCCACGTCGCCGTGGGCGCGAGCCCCGAGGCCCACGTCAGCGCGCGTGACGGCGTCGTGACGATGAATCCGATCTCGGGCACGTTCCGCCACCCGGCCGGCGGTGCCACAGCCGAGACCCTGACCGAGTTCCTCGAGTCCGCCAAGGAGACCGAGGAGCTCTTCATGGTGGTCGACGAGGAGCTCAAGATGATGAGCGCCGTCTGCTCCGACGGCGGGCGCATCACCGGTCCTCACCTCAAGGAGATGTCGCGCCTGACGCACACCGAGTACGTGCTGCGCGGGCGCAGCCGCCTCGATCCGCGCGACATCCTCCGCGAGACGATGTTCGCCCCGACCGTCACCGGGTCGCCCATGCAGAACGCGTGCACCGTCATCACCCGGCACGAGCGCACCCCGCGCGGCTACTACTCGGGGGTCGCCGCCCTGTTCACCCCCCGCCTCCCGGCGGGAGCCGCGGCGGCGGCCGACGAGCCCACGCACGACCTCGACGCTCCCATCCTGATCCGGACCGCGTACCTCGAGGACGGGCGCCTTCGCGTGCCCGTCGGGGCGACGCTGGTGCGCCACTCCGATCCGTACGGCGAAGTCGGCGAGACCCACGGCAAGGCCGCGGGCGTGCTCGGCGCCATCGGCGCGATCGCGAGGGAGATCGCCGCGGAGCAGGCCGTCGCGATCGACGAGGACGCCCCGGCCGCGGAGCCCCGGCTCCTCGCCGACGATCCCGCCATCGCGTCGCTGCTCGCGTCCCGCAACTCGCGCCTCGCGTCGTTCTGGCTCAATCCGCAGGGCCGGGAGTCGGCCGGCCCGTTCGCCGGACGGTCCGCCCTGGTCGTCGACGCCGAGGACCGCTTCACGACGATGCTCGCGCATCAGCTCCGTCACCTCGGGCTCGACGTCCGCATCGCACCCTGGAGCGAGGTGACCGACGAGCAGATCGACACCGCCGAGCTCGTGGTCTCGGGCCCGGGGCCCGGTGACCCCCGCGACCCGTCGAGCCCCCGCATGCGGCGGATGCAGCAGATCGTCGCACGTCGCCGCGCCGCCGGTCGTCCGATCCTCGCGGTGTGCCTCAGCCACCAGATCCTCGCCGACTCGCTCGGGATCGACCTCGCCCCGCTCGCTGCGCCGCACCAGGGTCTGCAGAAGACCGTCGACCTGTTCGGGATGCCGGCCTCCATCGGGTTCTACAACACGTTCACGGCGCGCGTTCCGTCGGGCACCACGCTCGTCGGGAAGACCGAGGTCGCCGCGGATCCCGTCACCGGCGACGTGTACGCGCTGCGGGGGCCGGGCTACGCGTCGGTGCAGGGGCACCTCGAGTCGATCCTGTCGCGCGACGGGATGACGACGCTCGAGCGCCTCGTTTCCCATGCCCTCGAGCCCGTGGGGGCCTGAGCGCGATCAGCGCGCCAGCCGGGCTGCGATGAGCCGCCGCTCGGCCTCGTTCGCGGTGAGCTCGAGGGCCCGCAGGTCGGCGGCGAGCGCCTCGTCCTCGCGCCCGAGGTCGCGCAGCAGCGACGCGCGCACCGCGTGCCAGAGGTGCGATCGCGACAGCGCCTCCTCGAGCGCGTCGGCCTCGGCGAGCGCGGGCTCCGGCCCGTCCACCCGAGCCAGCGCGACCGCACGGTTGAGGCGCACGACGGGCGTGCGATCGTACGCGAGGAGCATGTCGTAGAGCGTGATCACCTGCAGCCAGTCCGTCGACGCGGCGTCCGCGGCATCCGCGTGGCACGCCGCGATCGCCGCGTGCAGCTGCCAGCGTCCGGGCCTGCGCAGCCGCGCCGCCCGCTCGAGCGCGCCGCGCGCCTCCGCGAGGAGCGACCGGTCCCAGCGCGATCGGTCCTGATCGGCCAGCAGCACGAGCTCGCCGTCCACGGCCCTCGCCGACTCCCGCGCCCGATGGAACAGCAGCAGCGACAGCAGTCCGTGCGCCTCCGGCTCGGCGGGGAGCGCGGCGGAGACGACGCGTGCGAGCCAGACGGCGTCATCGGCGAGGTCGCGGTCGGCCGCGGCATCCCGCCCCGCCACCAGGTGCGCTTCGCTGTACATGACCGAGACGATGGTCAGCACGACGTCGAGCCGCTCGGCGCGTTCCACGCCTTCGGGGATGCGCAGCGGGATCCCCGCGGCGCCGATCTTGCGCTTGGCCCGCACGATCCGCTGGCCGACCGCGGTGTCGGCGCTGAACGTCGCGCGCGCGATCTGGGCCGTCGTCAGCCCGCACACGGCGCGCAGCGTCAGCGCGAGCTGCGCCTCGGCCGAGAGCGCCGGGTGACAGCATCCGAACAGGAGCGGCAGTCGGTCGTCGATCTCGGGCTCGGGCGCGTCGCGGCCGGCGGGGTCCGGGGCGATCAGCGCGAGCTTCTCGCGAAGGCCCTTCTCCCGCCGGATCCTGTCCAGCGCGTTGTGGCGCGCCGCCTGCGTGAGCCAGGCACCCGGGTTGGGCGGGATGCCCCGGTCCCGCCACTCGCGCACCGCCTCCTCGACCGCCTCGCTGACGGCCTCCTCGGCGACGTCGAGGCTCCCGAACGAGCGGGTGAGGGTCGCGACGAGCCGCCCCGACTCCTCTCGCACGACTCGGGCGAGGAGCAGATCGGATGCCGCGACCCCGCCGCGCTCGTCGCCCTCATCCGGGCCGTCGGCGTGCGGTCGCGGCATCCGGCGTGCTCACTGCTCGAACATGCTGTAGTCGACGACCATCGGCCGCACCTCGACCGCCACACCGGGCAGTTCGAGAGCGGGCCAGGTCTTCGCGATCGCGATGGCGGCGTCGAGGTCGGGGGCGTCGATCACGCTGAACCCGCCGATGACCTCCTTGGCCTCCGAGAACGGCCCGTCGGCCACGACGGGTGCGTCGCCGCCGTGCTTGACGGTGGTCGCGGTGGAGAGCGGCTGAAGCTCGGCGCCGGCATCGTCGATGTGCTCGGCGTTGTCGGCGAACCACTGGTAGATCCGGCCGTAGACGGCCTGTGCGCGCTCCGGCGGCACGGCGGCGTCGAGTTCGGGTGTGCTGGTGAACATCAGGACGTACTTCACGGTCGTGGTCCTTTCGTCAGTGGAACCGTTTCATCCCCACAGCGAATGGACAAGACCGATTTCGACAGTCCTGCCGAAACTCGGTGTCAGCCGAAGAGCGAGACGGGGTTCACAATGTCGGCGAGGATCAGCACGGCGCCCATCGCGATGAGCGCGATGACGACCACGAACGTGACCGGGACCAGCTTCGTGGCGTCGACCGGCTTCGGCGGCGGACGGTGGAAGACCTTCGCCCACACCCGCTTGATGCCGTCCCACAGAGCGACCGCGATGTGCCCGCCGTCGAGCGGCAGAAGGGGAATGAGGTTGAAGACGAACAGCGCGATGTTGAGCGCGGCGAGCAGTTCGAGGAATCCGGCGACGCGGTTCAGGACAGGGGCGTCCGCGGCTGCGACCTCGCCCGAGAGGCGCCCCGCGCCGACGATGCTGAGCGGGCCGTTCGGGTCGCGCTCCTCACCGGTGACGAGGGTGACTCCGGTCTCCCACACCTTGACCGGCATCTGCCACATGATGCCGGCGACCGCGCCGACGCGCTCGAACGCCATCTGCGGGGCGGCCCAGATCGGCTCGCGCAGGTAGGCGACCTCCTGACGGATGCCGGCGATTCCGACCTCCTCCGTCTGCGGCTGACCGTTCTCGTCGAGCACCGGCTCGCCCCGTGCGTCGGTGACGGCCTGCTCCACCGAGACCGGCGTCAAGGTGAGGTCCTGCGTCTCGCCGTCGCGCTCGACGGTCACCGCGATGACCTGTCCAGGCGACGCCTGGATCAGCGCCGCAGCCTCGGCGAAGGTCGAGATCGGCTCGCCGTCGACGGCGACGAGGACGTCGCCGGGCTGAATACCCGCGGCCGCCGCCGGCGCGGCAGGGTCGGACGCCTGGCACTCGGTGCGGTCGGCCTCGGCCGGGATGATGCACTCGCTGACGCTCGACACCGTGGTGGTCGCGCTCTGCACTCCGATCCCCGACAGCAGGATCGCGAACAGCACGATCGCGAACAGCAGGTTCATGACCGGCCCGCCGAGCATGATCACGACGCGCTTCCACACGGGCAGCTTGTAGAAGACGCGTTCGTCGTCCTCGCTCAGGAGCGTTTCGTCGTTGGCGGCGCGGGCGTCCTGGACCATCGTCGCGAAGAACCCGCCGGCCGCGCGCCCGGATCGCTGGCCGGATGCCGCAGCCGCGAGCTGCTTCGGCGAGGGCGGGTACATGCCCGCCATCGAGATGTAGCCGCCCAGGGGGATGGCCTTGAACCCGTACTGCGTCTCGCCGACCCGCTTCGACCAGATCGTCGGGCCGAACCCGATCATGTACTGGCCGACGCGCACGCCGAACTTCTTCGCGGGCCATAGGTGGCCGAGCTCGTGGAGCGCAATGGACACGGCGAGGCCCACGACCATGAGGACGACGCCGATGACGAATGCGAGAGCTTCCACACCCACACGGTACCCGCGTCGGGCTTTGAGTTGGCCGTGACCGCGTCCGCGGCCCCGCTAGGCTCGGGGATCAGGAGGATCCCGTGACCCCACGCCACGTTCGCGCCCTGCGAGGCGCCGCGGCGGCATGGATCGCGACGATCGTCGCGGCGACCTCCCACACCCTCGCCGGCGGCGGAGCCCCGGCGCCCGCGCTCGTCGGCGTGCTGGGCATCCTCGCCTCTCCCCTTGCGATCGCCCTCGTCGGACGCCGGCTCTCGGCCTGGCGGGTCGGAACGTCCGTGCTCGCGGCCCAGGCGCTCTTCCACGTCTCATTCGCCCTGACGGCCGGTGTCGATCCGACGGCGGCGACCGGACACGTGCACCACGCGACACTGGACGCCTCGGCAGGACCCGCGACCGGCATCCTCCCCGACATCCCCATGCTCCTCGCCCACGCTCTCGCGGCGGTGGCGACGATGCTCGCCCTCTACGGCGGAGAGCGGATGCTGCGCGCCCTGGGCCGGGGCATCCGCTCGATCCTCCGTCGCGCCGGCGACCCCGCCCCCGCGCCGGTCGTGCTCCTGCGCCTCGCGGCCGTCACCACGCGCGTCATCCGCTCGCTCGGCGTCGTCCTCTCGGACGTCTCCCGGCGCGGTCCCCCGTCTTCCGTCATCGCGGCCCTCTGACCGCGGCATCCGATCGGTCCGCGCCTCGCCCCGCACGGACCGGTGTCTCCGGTACCCGTGCGCAGCGCTGATCGCGCTGCGCGCACCTTGACGAAAGATTCCTGATGAACGCTTCCCGCACCCTGTCCCCCGTCCGTCCCGCGCGCCGCTCGCGTCGCCTCGTCCTCGGCACGGCCGCCGGCATCGCCCTCGCCGTCGGCGTGCCGCTCGCCGCCTCGGCGCACGTCCACGTCGACCCGGGCGCGGCCGCCGCCGGCTCGACCGAGACGCTCACCTTCGCGTTCTCGCACGGCTGCGACGGCTCCCCCACGACCGCGCTCGTGATCGACATCCCCGATGGTGTCGGCAACGCCACTCCGATCGTCCAGGGCGGCTGGACGATCACCCGCGAGCTGGCCGCCGACGGCGTGCCGACCCAGGTCACCTTCACCAGCGACGCGCCGGTCGAGGACGGCCTGAAGGCCGCCGTCTCGATGGACGTTCTGTTCGACGAGACAGCCGCCGACTCGCAGCTGGCCTTCCCGGTCACCCAGACCTGCGTGGAGGGCGAGACCGCCTGGACCGAGATCGCCGAGGACGGCCAGGACCCGCACGACCTCGAGTCGCCGGCGCCGGTCGTCGAGGTCGGGGCGATCGCGGTCGAGGAGGGCCACGGCCACGACGACGCCTCCGCCGCGGGCGGCGATGAGCACTCCGCGGCCGAGACGACAGCCGCCACCGCGGACCCGGTGGCGCGCTGGCTCGCCGCGGGCGGTCTCGCCGCAGGCATCGCGGCTCTGGCCGTGGTGCTCGTGCGCGGCCGCAAGAGCAGGGCCTGAACCGACGGGAGGGCGTCCGCCGCGGGCGCCCTCCCCCCGGTCCGTCCGCTGTGGACGGCGTGGGTTTCGGCCCGGCCGGATGAGAGGATGGATGCGCCATGCCGACCGACGCGCCTTCGAACCTTCCCCCCGTCCTCCGACCGGACGCGCCGCCCGTTCACGCCCTCGACGACCTGGCCGCGCGCTTCGGCGTCGATGTGCGCGGCGATGTCACCGGAACGACTCTCACGGGCATCACGCTCGCGACCGCCGATCTCCGCCCCGGCGACGTGTTCGTCGCCGTCAAGGGGGTCAACCGGCACGGCGCGGAGTTCTCCGCCGCGGCCGCCGAGAAGGGTGCCGTCGCGGTCGTCACCGATGCCGCCGGAGCCGATCTCGCCGCCGCGAGCGGGCTGCCCGTCGTGCTCGTCGAAGACCCGCGCGGGCTGCTGGGCGATCTGTCGGCGTGGGTGTACAGCACCGGCCGCGGCGACGACCTGCCGCTCCTGTTCGGCACGACCGGCACGAACGGCAAGACCAGCGTCTCGCACATCCTCGAGGGCATCCTCGGGCAGCTGGGCGCGGTGACGGGCCTGTCCTCCACCGCCGAGCGCCACATCGCCGGACAGATCATCGTGTCGCGCCTGACGACCCCTGAGGCCTACGAGATGCACGCCCTCCTCGCCCTCATGCGGGAGCGCGGCGTCGAGGCGGTGGCCGTCGAAGTCAGCGCGCAGGCCCTCAGTCGCCGGCGCGTCGACGGCATCGTCTTCGATGTCGCCGGTTTCACCAACCTCACGCACGACCACCTCGACGACTACGCCGATATGCGGGAGTACTTCGAGGCGAAGCTGCCGCTGTTCCTCCCCGACCGCTCTCGTCGCGCCGTCGTCTGCATCGACTCCGACCAGGGCGCCGAGGTCGTCGCGCGCAGCCAGGTCCCCACGGTCACCGTCGGCACTCCCGCCCTGGCTTCGGACCCGGATGCCGCGGCCGCGGCCGACTGGGTCGTCGAGATCCTCGACGAACGCCCGGTCGGCACCGAGTTCCGTCTGACGTCCCGCGACGGCCGCTCGCTCACGACACTCGTCCCGGTGATCGGTCGGCACATGGCGGCCAACGCAGGGCTCGCGATCGTGATGATCCTCGAGGGCGGGTACTCCTGGGAGCGCCTGGTCGAGGCGCTCGACGGTGGCCGCATCGACGCCTACCTGCCGGGCCGCACGGAGCTCGTGTCGGGCGAGGAGGGCCCCGCGGTCTACGTGGACTTCGGCCACTCCCCCGATGCGTTCGAGAAGACCCTCGCGGCTGTCCGTCGCGTGACGCCGGGCAAGGTCGTGATGCTCTTCGGCGCCGACGGCGACCGCGACGCGACCAAGCGCCACGACATGGGACGCACCGCCGTCGAGGGCAGCGACATCCTCGTCATCACCGACCACCACCCGCGTCACGAGAACCCCGACTCGATCCGCGCCACGCTGCTCGAGGGCGCGCGGCGCGCGCGGCCGGATGCCGACATCCGCGAGTTCTCACCGCCCGAGCGCGCGATCCTCGAAGCGGTCGCGCTCGTGGGCGACGGCGACGCGATCCTCTGGGCGGGCCCCGGACACCAGGACTACCGCGACATCCGGGGCGTCCGCACGCCCTACTCCGCCCGCGAGCTCGCCCGCCGGGCCCTGCGCGGCGCCGGCTGGGCGGTGCCCGAACCGCATTGGCCCGTCCCGTACCCCGAGGACGAGACTCCCGCGTCCGACCCCGAGCGACCCGTCTTCCCCGCCGCCTGACCCTGCGGGCCGGGGCTCGCATGTCGCGAGCCCCACCCGGAGGTCGCCCGATGCGTCGGGTGAATGCCGATCAGCGGGCGGATGCGGCGGCGATCGCGCGATCGGCGGCATGCCGGGCCCAGCGCTCCGCCTCCGCGAGCGACTCCCGCGTGAGCGCGCCGGGAGCCTCGTGCTGGTCCACGACGCGCTCGATGACATCGACGATCCCGAGGAACGTCAGGCGCCCCTCGTGGAAGGCGTCGACGGCCTGCTCGTTGGCGGCGTTGAGCACAGCCGGATAGGTGCCCCCTGCCCGGCCGACGTGCTTGGCGAGCCGGACCGCGGGGAACGCCGCGTCGTCGAGCGGTTCGAAGGTCCAGGATGTCGCGGCCGACCAGTCGAGCGGGCGCCCGACACCGGCGACCCGGTTCGGCCAGTCCAGGCCGAGCGAGATCGGGAGCCTCATGTCGGGAGGAGACGCCTGGGCGATCGTCGAGCCGTCCGAGAACTCGACCATCGAGTGCACGATCGACTGCGGGTGCACGACGACCTCGATCTCGGCGAAGGGCACGCCGAAGAGGAGGTGCGCCTCGATCACCTCCAGGCCCTTGTTGACGAGGGTGGCGGAGTTCGTCGTGACGACCCGGCCCATGTCCCACGTCGGATGCGCGAGCGCCTCGGCAGGGGTCACGTCCGCGAGCGAGTCACGGCTGCGCCCCCGGAACGGCCCTCCCGAGGCCGTGAGCACGAGACGACGCACCTCGGCGCGCGTCCCCGACCGCAGCGCCTGGGCGATCGCGGAGTGCTCGGAGTCGACGGGGACGATCTGCCCGGGCTGCGCGATCGCGGTGACGAGGTCGCCGCCCACGATGAGCGACTCCTTGTTGGCCAGCGCCAGGGTGCGCCCGCACTCGAGCGCCGCCAGCGTCGGGCCGAGCCCGACCGACCCGGTGATGCCGTTGAGCACGACGTCGGCCTCGACATCCCGGACCAGCTGCTCGGCCTCGACGGCACCGAGCGCGATGCTGTCGACGCCGAACTCGTCGGCCTGAGCCTGAAGGGCCTCCCGGTTCGATCCGGCGGACAGGCCGACGACCTCGAACCGACCGGGATTGGCCCTCACGACGTCGAGCGCCTGAGTTCCGATCGATCCGGTCGAGCCGAGGACGAGGACGCGTCGCATCGGACCAGCCTAGCGAGCGGCTACTCGGCGGCTGTCGCCGACTGCACGCCCAGGATGTCGATCACGAACACCAGGGTCTGACCGGTCAGGTCGGCGTCGGTGATCTCGCCCTCGCCGTATGCGACCGACGGCGGCAGGACGGCGATGACCTGCGATCCGACGGTCTCGCCCACGACGGCGTCCGTGAAGCCCTGAACGACACCGCTGCCCGCGGTGAACGAGAACGGCGCGCCGCCCCAGCTCTGGTCGAAGACCTCGCCGGAGTTCCACGAGACGCCGTGGTACTGCACGAGCACGCCGTCGCCGGTCTCGACGACCGGCCCGTCGCCCTTCTTCAGGGTCGCCTTCTCGAACTCGGTCGGCATGTCGCCTTCGGGCAGGGTCACGGTCGGCGCGCCGTCCTCGGCCAGCTCGACGGTCGGCATGCCGTCGACCGGATCCTGCTCCTCGCCCCACGCGGCGCTCGGGACGACCTCGAGCAGGTCGACGATGTACACCTCGGCAGCGGCCTCCTCGGTCGCCGGGAAGGTCGCGACGACGCGCGTGCCGGGAGTCGCGCAGCCGAGCAGCTGGCCGAGGGGGTTCTCGGGCGAGATCTGCTGCGGGAGGACGGGGCTGTCGCCGTACCCGAACGAGCCGAGCTCCTCGCCGGTCTCGGCGTTGAACGCCGACAGGGCGTACGTCACCAGGTCGCCGGCGGCGACCGGGTCGCCCTCGCCCTCGACCACGACCGTGCTCTGCAGCTCTTCGACCTCGAGGGGGGCGGGGAAGGTCGCCGTCGACTGCTCGCCGGCCTCGCCGTCGACCTCGATGGACTCGGATGCCGCACCCGACGGGGCGGCGGCGGCGCACAGGTCGGCGGAGCCGGTGCCGGTCGGCGACGGCGACGCTTCGGGCGCCGCACCCGCGCAGCCCGCAAGCAGGACGGCCGACAGCGCGGCGACGGACAGGGCGGCGATCGGGCGAATGCGCACGGGAGTACCTCGAGTCGATGAAAGGGGAACCACCATCCTTTCGCATCTTTCCTCTGTCTGCGCTGAGAACCGACCATGCCGATACCGGAATGGAATCGGGAGTACCCTCGACGGGTGACTTCCGACCTGGTGCCCGACGCGGACGACGCGACAGCCGATGCACCTCAGGAGCCGGAGGCGCCGGTCACACGGATGGGCGCGACGTACTTCCTCGGCCGCTTCGTCCTGACCCCGCTTGCGCGGGTCCTCTACCGCCCGCACCTCGAGGGGCGCTCGCTCGTTCCCAAGAGCGGACCGGTGATCTTCGCGAGCAACCACCTGTCGTTCCTCGACTCCATCGCCATCCCGGTCGCCGCGCCGCGCCCGGTCCACTTCCTCGCCAAGGCGAGCTACTTCGACGGCGAGGGCTTCAAGGGCTGGGCCTCCCGCGAGTTCTTCACCGCCATCGGGGCCATCCCGGTCAAGCGCGGCGCGGGCCAGGCGGCGCTCGACGCGCTCGATCAGCAGAAGCAGCTCCTCGAGCAGGGCAAGGCCGTGGCGCTGTACCCAGAGGGAACCCGATCGCTCGACGGCCGCCTCTACAAGGGCCGCACCGGCGTCGCCTTCCTCGCGCTCCAGACCGGAGCGCCCGTCGTTCCGGTGGGCCTCATCGGCACCGACGACGTGATGCCGGTCGGCGCGAAGGTCCCCTCGATCAAGCACCGCATCACGGTGAAGTTCGGCGAGCCGCTCGACCTGTCCCATCACGGACCGGCGAATTCCGGCAAGGCACGGCGACTCGCGACCGACGACATCATGGCCGCGATCCACGCGCTGTCGGGACAGGAGCTCGCGAACGCCTACAACGAGGCGCCGGCTCAGAACCCGATCGACCGGATCAAGCAGGTCCTGCCGCACGAGCGGCGCTGACCCGCCCGGGCGTCACGAATCCGCGACCTCGATCGTCGGCTCGTGCCGCACCGGGAAGTTCACCGAGTTCGCGATGAAGCACCAGGTGTTCGCCTGGGCGTGCGCGGCGGTCGCGGCATCCACCATCGCTGCGTCCGCCACGGTCACGCGCGGCCGCAGCACCACCTCGGAGAACGCCCCTCCGCCGCGGCCGTCCTCGACCATGAGCCCGGAGGCGTCGTCCTCGTAGCCGACCACGACCACGCCGGCCTGCACGCACGCGTGCAGATACGAGAGCAGATGGCACTCGCTCAGCGACGCGAGCAGCAGGTCCTCGGGGTTCCACCGGGTCGGATCGCCCCGGAAGGGCTTGTCCGACGAGGCGAGCAGCGTGGGCTTTCCGTCGATCTCGATCGAGACGGCACGGTCGTAATCGCGGTAGCCGGACGTGCCGGTGCCCCGATCTCCCGTCCATGTCGCCCGGACGGAGTATCGATGCTCACCCAACATGTGCACAGTCTGTCATGTGGGGGTGTCCGGCGACGGCGGTAGGCTTGCCGGGTGCCGCAGACCTTCGCCGCAGCCGATGCCGTTGAACTCGCCGTCGTCGACCGCAGCGGGTTCATCGAATCCCGCCACACCGGGATCGCGATCGTCCTCGCCGCCGACGGCACCATCGCCGCCAAGCTCGGCGACCCCTCGGCGCTGATCCTCCCCCGCTCGAGCCTCAAGCCGCTTCAGGCCCTCGCTTGCCTCGCCGCCGGCGCGCCGCTCGAGGGCGAGCGCCTCGGACTCTCGACCGCGAGCCATTCCGGCACCGACCGCCACGTCGCCGCCGTGCGCGACATCCTCGCCGCCGCGGGACTGGGCGAGGACGCGCTCGACTGCCCCGCGGCGTGGCCCGGCGACACCGCGACGCGCGACGAACTGGTGCGCGAACTCGGCGAGCCTTCCCGCATCCGCATGAACTGCTCGGGCAAGCACGCCGCGATGCTCCTCACATGCGTGACCAACGGGTGGGACCCGGCGGGCTACCTCTCACCCGAGCATCCGCTGCAGGTCCACATCCGCGACGTCGTCGAGCGCCTGCTCGGCGAGAAGGCCGCCGCGACCGCGATCGACGGCTGCGGCGCCCCCGTCTACGCGACGACGCTCTTCGGACTCGCGCGGGCCATCCACCGCATCGGCAACTCCTCGCCGACGTCGCCGTTCGCCCTCCACCGCAGCGCCGGCACCCTCGTCCAGGCGGTGCGCGAGAATCCGTGGACGATCGACGGTCCCGGGCGTCCCGACACCATCGTGAACGAGCAGCTCGGAGTCTTCGCCAAGGGCGGTGCCGAGGGCGTCATGGTGATGGTCGCACCCGACGGCACGACCGTCGCGTTGAAGGTGCTCGACGGGAGCGGCCGTGCCGCGACCGCAGTCGGGCTCCGGCTGCTCGAGCGCGCAGGAGCGCTCTCCGGCGCAGACGTCGCGGCGACGATGCAGAAGCTTCCCCTGTCGGTCACCGGCGGCGGGCAGGATGTCGGGGCGATCCGCCCCGCTTTCTAGAGGCGCTCCCACAAGGAGCCCGAGCGCTCCAACGGCGGAGCGGAAAGGATCACACGATGAGGATCAGCGTCCCCACCGAGGTGAAGAACAACGAGTACCGGGTGGCATTGACCCCCGCCGGAGTTCACGATCTCGTCGCGGCAGGTCACGAGGTGTTCGTCCAGCGCGGCGCGGGCGTCGGCTCGTCCATGCCGGACGCCGAGTATGAGGCGGCCGGCGCGACGCTGCTCGACGACGCCGCCGAGGTCTGGGCGCGTGCCGAGCTGCTCCTGAAGGTGAAGGAGCCCATCGCGAGCGAGTACGCGTACTTCCGCGACGACCTCGTGCTCTTCACGTATCTGCACCTCGCCGCCGACCGTCCGCTCACCGATCGGCTGATCGAAGACCGCGTGACCGCGATCGCCTACGAGACCGTCCAGGTCGCCGGCGGCGGCCTCCCGCTCCTCGCGCCGATGAGCGAGGTCGCGGGCCGCCTCGCCCCGACCGTCGGCGCCGCAACCCTCATGCGGTCGGCGGGCGGCCTCGGGCTGCTCATGTCGGGTGTGCCCGGAACCCGTCCCGCACGCGTGACCGTGATCGGCGGCGGCGTCGCCGGCGCCAACGCGGCCGTCATCGCGGTGGGCATGGGCGCCGACGTCACGGTGTTCGACACCAACGTGCAGCGCCTGCGCCACCTCGACGACCACTTCCAGGGGCGCGTGAAGACGGCCGCCTCGAATCCCTTCGACCTCGACCGCGCGGTCGTCGACTCCGACCTCGTCATCGGCTCTGTGCTGATCCCCGGCGCGAAGGCGCCCAAGCTGGTCACCAACGAGATGGTGTCGCGCATGCGGCCGGGCAGCGTGCTCGTCGACATCGCGGTCGACCAGGGCGGATGCTTCGAAGACACCCGTCCGACGACCCACGCCGACCCCACGTTCACCGTGCACGGCAGCGTGTTCTACTGCGTCGCCAACATGCCGGGCGCCGTGCCCAACACGTCGACGTCGGCGCTCACGAACGCGACGCTCCCCTACATCCGCCAGATCGCCCGCCGCGGGTGGCAGGACGCTCTCCGAGCGGATGCCGCGCTCGCGGCGGGGCTGAACACCATGGGCGGCCGCGTGGTCAACCCCGGCGTCGCCACGGCGCACGGGCTGGAGCTCGCTCCGCTGGAGGGTGTGCTCGCCTGACTCGTCCCGCCCGCTCGACGGCCGCACGCCGGCCGTCGAGTGGGCGGTTCGCCGTGCCCTGGACGACGGCGGCGGCGAGACGGACCGCGCCGCGCCTCACCACAGCTGCGCGACGAGCTCGGCGAACAGCCGCTCGGCGTCGGCGTCGACCCCTCGGCGCTCGAACCACGTGCACACGTTGACCACGTCGCGGTGCAGGAAGTCGAGGCCGTTCGGATTCGCGGCGAGATCGACGATCTGCGGGAGATCGATCACGACGACGCGCCCCTCGTGGCGGAGGAGGTTGTAGACCGAGAGGTCTCCGTGCGCGAAGCCGCTGCGGGCGAACCCGATGAGGATCGCCCGCACCTGCGAGAAGGCATCCGCGCACTCCTCCGGCGTGAGTCGTCCCTGCGCGAGCCGCGGCGCCGCCGTCCGGCCGTCGCCGATGAACTCCATGATCAGCTCGGTGCCGCTCAGCTGCACCGGATAGGGAACCGGGATGCCGGCATCCCACGCCCTGCACAGTGCGGCGAATTCGTTCGTGGCCCAATGGGAGGCGGCCACGAGACGTCCGTAGGAGGACTTGCCCGAGACGGCCCGCGCGTCGCGCGAGTTGCGATACCGGCGCCCCTCCTCGTACTGGCCGGATCGGTGGAAGTCCGACCGGTCGCCGCCGCGGTATCGCTTGGCGGCCAGGATGCAGCCGTCGCTCCCCGGCACGGCGCGTTCGAGGAGGAAGACGTCGGCTTCCTTCCCCGTCTTGACGATGCCCAGTTCGGTGTCGAAGGCGCCGGCCGATGTCTCGAGCCAGGCGGGATGCGGCGCGGGTCCGCGTTCGGTGGGTGTCGCGGCCGGCCACGTGGACCAGCGCTGGCCTTCGCCGGGCTCGGCGTCGAGGAACTGCAGTTCGGCGTCGAAGACGCCGTAGGGGATGTCGAAGGACATGTAGGGATGCTCCGGGAACGGAGACCACCTACATCGTCAGACGGTGGCCTCGAGGGAAGGGATACGGGCAGGGCGCGCTGCAGGAACGGCCATCATGTGCTCCCTTCTGTGGTCCGGTGCGATCGGTCGGATGATCGATCGGCGACATCCTATGGGGACGCGGAACCCGAGCCCGCGAACCGTTACGCGATCGTCTTCTGGTCGAGGGACGTCAGGCGAGGCCTCCGTCGATGGATCGCGGGAAGTCCGCAGGGTCTTCGGGGACGAGCACGGGTGTCTCACGGTTGAGGCTCTCGCCGCGGAAGAACGGCTTCGCGCGGGGGAAGAAGAACCACAGGAACATCAGCAGCACGCCGAACGCGAGCGCTCCGATGCCCATGACGAACGTGCCACCGATGCCGAGCAGCACGGTGTAGCCGTAGTCCACGTCGTACATGTCGATCGCCGACTGGATGAACGCGTACGTGAGCATGAGCGAACCGAGGAGCGGGAAGAGGAACTTGTAGAAGAAGTTCCTCGCCGAGGCGAAGAGCTCGCGACGGAAGTACCAGACGCAGGCGTACCCGGTGATCGCGTAGTAGAACGCGATCGCGAGCCCGAGCGACAGGATCGAGTCCTGCAGGATGTTGTCGCTGATGAGGGTCATGCCGACGTAGTAGACGATCGCGACGACGCCCATGACCAGGGTGGAGAACGACGGAGTCTTGTAGCGCGGGTGCACGGTGGCGAACCTGCGCGGCAGCGCCTTGTAGGCGGCCATGGCGAGCGTGCCGCGCGCGGTGGGGAGGATCGTCGTCTGGGTGGACGAGATCGCGGAGATCATCACAGCCACGACCAGCACCCACCCGACCGGGCCGAGGAGCCCATCCTTGATCGCGAGGAAGAAGTCGTCGGCGTTCGCCTCGTTGCCGAGTCCGGTGCCCGTCTCGCCGAGCCCGGCGTACATCATCGCCGCCACCGTGACGCCGACGTAGGTGATGAGGAGGATGACGGTCGTCAGCAGCGCCGCGCGGCCCGGGATGCGCTTCGGATCCTTGGTCTCCTCATTGAGGGCGAGGCACGTGTCCCAGCCCCAGTAGATGAAGAGGGCGAGCAGGATCGCCTCGATGAATCCGCTCCACTCGGTAAACGCGAACGGGTTGAACCACGCCCAGTCGAACGGGGTCGGGTCGGGGGCGGTGCCGGCGAAGAACTGCCACAGCGCCGCGACGACGAAGATCGCGAGGGCGACGTACTGGATAGCGAGCAGGACGTTCTGGATGCGCTCGCCGATCTCGACGCCGCGCCAGCTCACCCACGTCATCGCCGCGATGAAGACCACGCCCGTCGCGGTGACGAGCGGGACGTTGTCGGCCAGCAGCGCGTCCTCCGAGGTGCGGACGATGCCGTCGATGAGCGCCCAGAAGTAGATGCCGGCGATCTGCGCGAGGTTCGCGAGCACGACCATGCCCGCAACCGCGACGCCCCACCCGCCCAGCCAGCCGACCCACGGGCCGAAGGCCTTGGTGCCCCACGTGAACGTCGTGCCGCAGTCGGGGACGGCATTGTTGAGCTCGCGGTAGGCGAAGGCGATGAACAGCATCGGGATGAACGCGATGACGAAGGCGATGGGCGCCTGCGCGCCGACGGCGAGCACGACGAAGCCGAGGGTCGCGACGAGCGAGTACACGGGAGCGGTCGAGGCGAGGCCGATGACCGTTGAGCCCCAGAGTCCCAGCGTCCCTGCTGCGAGTCCCTTGCCTGACGGTCGTTCGAGGTCGATCGGTGCTGTAGCCACACAGCGAAGCTATGGTGCCGCCAGGGGCGGGTCAAGGGTGGCGGGGGTGACGGATCGGCCGGACTTGCGCCGAAGGAAGGACGATGCGGACGGCCTCGGCTCCGCGGGCGACGAGCCATGCCCTCCCCCGGCCCGGTTCGCAGTACGGCGGCAGCGCCCGTGATCCTGTCAGCAGCCGGAACTCGGCGGCGCACGACGAGTCGACCACGAGATCGTGATCGCCCCGGGCGTCGGCGAGGAGCCTCCAGTGCCGCTGCCAGTCGTCGGGCTCGCCGACGATCACCACCTGCCCCTCCGCCACGATCGACGCGTCGGCCGCGTAGCCGTCGACGGAGACGGTGCGGATGCCGCGCCCCTCCCAGTCCGCGAGGGCCGCACGCGCCGCGGGGGAACGCCGCGTGACGAACCCGGTGAGCTGTGCGGTCGGATGCCACTGCGGCGCCCGGCGCTGCTCCGCCGGAGGGACCGGCGGAGCGATTCCCACCTGGATCGCCAGCTCGTCGAACGTGCCTCGTCCGGGTGGTGCGTCGCCGTCGAACGCGGCAGGATCGCCGCCCGCGGCGATGTGCTCCGAGCGCGTCGGGAAGGACAGCTGCAGTCGTCTGGGAAAGAGCTCCGCCAGCCGCGACACCGCACCCGGGATCCGGTGGGCACTCGCGATGACGAGGACGCCGTCGGCGCCGGCGCGGCGGAGGATCTCCTCGAGTCGCTCCAGGACGACCTGCGCGTGATCCGGCGGCAGACGCGCGGGGACGGCGTCGAGGTCGTCGATGCAGACGACGGTGCCGGCGGGCGGGGGCACGGCGGCGAGGGCGGCCACCGCATCCCACATCGCCTCGGGGTCGGTGGGGATGCGAATCGCGCCCGGCGCCTGCGACTCCACCAGGTCGAGGGTGCTCGAAGCTCCGGACCCCGGACCGCCGAGGACCAGCAGTGCACGATCAGCCCTGCGCAGACCGACGACGCGCTGCAGCTGGCGCTGCGGCTCGTCGACCAGCCCCAGGAGGATCTCGTCGACGCCGGCCGCTCGCGCGCGGAGGTCGTCGAGCGGGATGCGCCGCGGCAGCGCCGGAAGCCACGGACGTCGCGGCGCACCGTCGCCCGCACGCGCCGCAGCAACCGCGACGTCGGCTTCGTCCGACAGCGCGATGCGCACCGGTCGCGGCGTCGCGTCGCCCGCGCCCCGCAGGAACGCGAATCCGCGCCCCTCCGGTCCGCCCGGGAGGAGCGCCGCATCGTCGGTCCCCAGTACCGTGCGGCTGTCCGCGGCGTCCGTCACCCGCAGGCTGATGCGCAGCGGGCAGTTCGCGAGGAGACTGTCGCGGATCACTCCCGACGCCCGCTGCGTGCCGAGCACCAGATGGACGCCCAGCGCGCGCCCGCGCGCGGCGACGTCGGCGAACACCGCGTGCAGCTCGGGGTGGTCGCCGAGGAGCGCGGCGAACTCGTCGACGACGATCACGAGCCGTGGCAGCGAGACCCGTGGATCGAGGATGTCGCGGGCGCCGGCGCCCGCGATCGCCGCCTCCCGACGGCGCACCTCGGCGCGCAGACTCTCGATCGCACGCCGCGCGCCCGCGCCGTCGAGGTCGGTGATCACCCCGGTCACGTGCGGCACGGCGGCCAGCGCATCGAACGCCGTGCCGCCCTTGAAGTCGGCGAGGAGGAACGTCACCTCACTCGTGGAGTGCGTGCCGCACAGCGACAGGATCCAGGTGATGAGCAGCTCGCTCTTGCCGGAGCCGGTGACGCCGGCGACCACGGCGTGCGGGCCGTCGGCGACGAGGTCGACGATCGCCGGATCGTGCCCGGCGAGGCCGATGACCGCACTGAGCCCTCCCGGCCGGGCCTCTGCCTGAGCGCTGACCAGTGGCCCGAGCGCGATCGGCCCACCCCGGCGCGCGCGGATGCCCAGCGCCCGCTCAGCGCGCTCGGCGAGCTCGGATGCGACGGCGGCGGCCTGATCGAGGGCGACCGCCTCGACACGCACCTGGAGGGTCTCGCCGCCATGCTCCATCGTCGCCGAATCGGGCGATCGCACGGTGAGGATCGTCGTGCAGCGCGGCGGCAGCGGCTCGCCCGGAGCCCGCCGGACGATCGCGAGGTCGGCGTCGGCCGGCACGGTCTCACCCGGGCCGACGAGCGCCATCCGCCGCGGAGCGCCGACCGCGCAATGGGGCAGTCGCTCGGCCCACGCGAGTTCGTCGCCGAGAGCTCCGGCGATCGACAGCTCGCCCGGAGGCGCGGCCATGCACAGCTGGAGGACGAGCGCCCGCTGCACGGCTGCTCCGAGGATCTCGCCGCCCACGACCACGACACCCTGCGCGGCAGGGACGACGACGGGCGCGTGAGGCAGCGTCATCGCGCGGGCGCGGAGGGCTGCGGCATCCGGATCGCCCTCTCCCCCGCTGATCCGCACGGCGCTGGGCATCTCTCCCTCGCCGATCACGAGCATGTCGGTGCGCCCCGGCGTGCTGCGCCAGATCTCGCCCTCGCGGGAGAGGAACGACGAGACGTCGGGGTGCCGGGCCCACGCGCGTCGCCGCTCGGCGTCGTGACGCGCCGTCACGGCGCGCCGCGCCTCGTCGCGGGCGCGGGCGGCGTCGGCGTGGTGGCGCCGTCGATCCCGGCGCGCGCTGCGGGCGGCATCTGCCATGGTCGCGACCGCGATCAGCGGACCGAGGGCAGCCAGCCAGAGCGACAGGATCGACCCCGTGACCAGCCACAGACCGGCCGCTCCGACCACCGGAACGACCGAGGCGACGACCGGCAGCGGAGGTCGGGGCGGCGCCGCCCAGGCCGGCGGGAGCGTCAGGGGTTCGGCGTCGAGCACGTCGTCGACGGTCGGCACGGAGAAGGCGGAGGAGCGGGTCGCGGAACGCACACCTGAGTCCAGCGTGCCGTCGGCGCGCCCGTGCACCGCGTGCCGGCTCCGGTGGAGCCGTGGGGTCAGACGCGGTCTGGGGAGGAGTCGACGTCGTCGTCGACGACCGCCGCGCCGGCCACGGAGCCCACATCGAGGACGATGATCGTGATGTTGTCACGGCCGCCGTTCTCCAGCGCCGCGTCGAGCATCGCCGTGACGGCATCGGCCGGGTCGGCGTTCTCGTCGAGGAAGTGGCGGATGCCGTAGTCGGTGAGTTCCTTCGTGAGCCCGTCCGAGCAGATCACGAACCGGTCGCCTTCGGCGACGTCGAGCCGCACGTAGTCGGGCGCCACACCCTCGCTCGGGCCGACCGCCCGCGTGATGACGTTCCCGTACGGGTGGTTCTCGGCCTCCTCGGGGCTGAGCCGTCCCGACGCGATGAGCTCCTGGACGACCGAGTGGTCGGTGGTGATCTGGACGATCGCGCCGTCGCGCACGAGGTAGACGCGCGAGTCGCCGATGTTGAGGGTGACCCAGTGCGCGGACTCGCCGCTCGTGTCGAGGTACACCCCGGTCAGCGTCGTGCCGGTGCCGTCGTCGGTCGCCTCGGGGTGGGAGGCGATGTCCTTCACGGCGCGGGCGAGCGCCTTCTCGATCGCCTTCGGCGTCACGACGCCCTCCGCGGCGACCGTGGTGAGCCGCTCGATGGTGCTGGCGCTGGCGATCTCGCCGCCGACGTGCCCGCCCATGCCGTCGGCGACGACGAAGAGGGGGTACGACGCGAACATGGCGTCCTGGTTGACCTCGCGCCGTCGGCCGGTGTCGGTCACCGCCGCCCAGGTCAATTCGAGGGATCCGCCCGGAACGGACACCGTGCGCGACTGGGTGGAAACCTCGGGCACGCCCCTGTCCTCCCGGTCGGATTTCGCGAGACCAGGCGGCCTGACGCGTCCTCACATACTAGTGGGTTCCTCGGCCGCGTCCTCGGCGACGGGCCCGCGCGACGCGCCGGGCGCCGGTGCCCCGACCGCCACGGCATCCTCGAGGATCTCCTCGTCCATCGGGGCCTCGAACTGCGCGTTGTAGAGCCGCCAGTACGCGCCCTTGACCCGCAGCAGCTCGTCGTGCGTGCCCTGCTCGACGATCGCGCCCGCCTCCATGACGAGGATCAGGTCGGCGTCGCGGATCGTGGAGAGCCGGTGGGCGATGACGAACGCGGTGCGGTCCTCGCGCAGCCGGGACATGGCCCGTTGGATGAGCAGCTCCGTGCGGGTGTCGACCGAGCTGGTGGCCTCGTCGAGGATGAGGAGACGCGGATCGGCCAGGAACGCGCGCGCGATCGTGATGAGCTGGCGCTCGCCGACGCTGAGGTTGGTGGCCTCGTCGTCGAGCACCGTGTCGTAGCCGTCCGGGAGGGCGTGCACGAAGCGGTCGACGTAGGCGGCGGTGGCCGCCGAGACGATCTCCTCCTCCGTGGCATCCGGTCGTCCGTACGCGATGTTCTCGCGGATCGTCCCCGAGAAGAGCCAGGTGTCCTGCAGCACCATGCCGGTGCGGGCCCGGAGGTCGTCTCGGGTCATGCCCCGCGTGTCGACCCCGTCGAGTGTGATGCGGCCGCCGTCGACCTCGTAGAACCGCATGATGAGGTTGACCAGAGTCGTCTTCCCGGCGCCGGTGGGTCCGACGATCGCCACGGTGCTCCCCGGCTCGGCGGTGAGCGAGAGCCCGTCGATGAGGGGCTTGTCGGCGACGTATCGGAACGAGACGTCCTCGAAGGCGAGATGGCTCGCCTCCTCGGGCGCGGTCTCCGCGGTCGCGTCGTCCGGCTGCTCCTCGGTCTCGTCGAGCAGCTCGAAGACCCGCTCCGCGCTCGCGACACCGGACTGCAGCAGGTTCGCCATCGAGCCCAGCTGGCTCAGCGGCTGGGTGAACTGGCGAGAGTACTGGATGAACGCCTGCACATCGCCGATGGAGAGCAGCCCCGCCGCGACCTGGAGGCCTCCGACGACCGCGATCGCGACATAGACGAGGTTCCCGATGAACATCATCGCGGGCATGATGATGCCCGAGATGAACTGAGCGCCGAAGCTCGCCCGGTAGAGCTCGTCGTTCTCCGCGCGGAAGTCCGCCTCGACCTCCTGCTGGTGACCGAACACCTTGACGATCGAGTGGCCCGAGAACGTCTCCTCGACTCGTGCGTTGAGGATGCCTGTGGACTTCCACTGGGCGACGAACAGCTTCTGCGAGCGCTTCGCGACGAGCACCGTGATCAGGATCGTGAGCGGAATCGTCACGAGAGCGATCACGGCGAGCAGCGGCGAGATGAGGAACATCATCACAAGGACGCCCACGACCGTGAGCAGCGAGATGACGACCTGCGACAGGGTCTGCTGCATCGTCTGGCCGATGTTGTCGACGTCGTTGGTCACGCGGCTGAGCAGTTCACCGCGCTGGACCTTGTCGAAGTACGCGAGCGGCAGGTGCTGGATCTTGTCCTCGACCTGGAGCCGCAGCCGGTGCATCGCACGCTGCACGATGCCGTTGAGGAGCCGGGCCTGCAGCCAGCCGAACAGGCTCGCGAAGACGTACACCGCGAGCACGCCGCCGAGGATCCAGGCGAGCTGCCGGAAGTCGACGCCCGCGCCGGGCACGAAATCCATCGCCTCGACCATGTTCGCCTGATCCTGGTTGCCCTGGGCGACCAGCCCGTCCACGACCTGCTGCTTCGTCATGTCCGCGGGGACCGTCAGCGAGATGTATCCCGCGAACACGACGTTGGTCGCGTTGCCGAGCAGCTTCGGGCCGATCACCGAGAGCGCGACGGAGAGCACCGAGAACACGAGGACGACGATGAGCCCGGGCATGTCGGTGCGGAGCGTCGCCAGGAGGCGCTTCGCGCTCGGCCCGAAGTCACGGGCCTTCTCGCCGCCGCCCACCTGGCCCATGGGCCCGCGCTGCATCGGCATCCGCCGGGGGCCGCCCTGCTGCGCGCCGCTCATGCCGCCGCCTCCGCCGCGAGCTGGGATTCCACGATCTCGAGGTACGTCTCGCACGTCTCCACGAGCTCGTCGTGGGTGCCGATCCCGACCATGCGGCCGTGGTCGAGCACGAGGATCTGATCGGCGTGGCGGATGGTGGACACCCGTTGCGCGACCACCAGCCTCGTCGCGTGGGGCAGATGTGTGTCGAGCGCACGCCGGAGCTCGGCATCCGTCCTCAGATCCAGTGCGGAGAACGAGTCGTCGAAGATGTACACCTCCGGCCGTTTCACGAGGGCTCTCGCGATGGCGAGCCGCTGCCGCTGTCCGCCCGACAGATTGGTGCCGCCCTGCGCGATCGGGGCCTCGAGGCCTTCCGGGAGGCTCTCGACGAACCCCTTCGCCTGTGCGAGGTCGAGCGCCTCCCACAGCTCCTCGTCGGTGGCCTCGCCGTTGCCGTAGCGGAGATTTGACGCGATCGAGCCGGAGAACAGGAACGCGCGCTGCTGGACCAGGCCGATCCGCTGCCAGAGCTCGTCGGGGTCGTACTCGCGGACGTCGACGCCGTCGACCCGGACCTGTCCGGCCGTGACGTCGAACAGGCGCGCCACGAGGCCGATGAGGGTCGTCTTGCCGGCGCCCGTCGAGCCGATGACGGCCGTCGTGGTGCCGGGCTCGACCGTGAAGGTGAGGTCGTGCAGGACGGCCTCCTCGGCACCCGGGTACGCGAAGTCGACGTGATCGAACTCGACGCGACCCGCCGGGGCGGGTGTGGCGGCGGGAGTCGACGGCGCCGCGACGGACGGGTCCGTCTCGAGAACGTCGCCGATGCGATTCGCGCACACGGCCGCGCGCGGAATCATGACGAACATGAACGTGGCCATCATCACGCCCATGAGGATCTGCATGAGGTACTGCAGGAACGCGAACAGGGTGCCGATCTCGACGCCGTTCTCCTGCACCTGGAACGCGCCGAACCAGATGACCGCGACGCTCGAGAGATTCATGACCAGCATGACCGCCGGGAACATGAGCGCCATGAGGTTGCCGGCGCGCAGCGCGGTCTCCTGCACGTCGTCGCTGGCCTTCGCGAACCTCGCGCGCTCCTCGGGCTCGCGCACGAACGCGCGCACCACTCGGATGCCGGTGAGCTGCTCGCGCATGATCTGATTCACGCGGTCGATGCGCTTCTGCATCTTGGTGAACGCCGGCACCATCCGCCAGACGATGAGCCCGACGATGATCAGCAGCACCGGGATCGCGACGGCCATGAGCCACGACAGCCCGGCATCCTGGCGGACGGCCATGATCACACCGCCGATGGCGAGCATCGGTGCGGAGATCATCAGCGTCGCAGACACCTGCACCAGCATCTGGACCTGCTGCACGTCGTTCGTGTTGCGCGTGATGAGCGACGGTGCGCCGAACTGACCCACCTCTCGCTGCGAGAAGGCGACGACCCGGTGGAAGAGGTCGCCCCGCAGGTCGCGCCCCATCCCCATCGCCAGCCGGGAGCCGAAGTACACGGCGACGATGGCGCAGACGACCTGCACCAGGGTGATCGCGAGCATCACCCCGCCGGTCTGCACGATGTAGTCGATGTCGCCGTCGACGACGCCGTTGTCGATGATGGCGGCGTTCAGCGTCGGCAGAAGCAGCGAGGCGATCGACTGCGCCAGCTGGAAGACGACGACGGCCACGATGAGCAGCCATGCCGGGCGCAGATAGCGCGCGAGGAGCTTTCCGAGCACGATCAGTCCTTTCCGCGGGGGCGACCCGCGATGCCGTACAGGACGAAGGCGATCAGCTCGTCGTCGTCGGGGAGGGAGTGCTGGTGCGGCGACGGCGCGGATGCCGCGATGACCGCGACGCGCAGGAGCGGCGCGACGCGATCGGGGGCGACGCCGAGGGATGCGGCATCCGGCGCGAATGCCGCGGTGATGGCGTCCTCGAACGCACCCGTGCGCGCTCGTGCGATGTACTCCCCCGCCTCGACCGGCTCGAGGAGGGACAGCATCGCGAAAACTCCGCGGGCGTGCTCGCGCGCCCCGCGGACGAGGCGTGCGACCTTCTCCTCGAGCGGCAGCGACGCGTCCACGAGGCTCGCCGACGCCAGAGTGACCTCGGCGCGGTCGAAGAAGGCGCGCACGGCGGCGCGCGTGAGGGTCTCCTTGTCGCCGAAGGCTCGGAAGATCGTCCCCTCGGCGATGCCGAGATGATCGGCGAGCTGCCGGGTGGTCAGCGACGACCCGTGCTCGATGAACAGCGGAATCGCCTGTTCGGCGATCATCGCGCGCCGATCCGCTGGTGCCATGGGCTGCGCGCGCTGGCGAGCCGGGGCATCCGTGCCGAGGTCGATGGCCTGCATCACGCCGGCCAGTCTAAATGAGTGAGCACTCACTCATGCGTGGCCGGCGGTTCGCCCTCCGCGAACGGCGTCAGACCTTCGCGCCGGGGTCCTCCGGGAGCGGGAAGAGCTCGTCGATCGCGGCGAGGTCGTCGACGGTGGGGGCCCACGCGGTGGCTGCGGCGGCGTTGGCGCGCACCTGCTCCGGGCTCGTCGCTCCCGCGATGACGCTCGCCAGGGCGGGCTTGGCCAGGAGCCATCCGAACGTCGCCTCGAGCATCGTGATGCCCCGCTCGTCGCAGAACGCCTGGAACGCCTCGAGCGCGTCCCAGGGCGCCTCCTGCCACACGTGCTGTCGCTGGCGCATGATCCGCGAGTCCTCGGGCGCGTGGTCGCGCGTGAACTTGCCGGTGAGCAGGCCGTTGTGGAGCGGGAAGTACGGCAGGAACCCCAGCCCGAACCGCTCCGCGGCGGGCAGCACCTCGCGCTCTGCGGCGCGCGCCAGCAGGCTGTAGTGGTTCTGCGCCGACACGAACGGCACGCCCGCACGCTCGGCGGCGACGTAGTGCGCTTCCGCGATCTGCCAGCCCGCCAGGTTGGAGTGCCCGATGTAGCGCACCTTCCCTTCGCGGACGAGGTCGCCGAGCACGTCGAGGGTCTCTTCGATGGGGGTCGCCGGATCGGGCGTGTGCAGCTGGTAGAGGTCGATCCACTCCGTCTGCAGACGGGTGAGGGATGCCTCGACCGCGCGTCGCACGTACGCGCGGGACGCCTTCGACCCGGTCACCGGATACCCCATGTCGCGCCCGAAATGCCCGAACTTCGTCGCCAGCACCACGCGGTCACGACGGCCGCGGAGCGCCTCGCCCATGAGGGTCTCCGACAGTCCAGGGTCCTTGCCGTACATGTCCGCCGTGTCGAGGAAGGTCACTCCGGCGTCGATCGCGGCGTCGAGCACCTCGCGAGTCCCGTCGAGGGTCTCGGTGCGCGTGCCTGCCCGGCCGAAGTTGTTGCAGCCGAGGCCGACGGCGGGGACGAGGAGTCCGGAGGCGCCGACGCGGCGCGGGGGTACGGCAGAGGTCATGCCTCCACGTTAGCCCGCACGCGTCCGGCGGGAACGCGACGACCCCCCGCCCTGAAGGCGAGGGGTCGTCGCGTGGGGCTTACGGCTTCGGCGCCTCGGGGGCGTCGGGTGCCGTCGGCGGCTCGGTCGAGGCGGGCGGTGCCGGCGGCTCAGGCGCGGCAGGCGGCGCGGCAGGGGGCTCGGGCGCGGCCGCCGGAGGCGTCGCCGGCGGCTCGGCGGCCGGCGGCGTGTACGGCGCGGCAGGCGGCGCCGGCGGCGCGGCAGGCGGAGCCGGCGGGGCGCCGTACCCGGCCGGGGGCTGGTAGCCGGCCGGCGGGGGCGCGTAGCCGGCGGGCGCCGCGGTGGCAGGGTTGGCCGGGTAGCCGCCCGCCGGAACCTGACTCGGGATGCCCGACCACGTCGTGTTGTCGGCGAGGAAGTTGCCGGCCCACGGCGCTGCGGGGATGGCGGTGTTCCAGCGCGACCTGTCGAAGGCGTTGATGCCCAGCCACACGATCGACAGGAAGAAGTACAGGATGAGCCAGACGGCTTCCTTCTGCAGCTTGAGGCCGACGCGCCAGGCGGCGAGCAGCGTGTAGATGAAGGCGACGAGGCCGAAGAGCTGGCCGATGACAGGCACCCAGCTGAGGAAGGCAGTGGCTCCCCAGAGGATCAGCAGCCACCAGGGGTTGAGGTCACCCAGCTTGACGAAGATCAGCGTGTTGTAGACGGGGACCCACGCGCGCCACTTCCCCTGCACGCCGGCCTTCTCGAAGATCTTCATATAGAACCACGAGGTGATCACGTAAGCCGCGATCGCGAGGATGAACAGGAAGGGCAGCAGCACCAGCCAGAGGGCGACGAGCCCTCCGACTCCGTAATCGTCGTCGTACATGAACGTCCTCTCCGGAACGATCATCGATGTGCGAGCACATCGAGCGGAGCGCCACGCCCCGCGGGACACATGCTAGCGATGCCCGAGCGGGCATGTCAGCAGGCACGGCGGGATTCGGGGGCTGACCGCCGTCGTCACGGGTGGGTAGCCTGACAGCAACCGTCAGCGGAAGGACCACCATGACCGACCCCACTCCCCCCGTACCGCCGCTCCCCGACCAGCCCGCCGCCGAGGCGGCCCGCTCGGCCGGCACGCCGGCCGAGGCATCCGCCCCCGCCTACGACCCGGCGAGCGACCCGGACGACACCGGTGTGCCGACGTCGCTCCACGACGACGCCGCCGCGGTCGGCCGGGGGTTCTTCTCCGCCCTGTTCGACCTGAGCTTCCGCACGTTCATCACGCGGCGCCTCGCGAGCGTGTTCTACCTGGTCGGGCTGATCGTGATCGCGATCGGGTTCATCGTGTATCTCGTGAACGGCATCGTCGGCGGCGCCTCCCTCCTGTGGATCAACGCCGGCGCAGGGATCACCGCGATCATCGCGACCCTCATCCTCGTGCCGCTGATCTCGTTCATCGCGATCATCGGCCTGCGGTTCATCATCGAGGCCGTCGTCGCGCTCATCGCGATCGCCGAGAACACCGAGCGGACGGCCCAGCACACCCGGCGCTGATCCCGGTCAGGCGAAGAGCTCGATCTCGCCGGCCGCCGCGCCGTCGCGCACCCGCAGGCCCGCAGCATCCGCCCACCGCAGGAACCCGGCGCGCGACGACACCCGCGGGCGTTCGACGGCGAGGCGACGGACGAGCGCGCCCTTCGCGTGCTTGTTGAAGTGGTTGAGCGCCCGCACGGCGCCGCCCTCGCCCTCAGAGACCACGCGCACGTAGACGGAGGCGACGCCTTCGGGCACGGGCCCGAGCGCGACGTAGGCCTCCGAGCGCAGATCGAGCACGAAGCGCGGCTGCTCGCCCGCAAGCGCGGCGGTGACGGCGTCCGCCCACAGCCGCTTGAGACTCGGCAGCCCGGGGAGGGACGCCGATGCGCCGAGCCGGTACGCCGGAATCGCGTCGAGGGCGCCCACCGGGCCGAAGGGGGCGGAGTGGACGCGCACGTGCGCACCGATCCAGCGCCGGGAGACGGTGGGGAGGGATGCCGCGTCCAGCGCGTCGAACAGCACGCCGGTGTAGCGGTCGATCGCGGGCATCGTCGGGGCTTCCCGGAGTGCGGCGTTCACGGCGATCTCGCGGAGCTGGGTCTCGCCCAGTCTGAGCACGCGGGCCGCCTCCGCCTCATCCGCCGACAGCGCGACGAGCGCGTCGACGACGGCGTCGCGCTGCGGGGTCAGCGACGGAAGGGCGAGGGATGCCGCGTCCAGCGGTCGCCGGCGACCGCCCGGCCTCTTGGTCTCGGACGGCGGGAGAAGGATCAGCATGGGCGCTCCCCGGAAGACGACTCGGCCGGCCCCGCGAGGGAGCCGGCCGAGGTCTGATGTGTTCGCGTCAGGAGATGAGCGCCGCGTTGCCGGCGACGATCGTGAGATCGTCCCCCTCCATGGAGAGGAATCCGTCCTGTGCGTTGGCGATGATCTTCGTGCCCGAGGTCTGGGTGATCCGCACCTGGCCCTCGGCGAGGATCGCCAGCACGGGCTCGTGCCCGGACATGAAGCCGATCTCGCCCTCGACGGTCTTGGCGACGACGAGCGACGCCTCTCCCGACCAGACCTCCGCATCGGCGGAGACGAGACTCACTTTGAGCGGCATGATCAGCCGTTCTCCTTCTGGATGCGCGCCCAGTTCTCCTCGACGTCGGCGATGCCGCCGACGTTGAAGAACGCCTGCTCGGCCACGTGGTCGAAGTCGCCCTTCACGATCGCGTCGAACGACTCGATGGTCTCCTTGATCGGGACCGTCGAACCCTCGACACCGGTGAACTTCTTTGCCATGTAGGTGTTCTGCGAGAGGAACTGCTGGATGCGGCGTGCACGCGACACGACGATCTTGTCCTCTTCGGAGAGCTCGTCGACACCGAGGATCGCGATGATCTCCTGGAGCTCCTTGTTCTTCTGGAGGATCTGCTTGACAGCCGTGGCCACGCGGTAGTGGTCGTCGCCGATGTAGCGCGGGTCGAGGATGCGGCTCGTCGACGTCAGCGGGTCGACGGCCGGGTAGAGACCCTTCGACGCGATCTCGCGCGAGAGCTCGGTCGTGGCGTCGAGGTGGGCGAAGGTCGTCGCCGGAGCCGGGTCGGTGTAGTCGTCGGCGGGGACGTAGATCGCCTGGAGCGAGGTGATCGAGTGACCGCGCGTCGAGGTGATGCGCTCCTGGAGCACGCCCATCTCGTCGGCGAGGTTCGGCTGGTAGCCCACCGCGGACGGCATGCGGCCGAGCAGCGTCGAGACTTCGGAGCCCGCCTGCGTGAAGCGGAAGATGTTGTCGATGAAGAGGAGCACGTCCTGCTTCTGGACGTCGCGGAAGTACTCCGCCATGGTCAGCGCCGAGAGGGCGACACGAAGACGCGTCCCCGGCGGCTCGTCCATCTGGCCGAACACGAGGGCGGTCTTGTCGAAGACGCCCGCCTCCTCCATCTCATGGATGAGGTCGTTGCCCTCACGGGTGCGCTCGCCGACACCGGCGAACACCGACACACCACCGTGGTCCTGCGCGACGCGCTGGATCATCTCCTGGATGAGGACCGTCTTGCCGACGCCGGCGCCGCCGAAGAGGCCGATCTTTCCGCCGAGCACGTACGGCGTCAGCAGGTCGATGACCTTGATGCCGGTCTCGAACATCTGCGTCTTCGACTCGAGCTGGTCGAAGTTCGGCGCCTTGCGGTGGATCGGCCAGCGCTCGGTGACCTCGATCTTCTCGCCGGGCTCGGCGTTGAGGACCTCGCCGATGACGTTGAAGACCTTGCCCTTGGTGACGTCGCCGACGGGGACGGTGATCTGCTCCCCGGTGTCGCGCACCTCCTGGCCGCGGACGACGCCGTCGGTGGGCTTGAGCGCGATGGCGCGGACGAGGTCGTCGCCCAGGTGCTGCGCGACCTCGAGCGTGATCTCGTTCGACTCGCCGTCGATCACGATGGTGGTCTTGAGAGCGTTGTAGATGTCGGGGATCGAGTCGTGCGGGAACTCGATGTCCACGACGGGACCGGTCACGCGCGCGACGCGGCCGACGACCGCGGTCTCGGTCTTCTCTGCGGTGAGGCTCATGGCTTCTTCTCTTTCGTGTGGTCTATTTGCCCGACGCCAGAGCGTCGGCGCCGCCGACGATCTCGGCGATCTGCTGCGTGATCTCGGCCTGGCGTGCGTTGTTGCGCAGGCGGGTGTAGTCGGTGATGAGCTTGTCGGCGTTGTCGCTGGCGGACTTCATCGCCTTCTGCGTCGCGGCGTGCTTCGCGGCCGACGACTGCAGGAGTGCGTTGAAGACGCGGCTCTGGATGTACACCGGCAGGAGCGCGTCGAGCACCGTCTCGGCGTCCGGCTCGAACTCGTAGAGCGGGTACACCTGCGCGGTGGCCGACTCCTCGGCCTCGACGACCTCGAGCGGCAGAAGCCGCACGGTCTCGGGCGTCTGGGTCATCATGCTGACGAAGCGGTTGTAGACGAGGTTGATCTCGTCGACGCCGCCATCCTCGCCGCTGCGGTCGTACGCGTCGAGCAGCGTCGCCGCGATCTCCTCGGCCGTGGTGAAGTGAGGGGTGTCGGTGTCACCCGTCCACTCGGCGGCGGCAGCCATGCGACGGAACTGGAAGTACCCGACGGCCTTGCGGCCGATGAGGTAGAAGACCGGCTCCTTGCCCTGCTGCCGCAGCAGCTCGGCCAGCTCGAGACCCTCGCGGAGGATCTGCGAGTTGAACGCGCCCGCGAGACCGCGGTCGGACGCGAAGATCACGACAGCCGAACGGCTGATGACCTCGCGCTCCTTCGTGAGCGGGTGCTCCACGTTCGAGTGCGTCGACACGGCGGAGACGGCTCGCGTCACGGCACGCGCGAAGGGCGAGGACGCGCGCACTCGCGCCATCGCCTTCTGGATGCGCGAAGCCGCGATGAGCTCCATCGCCTTCGTGATCTTCTTGGTCGTCTGAGCAGTGCTGATCTTCTGCTTGTAGACCCGGAGTTGTGCGCCCATTGTCGTAGTCCGGCGCCGCCTTAGCGGCGACCCTTGACGATCTTCTCCTGGTTCACGTCGTCGGCCTCTGCCGCCGCGACCTCTTCGTGGCCGGGCTTGGAGATCGTCTGGCCCTTGCCGGCCCGGAACTCGAGGATGAAATCGTCGGTCTTCTTGGTGAGCTCGGCGACGGTGTCGTCGTCGAGGACGTTGGTCTCGCGGAGCGTGTCGAGCACCGTCGTGTTGCGACGCAGGTAGTCGAGCAGCTCGCGCTCGAACGACAGCACGTCCTCGACCTCGATCGAGTCGAGCTTGCCGTTGGTGCCGGCCCAGATCGAGACGACCTGCTCCTCCACCGGGTACGGCGAGTACTGCGGCTGCTTGAGCAGCTCGGTCAGGCGCGCGCCGCGTGCCAGCTGACGACGGGATGCCGCATCCAGGTCGCTCGCGAACATCGCGAACGCCTCGAGCGAGCGGTACTGGGCGAGCTCGAGCTTGAGCGTCCCGGAGACCTTCTTGATCGACTTGACCTGCGCGTCACCGCCGACTCGCGAGACCGAGATTCCGACGTCGACCGCGGGACGCTGGTTGGCGTTGAAGAGGTCGGACTGGAGGAAGATCTGGCCGTCGGTGATCGAGATCACGTTGGTCGGGATGTAGGCCGAGACGTCGTTGGCCTTGGTCTCGATGATCGGCAGACCCGTCATCGAACCGGCCCCGAGCTCGTCCGAGAGCTTCGCGCAGCGCTCGAGCAGACGCGAGTGCAGGTAGAAGACGTCACCGGGGTACGCCTCGCGGCCCGGCGGGCGGCGGAGCAGCAGCGACACGGCGCGGTAGGCCTCGGCCTGCTTGGTCAGGTCGTCGAAGATGATCAGGACGTGCTTGCCGTCGTACATCCAGTGCTGGCCGATGGCCGAGCCGGTGTACGGGGCAAGGTACTTGAAGCCGGCCGGGTCGGAAGCCGGGGCCGCGACGATCGTCGTGTACTCCATGGCGCCGGCGTCTTCGAGCGCGCCCTTGACGGCGGCGATCGTCGAGCCCTTCTGGCCGATGGCGACGTAGATGCAGCGCACCTGCTTGTTGACGTCGCCCGACTCCCAGTTGGCCTTCTGGTTGATGATCGTGTCGATCGCGATCGCCGTCTTGCCGGTCTGGCGGTCGCCGATGATCAGCTGACGCTGGCCGCGGCCGACGGGGATCATCGCGTCGATCGCCTTGATGCCGGTCTGGAGCGGCTCGTGCACCGACTTGCGCTGCATGACGCCCGGGGCCTGCAGCTCGAGGGCGCGACGGCCCTCGACGCCGGTGATCTCGCCGAGCCCGTCGATCGGGTTGCCGAGCGGGTCCACGACGCGGCCGAGGTAGCCCTCGCCCACCTGGACCGACAGGACCTCGCCGGTGCGCGTGACGGGCTGGCCGGCCTCGACGCCGGAGAACTCGCCAAGGACGACGACACCGATCTCGTGCTCGTCGAGGTTCTGCGCGAGGCCGAGCGTGCCGTCCTCGAACGTCACCAGCTCGTTGGCCATGACGCCCGGCAGGCCCTCGACGTGGGCGATGCCGTCGGCGGCGTCGATGACGGTGCCGACCTCGGTCGCCGCTGCCCCGGTGGGCTCGTACGCGGCGACGAAATCCTTCAGCGCGTCACGGATGACGTCGGGGCTGATTGACAGTTCTGCCATTGTCTTCCCTTTGTTTCAAAGTTCTTGTTGTGGGGCGTGGCCCCGAGATCTCCGCCGGTGGCGGGAAGTCTGTGTCAGCCGGCCAGGCGCTGACGGAGGTCGGCGAGCCGTGCCGACACGCTCGCGTCGATCACGTCGTCGGCGATCTGCACACGCAGTCCGCCGACCACGGTCGGGTCGACGACGGTGTTGAGCGACACCTTCTTGCCGTAGCGCTGCGAGAGCGACGTCGCCAGGCGGTCGACCTGCGCGGTGCTCAGCGGCGCCGCGGCGAAGACCGTGGCGACGGTGCGGCCGCGCTGATCGGCGACGAGGCGGGTCGCCCGCGACAGCAGCTGACGGATGCGACGCTCACGCGGCTGCTGCGCGAGCGATGCCGCGATCAGGGCCGTCGCGGCGCTCGCGCGGCCGTCGAGCAGCGTGTGCACGAGCGTCGCCTTGGCCGACGCGTCTCCGAGCCGGCTGCCCAGGGCGAGCTCGAGCTCGGAGTTCTCGGCCACCGTGCGGGAGAAGCGGAACAGCTCCTCCTCGACGTCGGCGGTCGGCTCGGCCACGGCGGCCGCGCGGACGGCGAGCTCTTCGATGCCGTCGACGAGGTCGGATGCCCGCGACCAGCGCTGCTCGACCGCGGTCGTCAGCAGCGAGACCGTCGCCGGCGCGAACGACGGACCGAAGACGGCGGTGACGACCTGGCGGCGAGCATCGACGGGCGCTGCGGAGTCGGCGAGCGCGCCGCTCAGCTGCGACGAGTCGCCCACGGCGCGCGCCGCGGCGAAGAGCTCGCCGGCCACGTCGAGGTCGACGCCCGACGCGGCGTCGAGCGCCTTCGTCGTCGCCGCCAGTGCCTGAGTGGTCGCGCTGCCCATTACTTCGACGCCTTCTCTGCCTCGGATGCCTCGAGCTCGGCCAGGAAGCGGTCGACGACGGCCTGAGCCTTCTTGTCGTCGGACAGCGCCTCGCCGATCACGCCGCCGGCGAGGTCGAGGGCGAGCGTGCCCACCTCGCTGCGCAGCGACACGAGCGCGGTCTGGCGCTCGGCCTCGATCTGGGAGTGAGCCGTCGCGGTCAGACGGGCGGCCTCTGCCGTGGCGGAGTCCTTCGCCTCTGCGACGATCTTCTTGCCGTCCTCACGGGCGGCGTCGCGGATCTCACCGGCTTCCTTGCGGGCGTCGGCGAGCTGCGCGGTGTACTCCTCGAGCGCCGCCTCGGCCTTGCGCTGGGCCTCGTCGGCCTTCGCGATGTTCCCCTCGATCGCCGCAGAGCGCTCGTCGAGCAGCTTCTTCATCCGAGGAAGGGCGACCTTCCAGAAGATGAAGAGGATGACGATGAAGCACACCGACGACCAGATGATGTCGTACCACGCGGGGATGAGAGGGTTGTGCGCCTCCGCACCCTCTTCCGCGGCGTACGCGACAAGAGCGTTCAGCATCCTGTCTCCTTAGTAGAGGTCGGTTGGATCACGCGTAGCCGAAGATGAAGCCGGTCGCGATGCCGATGAAGGCGAGCGCCTCGGTGAAGGCGATACCGATCCACATGAGCACCTGCAGACGACCGGCGAGCTCGGGCTGGCGAGCCACACCCTCGATCGTCTTGCCGACGACGATGCCCACACCGATGGCGGGGCCGATCGCGGCGAGGCCGTAGCCGACGGTGGCGATGGAACCGGTGACCTCGGCGAGAACCGTAGTTGCGTCCACGGGGGTTTTTCCTTTCGGTTGTGGGCGGCCCTGCGTTGTTCAGGTGCAGGGACGTCCCGTATCAGTGCTCTTCGGCGACCGCGAGCTGGATGTAGACCGCGGTCAGAAGGGCGAAGACGTAGGCCTGGAGGACAGCCACCAGGATCTCGAACAGGGTGAAGATGAAGCCGAACGCGAGGCTGCCGGCGCCGAGGATCGACCACCAGCCGCCCATCTCGAAGATGAAGAACTGCGTGGCGGCGAAGAACAGCACCAGGAGGAGGTGGCCGACCATCATGTTCATCAGGAGTCGCAGCGTCAGCGTGACGGGCCGGATGATGAACGTCGAGATGAGCTCGATCGGCGTGACGATGACGTAGATGGGCCACGGCACACCCGACGGGAACAGCGAGTTCTTGAAGAAGTTCTTCGGGCTCTTCTTGATGCCGGCGTAGATGAACGTCACGTAGCTGACGATCGCGAGCGTCAGCGGCACCGCGATGGTGCTCGTGCCGGCGATGTTCAGGAACGGGATGATGCCCGTGATGTTCATGAACAGGATCATGAAGAACATCGTCGTGAGGATCGGAAGGAAGCGCTGGGCGTCCTTCTTGCCGAGCAGGTCCTCGCCGATGTTCACCCGGACGAAGTCCAGGCCCATCTCGACGAGGCTCTGGAAGCGGCCGGGAACGACGCGCATGCGCCGGGTGCCGAGCCAGAAGATCACCACGACGGCGACCGTCGCGAGGAACTGGATCAGGTGGATCCGGGTGACCGGAACACCTGCGAGATTGAAGAGGATCTCCGGGAAGAACTCATCGATCGAAGGTCCGTGGAACTCCGGCGGAGCGTCCGCGGCAATGGGGGCGATCAGGGTCGCAGCATGAGTAAACAGCGCTGGCTCCAGCTTCGGGGCAACCGGTCAGGAACCGTTGCGACGATGGTCGATGAGCGTCACTCCGCGAGTGCTCGCTGGGCGAGCGGGCGGGCGCATAGAGAGCCTATCAAACTCGCGGGGCTCCCGATTCCGCTTCAGGCGCGCCGGGCCGATCGTCGGTGCGATCCCCCGCGTCGGGATCGGTCGGCAGCGCGATGTCGCTCACATGGGGCACGCGCATGCGCAGCAGGACCACGACGTCGACCGCAAGCGACGCGAGGATGCTGGCGACGACGGCGACGAAGAAGACCGCGGGATCGAGCCACGGCTGGCCCCGCAGCACGATCAGGATCACGAAGAACACGATGAACTTCAGGATCCAGCCGCCGAGCACGATCGCGAAGAAGACCGGCACGTACAGCGGATCGCCGTACCAGCGGTTGGCGATGAGGATGCTGATCACCGTGATCCCGAGGAATGCGGCCGCGACCAGCACGCCGAGCAGTGCGCTCCAGAGGCCGGTCGTGCCGGCGACGAGGAATCCGACCAGTCCGCCCACGACGGCGAGGACCGCGGTGACGATGCCCGCCCACACCAGCACGGTGCGGAGGATGGGGGTGCTCGAAACGGGGTTGGGGGTCATGCGGCGTCCTCCAGGACGGGCTCGGGGGCGGATGCGGGGGTGTGCCGCCGCGACGGCAGAAGCGTCACCACGAGGCACGCGGCGGCGCCGACGACGCCGAACGCGACACCGAGGAGATAGTCCCCGGGCCAGCCTTCGGACGTGCCGATGTACATGAGGAGGACGGCGAGGCTCACGATCGCCGTCCAGGCGTAGAAGATGATGACCGCGTCGCGGTCGGAGTGGCCCATGTCGAGCATCCGATGGTGCAGGTGCTTGCGATCGGGAGAGAACGGCGACTTGCCCTTGCTCATGCGTCGCACGACCGCGAGGCCGAAGTCGAGCAGCGGCAGCAGCACGACCACGACCGGCAGCAGGATCGGGATGAACGCGCCGAGCAGCTGGGAGCGCCCGAACTCGTCGTTGTCGCCGACCATCGCCGGGGTGATGTTGCCGGTGATCGCGATCGCCGAGCACGCCATCAGGAGGCCGAGCATGAGAGCCCCGGAGTCGCCCATGAACAGCTTGGCGGGACTCCAGTTGAGCGGGAGGAAGCCGATGCAGGTGCCGATGAGCACGGCCGCGATGAACGACGCGAGGTTGAAGAAGGTGCTCGCGCCGAGATCGCGCACCAGCATGTACGAGTAGGCGAAGAACACCGCGTTGGCGATGAGGCACACGCCCGCGACGAGCCCGTCGAGCCCGTCGATGAAGTTCACGGCGTTCATCACGATGACGATCGAGAAGACCGTGAGGGTGAAGCTCATCCAGCTCGACCCGATCGCGATGCCGCCGATGGGGAGCGAATAGATCTGGAGCTCGCCGAACCACGCGATGATCCCCGCGGCGAGGAACTGGGCGCCCAGCTTGATCATCCAGTCGAGATCCCAGATGTCGTCGGCGACGCCGATCAGGACGATGAGGAACGTCGCGCCGAGGATCGCCCACACCTGGGCGGGATTGTTCCAGATCGTCGCGAAGAACGGATGCTGCGACGACACCACGAATGCGGCGGCCACGCCGAGGAACATGGCGATGCCGCCGAGGCGCGGAGTCGGCGTCTTGTGGACGTCGCGCTCGCGGATGCCGGGGTACAGCTTGTACTTGAGACTCAGCCGCCAGACCGTCCACGAGAGCGCGAACGTGATCGCCGCCGTGAAGAGGATCGTGAAGACGTACTGCTTCACGGGCTCGCCGGGTGGTCGGGCTCGGGCTCGAGCAGGTCGCCGAGCACCTCGCGGAGCTGCTCGCGGCTGACCGCGCCCTCGCGCAGCACCCGCACGAGCGCCTCCTGGCCCCCGACGAGGCTCGTCGCGTCGACGATGGTCGACGCGACGCCCGTCGAGGACGGGCCGTCGCCGAGGTAGACGGCGACGCTGTCGCCCAGCATCCCCTCGGCGTCCTCCGGCGTGACGGCCGCGGACCGGCCGGTGAGGTTGGCGCTGGACACCGCGAGGGGTCCGGTCTCCTCCAGCAACTCGAGGGCGATCCGGTGCGCCGGCATGCGCACGGCGACCGTTCCCTGGGTGTCGCCGAGGTCCCACGACAGCGAGGGCTGCGAGGGGAGCACGATGGTGAGGCCGCCGGGCCAGAACGCCTCGACGAGGCGCTCGACCGGCTCGGGCACCTCGGCGACGAGGGCGCGCAGCGTCGCGATCCCCGCGACGAGCACCGGCGGCGGCATCTGGCGGGTGCGGCCCTTGGCGTCGAGGAGTCGCTGGACCGCGTTCGCGCTGAACGCGTCGGCGGCGACGCCGTAGACGGTGTCGGTGGGGAGGACGACCAGCTCGCCGCGGCCGATGGCCTGGCGCGCCTGACGCATGCCGGAGAGCAGCTGCGCCTCATCGCGGCAATCGAAGATGGGGGACATGTCGCGCACAGTCTAGTTGCGCGCTCTTGGACGGACGCTCCGAACGGCGGTCAGGGACGCAGCGCGGTGGTGGCGCGGTCGCGCATCGTGAGATCCGGGTGGGTGGATGCCGCACGCCAGCCGTCGGCGGCCAGGATCGCGCGGATCGCCTCCCCCTGCCACTCGCCGTGCTCGATGACGATCGTGCCGCCCGGATGGGCCAGTCGCAGCCCGACGCCGCTCAGGACGCGGACGACGTTGAGGCCGTCCTCTCCCCCGTACAGCGCGGCGGGAGGATCGAACAGTCGCACTTCGGGATCGCGCGGGATCGCGGCATCCGGAACGTACGGCGGGTTGGAGGCGACGACCGACACGGTGCCGTCGAGCTCGGGGAAGGCGTGCTCGAGGTCGATGAACGCGAGCCGGGCGTTGTCGGCGCCGATCCGCGCGAAGTTCTCCTTCGTCCACACGAACGCGTCGACGGAGTTCTCCGCGGCGAACACCCGAGCGTGCGGAACCTCGGTCGCCATCGCCAGCGCGATCGCGCCGCTTCCGGTGCCGAGGTCCACAGCGATCGGGGACGGGGATGCCGCGGCCGCGAGCGCATCGATCGCCAGCTGCGCGACCATCTCGGTCTCGGGCCTGGGCACGAACACCCCCGGTCCGACGCGAAGCTCGAGGTGGCGGAACGGGGCGGAGCCGGTGATGTGCTGCAGCGGCTCGCGCGTCGCACGACGTGCGACCAGCGCATCGAGACGGGCCGCGGATGCCGGGTCGACGGCGTCGCCGCGCACCGCGGCCGCCTGCACTCCCCCGCGCCCGGTGCCGAGCACGAAGGCGGCCAGAAGCTCGGCGTCGACGTCGGGATCGGGCACGCCGGCCTCGGCGAGGCGCGCGACGGCATGCCGCAGGACGGCGGCGACGGTGGGGGGATGTTCGGGTGAAGCCATGGGCTCGTCCAGCCTAAGCCCGGCTTAGGTTACCGGCCCGTGGCGGGGCCCTCGTCATACAAGGACTCACGTCCATTTCGCCCCCCTAGGCTGGTGCCCACCCGCCAGACCTCCGCTGAAAGGCCCGAAATGACCGGCATCCACCCCGACATCACCTCCGCCTTCGGGAACACCCCGCTGGTGCGCCTCAACCGCATCGCGGAGGGCCTCGGCGGGAATGTGCTCGCGAAGCTCGAGTTCTACAACCCGGCCTCGAGCGTCAAGGACCGCCTCGGCATCGCCATCGTCGACGCGGCCGAGGCATCCGGCCAGCTCCAGCCCGGCGGCACGATCGTCGAGGCCACGAGCGGCAACACCGGCATCGCCCTCGCCATGGTCGGCGCGGCACGCGGCTACCGCGTCGTGCTGGCGATGCCCTCGTCGATGTCGATCGAGCGCCGGCTGCTGCTCAAGGGCTACGGCGCCGAACTGGTGCTCACCGATCCCGCCGGCGGGATGAAGGGCGCTGTGGCCAAGGCCGAGGAGCTCGTCGCCGAGATCCCCGGCGCCGTGCTCGCGAAGCAGTTCGAGAACGAGGCCAACCCGGCGATCCACCGCAAGACCACCGCCGAGGAGATCCTCCGCGACACCGACGGCGCCGTCGACTACTTCGTGGCCGGCATCGGCACCGGCGGCACCATCACCGGCGTCGGCCAGGTGCTCAAGGAGCGCGTCCCCGGCGCGAAGGTCGTCGCCGTCGAGCCGGCCGACTCGCCCCTCCTCACCAAGGGCACGCCCGGCCCTCACAAGATCCAGGGCATCGGCCCGAACTTCGTCCCCGCGATCCTCGACCAGGGTGTCATCGACGAGGTCTTCGACGTCGAGTTCTCCGACGCGATCGACACCGCCCGCGCCGTGGGCGTGAAGGACGGCATCCTCGTCGGAATCTCGTCGGGCGCCGCGATCTGGGCGGCGCTGCAGATCGCCGCGCGGCCCGAAGCCGAGGGCAAGAACATCGTCGTGATCATCCCCTCGTTCGGCGAGCGGTACCTCTCGACGGCGCTGTACGAGAACCTGCGAGAGGATTGAGCCAGACCGCTCCAGAAAGGCGACCCGTGCCAGGGATCCACTCCGACATCACGACCGCATTCGGCGAGACTCCGCTGGTGAGGCTCAACGCCCTCACCGACGGCCTCGGCGGTGAGGTGCTCGCCAAGCTCGAGTTCTACAACCCGGGCTCCAGCGTCAAGGACCGGCTGGGCTACGCCCTCGTGAACGCGGCGGAGGCATCGGGAGAGCTGAAGCCGGGCGGCACGATCGTCGAGTCGACGAGCGGCAACACCGGCATCGCCCTCGCCCTCATCGGCGCCGCACGCGGCTACAAGGTGATCCTCACGATGCCGGCGTCGATGTCGAAGGAGCGACGGACGCTCCTGAAGGCCTACGGCGCCGAACTCGTGCTCACCGATCCCTACAAGGGGATGACGGAGGCCGTCGACGCGGCGCAGCGGATCGTCGCCGAGACCCCGGGCGCCGTGCTCGCACGGCAGTTCGAGCACGAGGCCAACGCCGAGATCCACCGCCGCACCACGGCCGAGGAGATCTGGCGCGACACGGACGGCCGGGTCGACTACTTCGTCGCGGGCTCGGGCACCGGCGGCACCATCACCGGCGTCGGCCAGGTGCTCAAGCAGCGCAATCCCGACGTGAAGATCGCGATCGTCGAGCCCAAGGACTCCCCCCTGCTCTCGGAGGGCCGTGCCGGCGGGCACCGCATCCAGGGCATCGGGCCGAACTTCGTGCCCGACGTGCTCGACCGGTCGGTGATCGACGAGATCTTCGACGTCGAGTTCGACGACGCGATCCGGGTCGCGCGCGACCTCGCCACCCGCGAGGGGATCCTCGGCGGGATGTCGGCGGGCGCGGCGGTGTGGGCGGCTCTCGAGATCGCGGCACGCCCCGAGGCCGCGGGCAAGCGGATCGTCGTGATCATCCCCGACTCCGGCGAGCGATACCTGTCGACGGCCCTGTACGAGCACCTGCGCGAGCCCGAGAAGGCGGCCTCGTGAGCGAGCGGATCGGGTTCGTGGCGCGCGTGCGCGAAGACGTCACGGCCGCGCGGCTGCGTGACCCCGCCGCGCGCAGCGGCGCCGAGATCGCGCTCCTGTATCCCGGTCTGCACGCGATCTGGGCCCACCGCGTGTGGCACGCCCTCTGGGTGCGGAGGGTGCGCTTCGTCGCCCGCGCGGGCTCTCAGATCACGCGCTGGCTCACCGGGATCGAGATCCACCCCGGCGCCACCATCGGCCGCCGGTTCTTCATCGACCACGGCATGGGCGTCGTGATCGGCGAGACCGCCGAGGTCGGAGACGACGTCATGCTGTACCACGGGGTGACCCTCGGCGGTCGTCAGCGCGAGGGCGGGAAGCGGCATCCCACCCTCGAAGACGGTGTCGCGGTCGGGGCCGGCGCCAAGATCCTCGGACCGGTCACGATCGGCGCGGGCTCCGTCGTCGGCGCGAACGCCGTGGTGACGAAGGATGCCCCGGCCGACAGCGTCCTCGTCGGGGTGCCGGCCAAGCCGCGTCAGCGCCGTCAGGGCGAGGACACCCGGTCGATCCTGACGACGCCCGAGTACCACATCTGAGTCATCGCCCGCGGCGGTCGTCGACCTTCCTCTTGATGAAGATCGGGGGCAGCAGCCAGCTCGCCAGCGCGGTCACGAGCCACACGATGAGCGTGCCGATGATCCACGCCACAGGGCCGTCGATCCCGATTCCGGCCGCAGGGATGAGCACGGCGATCAGCAGGGCGACGAACGTCGACAGCAGGCCGATGCCTCCGATGAGCGCATTGGCGTGCCGGGCGGTCACCTTGAGGAGCCACGGCGCGAGCACGCTCTGCAGGACGGCGAAGATCACGACGGCGAGCACGATGCCCCACCAGTCGTCCCAGTGGAGGGAGAACCCCGGCAGGATCAGGTCGGCGACGATGAGGCCGAGCGCTGCGGAGACGACGAAGATCGCCGCGCGGATGAGGAACGTGAGCACGAGCAGAGCCTAGCGCCGAGGGATTCCGCCTCGCTCACGCCGCGCGCGCGAGGAGGTCGGCGAGCAGCGCCTTCACGAGTTCCGGCTTCTCATGCGGGAGCGCGTGGCCGGCGTCGTCGACGACCACCACCGTGGCGCGCGGCCACGATTCGGCCTCGGCCACCTGGGCCCGGTACCCGATGAGGCTGTCGCGGCGCCCGAGCACGACCAGCGTGGGGACGCCGTCGGCCGCGTCGGGGATCCCGAAGTCCGCGGACTCCATGATCCGTCCGACGATGTCGCCGTCATAGACATCCAGCGACGGCGCGACACCGCTGCGGAACCGACGAACCGTCTCCGCGGTGTGCCAGACGAAGTAGCCCTCGAACTCGGCGCGCCGGCGCGGGTCCAACGCGTCGATGGCGCCCGCCTCGACCGCCACGACTCCCCCGGGCTCGGCGATCGGCTCGGCAGGCAGCGGGCAGAGGAGCGCGACCGCGCTCACCTGCGACGCCCGGCGCGCCGCGACGGCGCGCGCGAGGAATCCCCCGAGAGAGTGCCCGAGCAGCACGAACGGGCGTCCGCCGAACTCCGCGTCGACGAGCTCGCACAGCAGGTCGACGACCTGCTCGGCAGACTCGACGGACGTCCCGATGCTCTCGCCCATGCCGGGCAGGTCGGGTGTCCATCGTTCGAACGCCGGCGCGTCGGGGAGCACCAGCTCGAGGATCGCCTCGATCTCGCCGCGGGACGAGTAGCCGCCGTGCAGCGCGAGGAGCGGCATCCCTTCCCCTTCGCGGCCGACGTGCAGCGCGGCGCCGTCGGCGGCGGTGAAGACGTACGAGGCCACAGGCATCCTTCCGACCCGACGACGGTAGAGGATGTCGCGCGGCGGCGCCAGACCCGGTCCGGGTCAGTCCTCGGAGCCGAGTGCGGCCAGCTGCGCCTCTTCGTCGGCCTCGATGGCGGAAGCGACGATCGGCTCGAGCGCGCCGTCCATCACCTGGTCGAGGTTGTAAGCCTTGTAACCGGTGCGATGATCGGCGATGCGGTTCTCGGGGAAGTTGTAGGTGCGGATGCGCTCGGAGCGGTCCATGCCGCGGATCTGCGACTTGCGGGCATCGGATGCCGCGGCATCGCGCTCCTCCTGCTGGCGCGCGAGGAGGCGCGCGCGCAGGACGCGCATGCCGGCCTCGCGGTTCTGCAGCTGCGACTTCTCGTTCTGCATCGACACCACGATGCCCGTCGGCAGGTGGGTGATGCGCACCGCCGAGTCCGTGGTGTTCACCGACTGGCCGCCCGGTCCCGAGGAGCGGAACACGTCGATCTTCAGGTCGTTCTGGCTGATCTCGACCTCGTCGGGCTCGTCGACCTCCGGGAAGACGAGCACGCCCGTCGTCGAGGTGTGGATGCGCCCTTGCGACTCGGTCGCCGGCACCCGCTGCACGCGGTGCACCCCGCCCTCGTACTTCAGGTGCGCCCACACGCCCTGCGCGGGGTCGGTGCTGGAGCCCTTGATCGCGACCTGGACGTCCTTGTAGCCGCCGAGATCGGACTCGTTGCGCTCGAGGAGCTCGGTCTTCCAGCCCTTCGACGCCGCGTACTGCAGGTACATCCGCAGGAGGTCCGCGGCGAAGAGGGCGCTCTCGGCGCCGCCCTCGCCCTGCTTGATCTCCATGATCACGTCGCGCGCGTCATCCGGATCCCGAGGGATCAGCAGACGCCGCAGCCGCTCCTGGGCGGCGGCGAGCTCGTCCTCCATCGCGGGGACTTCCGCCGCGATGGCGTCGTCCTCGCGGGCGAGCTCGCGCGCCGCTTCCAGATCATCGGATGCCGCGACCCAGTCCTCGTGCGCCTTGACGATGCGCGAGAGCTCGGCGTAGCGACGGTTGACCCGCTTGGCGCGTCCCGCATCGGCATGCACGGCGGGGTCGGAGAGCTCCTCCTGGACCGCTCGGTGCTCCTCGATCAGCGCCTTGACGGAATCGAACACGCAGGTTCCTTCCGAGGCTCAGCGGATGCTGTTGTCGTCCGCGTGGCTGCGTCCGCCGTGACCGGTCGTGGGAGCCGGGATCGACTTCTGCATCTGCACGAGGAACTCGACGTTGGACTGCGTCTCCTTGAGCTTGCCGAGCACGACCTCGAGGGCCTGCTGCGGGTCGAGACCCGCGAGCGCGCGACGGAGCTTCCAGGTGATCTTGACCTCGTCGGTCGAGAGCAGCATCTCTTCGCGACGCGTGCTCGACGCGTTGACGTCGACGGCCGGGAAGATGCGCTTGTCGGCGAGCTGGCGCGACAGACGCAGCTCGCTGTTGCCGGTGCCCTTGAACTCCTCGAAGATGACCTCGTCCATCTTGGAGCCGGTCTCGACGAGCGCGGTCGCGAGGATCGTGAGCGATCCGCCGTTCTCGATGTTGCGCGCGGCACCGAAGAAGCGCTTCGGCGGGTACAGCGCCGAAGCATCGACGCCACCGGTGAGCACGCGGCCCGAGGTGGGCGCCGAGATGTTGTAGGCGCGGCCGAGACGGGTGATCGAGTCGAGCAGCACGACGACGTCGCGGCCGAGCTCCACCAGGCGCTTGGCGCGCTCGATGGCGAGCTCGGCGACGGTGGTGTGGTCTTCGGCGGGACGGTCGAAGGTCGAGGCGATGACCTCGCCCTTCACCGTGCGCTGCATGTCGGTGACCTCTTCGGGGCGCTCGTCGACGAGCACGACCATGAGGTGGACCTCGGGGTTGTTCGTCGCGATGGCGTTGGCGATCTGCTGCAGCACGATCGTCTTGCCGGCCTTGGGCGGCGCGACGATGAGGCCGCGCTGGCCCTTGCCGATCGGGGCGACGAGGTCGATGATCCGCTGGGTCAGCTTCTCGGGCGCCGTCTCCAGGCGCAGACGCTCCTGCGGGTAGAGCGGCGTCAGCTTGCCGAACTCGACGCGGGTCGCGGCATCCTCGACCGACAGGCCGTTGATCGCGTCGACCTTGACGAGCGCGTTGTACTTCTGGCGGCTCGACTGCTCTCCCTCGCGGGGCTGCTTGATCGAGCCGACCACGGCGTCGCCCTTGCGCAGGTTGTACTTCTTGACCTGGCCGAGCGAGACGTAGACGTCGCTCGTGCCGGGCAGGTAGCCCGAGGTGCGGACGAAGGCGTAGTTGTCGAGCACGTCGAGGATGCCGGCGATCGGGATGAGGACGTCGTCCTCGCCGATCTCGGTGTCGAACTCGTCGCCGGTCTGGGTGGCGCCGCGACGCTTGTTGCGCTGGCGGCCGCGACCCGCACCCTGGCCCTGGTCGTCGTCCGAATCGGAGGCGGGGGCGTTGTCCTTCGGGGCGCTCTGCGCCTGGGCGTTCTGCGCCTGGCCGCTCTGGCCGTTCTGGCCGCCCTGGCCGTTCTGGCCGCCCTGGCCGTTCTGGCCGCCCTGATTGCGGTTGCGGCTGCGGCTGCGGCTGCGGCTGCGGCTGCGCGACGGGGTCTCGTCGCCGCTCTGCTCGGCGGCATCGCCGGCCTCACCCTCGGGCGCTGCGGTCTCGCTGTCGGCGGCGGCGGCCTGCGCGTCGTCGGCGGGCGTCTCGTCGGCGGCCGGCGCGGTCGCCTCGGCGGGCTCGGCCGTCTCCGCAGCGACCTCGGTCGCCTCGGCGGCGGGCTCGGTGGCCTCGGCGGGCTCGCTCGCCTCGGCGGCGGGCTCGGACTGCTCGGCGGGCGCCTCGACGACGGGCTCGGGCGTGACGGCGTCGGCCGTCTTGGCACGGCGCGGCGCGCGCTTGCGCGGCGCCTTGACCGGCGCGGCGGGCTCTTCGACCGGTGCCTCGGCGGCGGCTTCCGGCTCGGCGGCCGGAGCCTCGGACGCGGCCGGGGCCTCGACCGGGGCGTCAGCCGTGGCGGTGGTCTCGACGCTCTCGACGACCTCGGGCGCTTCCGCGCGCTCGTCGGCCGATGCGTCGGTCTGGATCTCGGAGATGGACTCCACGAGTTCTCCCTTGTCAAACGAATGGAATTGCACGACCGCACGGGACGCGCTGCTCAGCAGGCGTCTGCCCGACCCTTCGACGAACTCAAGGACCTTCGATGGGCTCGAGAACCGCGATGGCGCTCAAAGCCCGTCAGCAGGAAATGGGGGGTCGTGCGGGGTTTCGCAGATTGCGAACGGAGGCCAGATTCACGACTTACGTGGAACCCTCCGCGTACTCCCTCACTGTACCACCCTTGAAGTCGACGGCGAGCATGAGAGCCTCCCACGGGGTGTCGGTCACCGAACCCGCCAGGGCCGCGGCCTCGAGCCGGCGACCGGGCCCGTCGGCGAGCACGAGCACGCTCGGTCCCGCGCCCGACACGACCGCGGCGAACCCCTCGCCGCGCAGCGCGCGGACGAGTCGGTCGGTCTCGGGCATGGCGCTCGCGCGGTAGTTCTGATGCAGCTTGTCCTCGGTCGCCGCCTGCAGCAGCTCAGGGCTCTGAGTGAGCGCGGCGATGAGGAGAGCAGAGCGCGACACGTTGAACACGGCGTCCTCGCGGGGCACCTGCAGGGGCTGCAGGCTGCGGGCGACCTCGGTCGACATGGTGAACTCCGGCACGAACACCAGCGGCGAGACGCCGCGGTGCACGAGCAGCTTCTTGTGCTGCGGTCCCTGCTCATCGACCCACGCGATGGTGAGGCCGCCGAACAGGGCCGGCGCGACGTTGTCGGGGTGTCCTTCGAGCTCGGTCGCAAGGCGCAGCAGGGTGTCGTGGCCGAACTCGACATCGCCCTCGAGAAGCCCCTTGGCCGCGAGGATGCCCGACACGACCGCCGCGCCGGACGAGCCCAGGCCACGGCCGTGCGGGATCACGTTGTGCGCGTGCAGCCGGAGCCCCGGCATACGCCGCCCGACCGACTCGTATGCGTACGCGATCGCGCGGACGACGAGGTGCGACGCGTCGCGCGGCACGTCGGCCGCGCCCTGCCCCGACACGACGATCTCGAGCTCGCCCTCGGGGAGGGCGGTGACGTCGAGCTCGTCGTACACGCTCAGCGCGAGGCCGAGCGTGTCGAAGCCGGGACCGAGGTTCGCGCTCGTCGCGGGCACTCGGACAACGACACGACGCCCCGGGGCCGGGGCGACGCCTGCATTCACGCGGGCGTCTCCACGCGGGCGAGATGCAGGACGGATGCCACTTCCGACGTCGTCGCGTCGACCACGGTCGGCTCGACCTGGCTGCCGTCGGCGTTGCGGAGGGCCCACTGCGGGTCCTTCAGGCCGTGACCGGTGACCGTCAGCACGACGCGCGAACCGGGGGTCACGACGCCGGCCTCGACGCGGTCGAGGAGCCCGGCGACGCTGATCGCCGACGCGGGCTCGACGAAGATGCCGACCTCGGCGGCCAGCAGCTTCTGCGCTGCGAGGATGCGCGTGTCGTCGATGGCGCCGAAGTAGCCGTCGGTGGCGTCCCGCGCCTCGAGCGCGAGATCCCACGACGCGGGGTTGCCGATCCGGATGGCACTGGCGACCGTCTCGGGGTTCTTCACGACCTCGCCCCGCACGAGCGGAGCCGAGCCCTCGGCCTGGAAGCCGAACATGCGCGGGACTCGCGTGGAGACGCCGCGCTCGACCTCCTCGCGGTAGCCGCGGGAGTAGGCCGTGTAGTTGCCGGCGTTGCCGACCGGGATGAAGTGGAAGTCGGGGCCGTCGCCGAGCGTCTCGACGACCTCGTACGCGGCGGTCTTCTGACCGTCGATTCGATCGGGGTTCACCGAGTTCACGAGGTGCACGGGGTAGTTGTCCGCGAGCTCGCGGGCGATCTCGAGGCAGTCGTCGAAATTGCCGCGGATCTGGATGAGCTGCCCGTTGTGCGCCACCGCCTGGCTGAGCTTGCCCATCGCGATCTTGCCCTCGGGGACGAGCACGGCCGCGGTGATCCCGGCATGCGCCGCATACGCGGCCGCCGAGGCCGACGTGTTGCCGGTGGATGCGCAGATGACGGCCTTCGCGCCGTGCTCGATCGCACGCGATACGGCGACGGTCATGCCGCGGTCCTTGAACGACCCGGTCGGGTTCATTCCCTCGTACTTCACCCAGACGTCGGCACCGGTGCGTCGCGACAGCGACGGGGCCGGCAGCAGCGGCGTGCCGCCCTCGCCGAGGGTGACGACGGTCGAGGCATCCGTGACGCCCAGACGATCCGCGTACTCGCGCAGGACTCCCTGCCAGACATGTGCCATCTCAGTCTCCTTCCACACGCAGAACCGAGACGACGCGCTCGACGACGCCGCTCGCGGCGAGACGGTCGACCGTCTCGCTGAGGTCCTGCTCCAAAGCCTTGTGAGTGCCGATCACGAGCCGCGCGACGCCGGGCGCGCCGTTCGACTCCTGAACGACGGTCTGCTCGACGGTCGCGATCGACACGCGGCCCTCGCTCAGCGTGCCCGCGACCGTCGCCAGCACGCCCGGCTGATCGTCGACCTCGAGCGTGATCTGGTAGCGCGTCGTGACGCGTCCGACCGGGACGATCGGCAGGTTGGCCAACGTGGACTCGCCCACGCCGACGCCACCCGCGATGTGACGGCGCGCCGCCGAGACGACGTCGCCCAGCACGGCGGAGGCGGTCTGCACGCCGCCGGCGCCCGCGCCGTAGAACATGAGGTTGCCCGCGGCCTCGGCCTGCACGAAGACGGCGTTGTTGGCCCCGTGCACGCTCGCCAGAGGGTGGGACCGGTCGATCAGGGCCGGGTAGACACGGACCGAGATCGCCTCGCCGGACTCGTCGTTCAGCCGCTCGCACACGGCGAGGAGCTTGATGACGTAGCCGGCGTGGCGCGCGGCATCCATCATCGACTTGTCGATCGCGGTGATGCCCTCGCGGTGGACGGACTCGAGGGGGACCGTCGTGTGGAAGGCGAGGCTCGCGAGGATCGCCGCCTTCTGCGCGGCGTCGTAGCCCTCGACGTCGGCGGTGGGGTCGGCCTCGGCGTAGCCGAGCCGCTGGGCGTCGCCGAGCACGTCGAGGAACTCGGCGCCCTCGGTGTCCATGCGGTCGAGGATGTAGTTCGTCGTCCCGTTGACGATCCCCATGATGCGCTGCACGCGGTCGCCGGCGAGCGAATCGCGCAGCGGCCGGATGATCGGGATCGCCCCGGCCGCGGCTGCCTCGTAGTACACCTCGGCGCCGACCTGATCGGCTGCGTCGAAGATCTCGGGGCCGTACGTCGCCAGCAGCGCCTTGTTCGCCGTGACGACGTCCGCGCCCGAGTTGATCGCCTGCAGCAGATAGCTGCGCGCCGGCTCGATGCCGCCCATGAGCTCGATGACGATGTCGGCGCCCACGATGAGCGACTCGGCGTCGGTCGTCAGCAGCTCGCGAGGGAGCTCGACGTCGCGGGGCGCGTCGAGGTCGCGCACGGCGATCCCGACGAGCTCGAGGCGCGCTCCTGCGCGGTCGGCGAGTTCGTCCGCGTGCTGCCGGAGCAGTGCGGCGACCTGGGAGCCGACGGCGCCGGCGCCGAGAAGCGCGACGCGGAGGCGGCGGTAGTCGGTCATGCGATCCCTTCCGTGGTGGTTCGGGTGAGGCCGGCGTCGCGCACGAGCAGGTCGTCGATCGACTCGCCGCGCACGATGATCCGCGCCTCTCCCCCGCGCAGCGCCACGACCGGCGGGCGGGGGACGTAGTTGTAGTTGCTCGCGAGCGAGAAGCAGTACGCCCCGGTCGCGGGCACGGCCAGCAGGTCGCCGGGCGCGACGTCGCCGGGGAGGTACTCGGCGTCGACGACCACGTCGCCGGACTCGCAGTGCTTTCCGACCACCCGGACGAGCGCCGGCGCCGCCGTGCTCGCGCGGGACGCGATCCGCGCCGAGAACTCGGCGCCGTAGAGCGCGGGACGCGCGTTGTCGCTCATGCCGCCGTCGACGCTGACGTACAGGCGCTGCGCGCCGCCGTCGACCTCGACCGGCTTGGTCGTGCCGACCTCGTACAGTGTCACCCCGGCACGGCCGACGATGGCCCGGCCGGGCTCGAACGCCAGGTTCGGCATCGGGATGCCGCGCACGGAGCACTGGCGGGCGACGGCCTCGGCGATGCCGACGGCGAGCTGCTCGATCGGCGTCGGATCGTCGACAGAGGTATAGGCGATGCCGAAACCGCCCCCGAGGTTGAGGACGGGCATCTCCCCTCCCTCGCGAAGCTCGGCGTGGAGCTCGACGATGCGCGACGCCGACTCCTCGAACCCGGCGGTGCCGAAGATCTGCGAGCCGATGTGGCAATGGAGGCCCACGAACTCGAGGCCGTCGAGCTCGCGGATACGAGCGACGGCGGCCGGGGCATCCGTGAGCGTGAAGCCGAACTTCTGGTCTTCGTGCGCCGTCGCGAGGAAGTCGTGCGTCTCGGCATGGACTCCGCTGTTCACCCGCAGCAGAACGGACTGGCGCACACCACGACGGCCGACGATCGCGGCGAGGCGCTCGATCTCGATGAGGCTGTCGATGACGATCGAGCCGACGCCGGCCGAGACTGCGGCCTCGAGCTCGGCGACGCTCTTGTTGTTGCCGTGGAAGCCGAGCCGCGCGGGGTCGGCGCCGGCCGCCAGCGCGAGAGCGAGCTCGCCGCCGGTGCAGACGTCGACGGCGAGACCCTCGTCGGTCACCCAGCGGACCACCTCGGAGCTGAGGAACGCCTTGCCCGCGTAGTAGACGCGCGCCTGCACGCCGTGGAGCGCGGCCGCGGCACGGAAGGCGTCGAGCGTGCGCCGCGCCGTGGCGCGCACCTCGTCTTCGTCGAGGACCCACAGCGGCGTGCCGAAGCGGTCGGCGAGATCGGTCGCGGCGATGCCGCCGAGGCGGAGCGCGCCGTCGTCGTCGCGCACCGCGTTGGCCGGCCACACGAGCGGAGCGAGCGCGTTGGCGTCGTCCGGCTCGACGAGCCATGCCGGTGCCAGGGTGCGGGACTGCGAAGGGGCGGACACGGGGAGGACCAATCGGTTCGAGCTTCGGCGCTGGGCCGCCCGGACGACCGGATCGGCGCGAATGCCGCGGCCGGAGAGTTCACGCGCCGGGCGGTCCTTGCAGTCTAGGGCACAGCCCATGCCGCCTCCGTGATGTGTGACGGCGGGCGAAATGCGTCAGCCGCAGGTGCCGTTCGCCTGGAGCGCGGGGTCGTTCACGATCGCGCCGTCCACGTCGGCATCCGCGACCAGCACGTCGCCGTCCACGCGCACATCCGTCATCGTCACGCCGGCGGGGATGTACTGCGCGAGGCACACGGTCCAGTCGCGCACCACCACGTCGGCGAGCGCGCCGAACTGCTGCGAGAGCTGCCCGGCGTCGATCTGGGCGCCCGCGAGCTCGAACGACGTCGGCGTGAGCACGATATCGCCGTCCGTCACCGATGGAGTCATGGAGACCCCGACGGGGAACCCCACGCCGAAGACCTGAAGCTCGGTCGCCATCGTGACGTCGGGCTCGGCGAGGCCGACCGACTCGGCGGGGAATCCGTCGATCGTCGAAAGGAGCCCCTGGAGCTGGGCCTCGTCGAGCGTGACCGTCGCGGTGGCACCGCCCATGTCGGCGCCTTCGCGGATCGGCACATCGGTCGCCGTGATCGTCACGTCTCCCTCGAACGCACCGACGGGCACGTCGTCGGACGACACGGTCACCTCGGTCAGGCTCCCGCCGATGAGCTGCGGGATCATCATCCCCGCAACCTCGACGTCGACCTCGTGGTCGGCCGGCAGCGACAGCCGCTCGCTGACCTCGCCCTCGATCGTGCGCGAGACGAGGTCGCGGGCGATGGCCTCGGCGGCGAACCAGGCGACGATCGCCAGGACCACGACGATGGCGAAGGCGACCAGCCACGGCCACCACCGGCGCTTGGGCGCCTGGGTGTGCTCCCAGTCGGGCAGCTGCTGTGTGGCCTGGTCGTCAGCACTCACGGCTACATCCGCTCCGGCGCGCTCACGCCCAGCAGGTCGAGCCCGTTGCGCAGCACTTGACCGGTGGCGTCGTTCAGCCACAGGCGGGTGCGGTGCACCGCCTCGACGGGCTCGTCGCCGAGCGGGATCACCCGGCAATTGTCGTACCAGCGGTGGTAAAGGCCCGCGAGCTCCTCGAGGTACCGGGCGACGCGGTGGGGCTCGCGCACCTCGGCGGCGAACGCGACCGTTCGCGGGAACTCCTGCAGCGCCCCGAGGAGCGCCGACTCGGTCTCGTGCACGAGGAGCTCGGGCGCGAACTCGGAGCGGTCGACACCGGATGCCGCGGCGTTTCGCCCGACGTTGTGCGTGCGGGCGTGCGCGTACTGCACGTAGAAGACCGGGTTGTCGTTGGTGCGCTTCTGCAGGACGTCGAGATCGACGTCGAGGTTCGAGTCCGCGGAACTGCGCACGAGCGCGTAGCGAGCGGCATCGACGCCGACGATCTCGACGAGATCCTCGAGCGTGACGACGGTCCCGGCGCGCTTGGACATGCGCATCGGCTGGCCGTCCTTCACGAGGTTCACCATCTGCCCGATGAGGATCTGCAGGTTGACGCCCGGCTCGTCGCCGAACGCGGCGCACATCGCCATCATGCGCTGCACGTAGCCGTGGTGGTCGGCGCCGAGCATGATGATGCAGCGATTGAAGCCGCGCTCGCGCTTGTCGAGGTAGTACGCGAGGTCGCCCGAGATGTACGCCGGCGTGCCGTTCGATCGGATGACCACGCGATCGCGATCGTCGCCGAATGTCGTCGAGCGCAGCCACACCGCGCCCTCGTCCTCGAAGATGTGACCCTGCTCGCGGAGGCGATCGACGGCCCGCGCGACGGCGCCCGACTCGTGCAGGTCGTTCTCGTGGAAGTAGACGTCGAAGTCGACGCCGAAGTCGTGGAGGCTCTTCTTGATCTCGTCGAACATGAAGCCCACGCCGAGCGAGCGGAACGCCTCCTGCTTGGCGTCGGCGTCGAGGGCGTCGATGTCGCCGTCGTAGGCGAGCGCGACCCGTCGTGCGATGTCGACGATGTAGCCGCCGCCGTAGCCGTCCTCGGGCGTCGGCTCACCCGCGTGCGCGGCGACGAGGCTGCGCGCGAACCGGTCGATCTGGGCGCCGTGGTCGTTGAAGTAGTACTCGCGCGTGACCTGCGCGCCCTGCGCCGAGAGGATGCGGGCGAGCGAGTCACCCACGGCGGCCCACCGGGTGCCGCCGAGATGGATCGGTCCGGTCGGGTTCGCCGAGACGAACTCGAGGTTGATGATCTCGTCGCTTCGGGTGTCGTTGGTGCCGAACGCGACGCCGGCGTCGACGATCGTCTTCGCGAGTGCGCCGGCGGCGGCGGCATCGAGCCGGATGTTGATGAAGCCGGGACCGGCGACCTCCACGCTCGCAACGCCGTCGATGGACTCGAGACCGGCGGCGATCTCGCCGGCGAACTCGCGCGGGTTCGCACCGACCACCTTGGCGAGCTTGAGGGCGGCGTTGGACGCCCAGTCGCCGTGATCGCGGTTCTTCGGTCGGTCGAGCGGCAGGTCGGCAGCCGTCAGGCCATCGCCCGCACCGGGGCGTCGCGCCTCGGCGAGAGGGGCGACGACGGCGAGCAGAGCGGCGGAGAGGGCTTCGGGATTCATAACCGCACCAGTCTAGTTCGCGTGGCGGGGGCGCCTTCCGTCAGCCGAGGCGCCCGGCGAGCTCGGCCAGCACGAAGTCCCACCCCTGGCGGTACGAGTCCGCCGGCGCGTCGTCGTCCCACGGTCCGGTGTGACGCACCGTCACTGCGGTGGCGCCGTCGCCGGTCGCCTCGAACGCCACGTCGACCGCTTCGTCGCGGGAGTCGCCGTCGGCGTCGCTCCATACCCACGTGAAGGCGAGCCGCCGTTCGGGCTCGACGGCGAGGTACTCGCCCGAGACCGCGATCCCGTGGCGGGATGCCTCGATCCGGTAGCGCCCCCCGGGGCGGACGTCCGCCACGATCGCCACGTCGTCCCAGTGATTCCACCACCAGGCGGAGAGGCCGTCGGCGCCCGCCCAGGCATCCCACACGGCGCGCACGGGTGCCTCGATCACGCGCTCGAGCACCAGCGGGTGCGCGCGCAGCAGCTCCCATCGCCGGGGGGCCCGTCCACCGGCGTCCTCGACCTGTGCGCCGACGACCTCCGCGAGGGCGACGAGGTTCTGCTCCCACCCCTCGCCGTACTGGAGCATCCGATGCGGGCGCAGCCGGTCGTGCTGCACGGTGAGCCGCGTTCCGGCGCCGTCGGGATCGAGGCGGATGCGCACGAGGCCGGGGTCGTCGTCGCCGGACCACCAGGTGTACGTCAGCCCTTGCGGCGCGTCGCAGCTCTCCAGCACGGCACGGCGGAGCATCCCTCCCCCGAGGTCGACCATGAAGGAGTCACCCGGACGCGACGGCGTCGGCCCGGTTATCGTGCCGTACCACCGGGCGATGCGCTCGGGAGCCGTGATCGCGTCCCACACCTCGGCGACCGGCGCCCGAAAGGTGCGGATCAGCGTGATCGCCTGGGCGGATCCGTCGCCTGTCAGAGCGCGCACGAAGGGGTCTGCGGCGTTCATCGTTCCTCCTTGCGGCCCCGCAGCAGCTCGGTGTCGAGCGCGTCGAGGCGATTGGTCCAGAAGCCCAGCTGCTCGTCGACCCAGGCCTGCGCCTCGGTCATGCGGTCGCCGGACAGCGAGTAGATTCGCCGCGACCCCGCGGGGACGCTGCGCGCGAACCCCGCGTCGCGCAGCACGCGGAGGTGGTTCGAGACGGCCGGCTGGCTGATCCCGAACTCGGCGCGGACGACGTCGGTGAGCGCTCCGGACGACTGATCGCCGTGGGCGAGCAGTTCGATCAGACGTCTGCGGACGGGATCGCCGAGGATGTCGAGGGCGTGCACAGCCCATTTATATCAGCCTTCACTGATATAAACAAGAACTGATACTACTGCTCAGGCGAGCTGCACGAGCTCGAGGAAGTCGTCCGCGGAGGGATCGGATGCCGCGGCCGGCGTCTCGAGCCCGTCCAGCGTCGTCGCGCCGAGCCCGCCTGCCCCCTCCAGGTCGTCCGGAACCACCCACGCGTCGACGCGCATCCGCTGGAGCCCGACGTAGCCGCCGTGGTAGCTGAGGAAGGCGCAGTCCGCGGCATCCCGCCCCGTCGCGATGCGCACGAGCGAGCGGCGATTCGCCAGGCGCGTGCCGTCGATGACGTACCAGGCGCCGTCGAGATACGCCTCGGCGACGGCGTGGAAGTCCATCGGCTGGAGGCCGGGAGCGAAGCACGCGGCGTATCGCGCCGGCATGTCCATGGCGCGCAGCAGCGCGATCACGACGTGCGCGTAGTCGCGGCAGACGCCCTGCCCCGTCATCAGGGTCGTCACCGCGCTGTCGGTGCCCTGACTGAGACCGGGCGTGTACGTGGTGCTCGTCGCAACGAACTCGGACACCGCCGCGATGAGGTCGTGCCCCTGCAGCCCCTTGAACTGACGACGGGCCTGCTGGAAGACCTCGTCGGACTGGCAGTACCGGCTCGGGCGCAGGTAGGTGATGGCTTCGAGGTCGCTCGTGCGGCTCGTGGCGGCCTGACCCTCGACGGTCGCCTCGTAGCGCACTTCGAGCCGGCCGGACTCGCCCATCAGGCGATGCAGACGGCTGCCCGACTGGTCGACGATCTCCGTCGGCGTGTACACGCGCTCGCCCTGCGTGAACGTCAGCTGCTCACTGACCAGGGGCACCGCCTGGGCCGCCGAGATCTGGAAGATGAGGTCGACGGACGACCCCAGATCGAGGTCCAGTTCGGCGGTCACGACGCGTTGCACCGAAGTATCCTCGCATGCCGGAGAGGCCGCTTCCTGCGCGTGTGCACAGAGGCCCGCAGAGGCCCCGCGATCGCGCCGATCGCTCAGGATTCGCTCGGCGTTTCCACACGTTTCCACGCGATTGCGAGGAGGCGGGGATTCGTGACGTACCCTCTCTCCATGCACGCGCCCGGACGCCCCCGCGCACGGCGTCCGTGGCTGCCGCTCGTCGGCGCCGCGCTCGCCGTCGCCGCCGTGTGCGCGCTCGGGGTGTGGCGACCGTGGGGCGTGACGCCCTCGGCTCCCGTCGCCGCAGAAGAGGAGTCGGCCGCGGTGGTCGTGCCGGCGGCGCTCGAACTGCCCGACGAGCCGCGTCTGCTCGTGTTCGGCGACTCGTGGGTCTACGGCTCCGCCGCGATCGTCCCGACGCTCGGCTTCGCCTACCGCCTCGGCGACGACCTGGGGTGGGAGACCATCGTCGACGGCGTCCGCGGCAGCGGCTACCTCAAGCCCGGACTCGACGGCGGCTCGTACTCAGAGCGCGTCGCCGCCCTCGACCCCGCCCTCGACCCCGATCTGATCATCGTCGAGGGCTCGATCAACGACCGCCGACTGCCGGCGGAGGGGTATCGGGATGCCGTGACCGGCGTATGGAACGCACTCCAGTCGCTCTATCCCGAGGCGGCCATCGTCATCCTCGGCCCGTCGCCGCAGGTGCTCCCCGTCGAGCCCGCCACCGCGCGGATCGACCGCGACCTCGCCGAGCTCGCCGATGCGCGCGGCTGGTGGTACATCTCCCCCCTCGCCGAGGGCTGGATCACCGAGGCGAACTACCTCGACGTGATCGACACGGGTCCGACCGGACGCGACCATCCGTCCACGGACGGCCATGCCTACCTCGCCGAGCGGGTCGCGCAGGCGCTCGACGGCATGATCGACGCGACGGATGTCATCGCCGACGCCCCGCTCGACGAGGACCTCGTCGCCCCTTGACGGCACGGCGACGCCCTCTCCGGGTGGTAATCTCGATCGGCACGCCTCCGTAGCTCAGGGGATAGAGCGTTGGTTTCCGGTACCAAAGGTCGCAGGTTCGATTCCTGTCGGGGGCACAAGACGAAACGGCCGTCCCGAAGGGGCGGCCGTTTCGCATCGTGCCGGCCCCCACCCGCCGGAGCCTCCGAGCGGCGCGCAGCGACGCATGGAGGGGCGGGAGCGAGGGAGACCCTGTTGACGGCACACGACCACACCGACGCCGAGGGCGCGCCGCGGCCCCTGGACACGAAGGACCGACGCATCATCGCGTGGACGATCGCCCTGATCATCGTCGGCGGCTACGTCATCTGCCAGGTCCTCGGACTTTGGACCACGAAGGACGCCGTGCCGCCGTCGTGGCTGATCACGGCGCCGGCAGGCGCAGCGATCGTGGGAGAACCTCGGATCGAACGCTCGAACGACAGGGTCACGACGTACGTGACGATTCGTCCGGCCGAAGGTCAGAAGGCTCATCAACTCGTCGAGCAGATGGGGCTGTCCGAACAGCCGACTCAGCTCGGTCCGACCCCACTGGACTGGCGACCCGTCTGGGTGTACAGCAGGCCCACCGAGGACGGTGTCGAACTGCGGCTGGTGTACCGGCGAGACTCGGGCGACGTCATCACGCCCTAGTCCGGATGGTCTGACGGGATCCGTCAGGGCAGGACGATGTCGAACGCGGGATCGCCCGGGTCGAGGACACCGAGAACCGTCTGCAGCACCGACGCATCGCCGTCGAGGGTGAGGCCCGCAGCCAGCGCCGCCGCGACGTCGCCCGACGCGATCCCGGCGATCGACGACTGTGGCGCGGTGAGCGTCAACGTCACGTCGCCCTTGCCGTTCTCGACGACGACGAAGACGCCGTTTCGCAACGTGACGCGGAAGGTCTGACCGGTGTCGGGGAAGTGCCACCGCGTCGCGATGTCGAGGTCCCAGGCCTTCGGTCCGTCGATCTGGATCGCGATGGCGTCGAGGAGCAGTTCCGGCGGGAGCGCCCCGAGGATGTCGGCGGAGCTGGTCGCGGTCGGGGTGCCGAAGTTGCCCGTCGTGAGCTCCTGCGCTCCGGCGAGGAACGCGGCGCGCCAGGTGCCGTTCTCCGAACCGAACCCGAGTCGGGTGAGCGCCTCGGCGAGCAGCGCCTTGGCCCCGACGTGGTCGGGCTCGGCGAACACGACATGGTCGAGCACCTGGGCAGTCCAGCGGAGGTCGCCGGACTCGAACGACGCGCGCGCCTTCTCGACGACGGCATCCGCACCGCCCATGAACTCGACGTAGCGGGTCGCCGCGGCCTCGGGCGTGTGCTGCCAGAGCCGCGCCGGGTTGCCGTCGTACCAGCCCATGTAGCGCTGATAGATCGCCTTCACGTTGTGGCTGACCGAGCCGTAGTAGCCGTGCGTGTGCCAGGCGGCTTCGAGGGCCGGAGGCATCCGGAACTCCTCCGCGATCTCGGAACCCGTCAGGCCCTTGTTGATCAGCCGGAGGGTCTGGTCGTGCAGATACGCGTACAGGTCGCGCTGCAGTCCGAGGAACTCCAGGATGTCGTCGCGCCCCCACGTGGGCCAGTGGTGGGAGGCGAACACGACCTCGGCCTCGTCGCCCCACGTCTCGATCGCCTCGCTGAGGTACTGCGCCCAGATGTGGGGGTCCCGGACGAGCGCGCCACGGAGGGTGAGCAGGTTGTGCAGGGTGTGGGTGGCGTTCTCGGCCATGCACAGGGCCTTGCGGTCGGGGAAGTAGAAGTGCATCTCGGAGGGCGCCTCGGTGCCGGGCGCCATCTGGAAGACGATGCGCACGCCGTCGAGCGTGCGCTCCTCCCCCGTTTTCGAGACGTAGTCGGTCGGCGCGATGAGCGAGACGGTTCCCTGCGACGGGCTCTGGCCGAGTCCGGCGCCCACGCTGCCCTCCGGACCCCGTGGGAGGACGGCGCCGTACATGTAGCCGGCGCGGCGCGCCATCGCCGTGCCGGCGTAGACGTTCTCCGCGATGGCGTGCTCGAGAAAGCCTTCGGGAGCGATGACCGGGATGCCGGCATCCACCTCCTCCTGACTGACGACCCCCTTCACCCCGCCGAAGTGGTCCACGTGACTGTGGGTGTAGATGACCGCCGACACCGGACGATCGCCACGGTGGCTGCGATACAGGCCGATGGCCGCGGCCGCGGTCTCCACGGAGATGAGCGGGTCAATCACGATCACGCCGGTGTCGCCCTCGATGAACGAGATGTTGGAGAGGTCGAGGCCGCGCACCTGATAGATGCCGTCGGTGACCTGGAAGAGCCCGTCCATCGCGACCAGCTGCGACTGGCGCCACAGGCTGGGATGCACGGTGGGCGGAGCGTCGCCCTTCAGGAATGCGAAGGAGTCGTTGTCCCAGACGACTCGGCCTTCCGCGTTGCGAACGACGTTCGGATCGAGGCGGCCGATGAAGCCGCGCGAGGCGTCATCGAAGTCGCGGGTGTCGGAGAACGGGAGCGAGGCGTCGGCATCGGTCATGATCTCGACCCTAGCTTCGCGGTCGGAGCCGTCACCAGGGTGCGCAGCGACGATCGTCGCTCCGGCCCGCAGGAGACTCAGGGCGCGAACAGGAGGATTCCGTAGACGCCGAAGAGCATGAGGTGCACCGCGCCGTGGACCGCCGTGGTCCGCGGTGCGAAGTAGGTGATCAGGGTCATCACGAGGGTGATGCAGATGAGCACCATGTTGGCGGGCGACTCTCCGAGTATGACGGGCTGACCGGTGACCAGCCCGATCACGAGGATCGCGGGAATGGTCAGCCCCACGGTCGAGACGAACGCGCCGAGACCGAGGTTGAGCGCCCGCTGATTCTCGTCGGCCAGCGCTGCGCGGACGGCGGTGATCGCCTCGGGCGTGAACACGATGATCGCGATGATCACGCCGCCGAGAGCGACGGGGGCTCCGGTGATCTCGATGCCGCGGTCCACCAGGATCCCGAGGTCGTGGGCGAGCAGGACGATCGGCAGCACCGTGGCGACGAGCAGCACCGTGCGCGCCGTGAGCTCGCCGGCGGAGGCCTTCTCCCGCTCCGCCGGTCCTGGCGGCGTCCGGTCGACGGAAGGCTCGGGAAGGGGCTGAAGGTAGAGCGCCCGGTCGGTGCCGGTCTGCATGAAGAGGAAGAAGGCGTACAGCGCGGCCGACAGCAGCGCGAGGCCGATCGACTGCAGCGGAACGAGGCTGCCGTCATCCGTGGAGCTGAGGAAGCTGGGCAGTACGAGCGTGCACAGCGACAGCGCCGCGATCATCGCCAGGTAGATCGACGCGCCCTCCATGTTGTAGCGCTGCGGGCCGAACCTCAGCGCCCCCAGGAGGATGGTGAGGCCGAGCACGCCGTTGACGATGATCATCATGACCGCGAACAGGGAGTCCCGGCCGATCGTGGCCGATCCCCCGGGGCCGAGCATGATCGAGGCGATCAGCACGACCTCGATCACGACGACGGTCAGCGTGAGGATCAGCGTGCCGAACGGCTCTCCGACCGTCTCCGCCAGGTGCTCCGCGTGACGGACGACGCCGAACGCGGCGACCATGATCGCGCCGAGGATCATCACGAAGCAGGCGACGGCGACGGCAGCGTTCGCCGGGTGGGTCACCCATTCGTGCCCGACGGTGAGGAACACGATCGTCGTGCTCCACGCGATCGCCAGCGTGATCACCGTCGAGCGTGAGAACAGGTGTCGCCCGCGGCTGGGCCGCGTAGACGCCGTGCGTCGGGAAGACCGGTCGCGGGCCGCCCTCACGATGCCTCGCGTCCGTCGGCCGACCGCGCCGAGCGGAGGAACCATCGCGGCGGCACCTTCGCCGGGGACGCGGCATCCGGCCCGTCGCTCTGCGGGGTGGTCACGACTCAGATCATCCCGAGCGACCCGTCGCGCCACAAGCCCCGGCTGCCGAGGAGGTCGGGCCGGCACGGGCTCACCGACACGGCGAGCGCCTTTCGATCAGCCCGCAGACCCTGCGAGCGCGGCGAGGTCGTCGCCCGCCAGCCGCTGGGTCGTCCACTCGTCCATCGGAACAGCGCCGAGTGATCGATAGAACGCGATCGACGGCGCGTTCCAGTCCAGCACCGTCCACTCGAGGCGCGAGTATCCGCGCTCCACGCAGACAGCCGCGAGCGACGCGATGAGCGCCCGCCCGTACCCTCGGCCCCGCTGCTCCGCGTCGACGATGAGGTCCTCCAGCCAGATCCCATGACGACCGGTCCACGTCGAATAGGTCAGAAACCACATGGCGATGCCGACGATCGTCCCGTGGCGCTCCACCACGTGGGTGAACACCCGCGGATCCGCTCCGAACAGGCTCTCCGTCAGGGCTTCGACGGTGTTCTCGACGGCGTCCGGCTCTCGCTCGTAGACGGCGAGGGCGTGGATGAGGCGCAGAATGCCGACCTCGTCGCCGGGGCGCGCCTCGCGCAGCACCGCGTCGTCGTGCAGGGTCACGGTCATCACCGTTCGAGCCTAGGGGCGACAGGGGCCCATGCACGGCTGACGGTTCACGCCGGACGGTGCCAGAGTGGGGGAATGGATGCCTCCGCCGACGTGATCGTCGTGGGCGCAGGTCCGAGCGGGCTCATGGCGGCGACCTGCCTCGCCCGCCTCGGCGCGCGGGTCGTCGTGATCGACGGCAAGGAAGGACCGACGCGCGAATCGCGCGCCCTGGCACTGCAGGCGCGGTCACTCGAACTGTACGACCAGCTCGGACTGGCGCCGCGCGTCCTCGACGAGGCGACCCCGGCACCGGCGATCCGCCCGGGGTACGGGCGACGCGTGTTCGGATCGGTGCCCCTGTCCGACCTGGGGCGCACCGTCACGCCCTTTCCCGGCGTCTTCGTGCTCGAGCAGAGCCGCAACGAGCGCATCCTCCGCGACGCGTTCCTCTCGTTCGGCGGCACGATCCTGTGGGAGCACCAGCTCGTGTCGCTCGACCCGCCCGGCCGGGCACCGATCGCCGCGAAGGTCGCGGGTCCGGAGGGCAGGACCGTCGTGGAGGCCGACTGGCTGATCGGTGCGGACGGCACCTCATCGACGGTGCGGAGGATCCGAGGCATCCCCTTCGAGGGCACGACCAGCCCGCTGTCGTACTTCGTCGCCGACGCCCTCGATGCGAGTGGGCTCGTCGAGGAAGGCGTCAACCTGCGGATCGAGGGCGACGACCTCCTGCTGGCCTTCCCGATGGGCGAGAAGGGTCACCACCGACTCCTCGGGATCGCGGACGACTCCGACGACGCCACCGACGCGGCGGTCGAGGAGCGCGTGAAGCGGATGCTCGCGGCAAGGTTCGGCGTCCACTACGCGCGATCGGCGTGGTTCTCGAGGTACCGCACGCACCACCGACTCGCCGCGCGCTTCCGCGACGGGGTGGTCTTCCTTGTGGGGGACGCGGCGCACGTGCACTCCCCGGTCGGCGCCCAGGGCATGAACACCGGTCTCCAGGACGCCCACAACCTCGCATGCAAGCTCGCGCAGGTGATCTCCGGCGAGGCGCCCGAGTCGATGCTCGACGAGTACGAGCACGAACGCCGGCCCGTGGCGGCGCGCCTCGTCCGCACGACCGATGCCCTGTTCTCCCGGATCACCTCGCGCGGAGCGATCGCCCACTTCGTCCGCACGCGGGTGGTGCCGCTCGTCGGACCGCCCGCCGTGCGCCTCCTCCCCCGCGCCGCGCGCGGCGAACGTCTGTACGGCTACCTGTCGCAGACGCGGATCCGCTACCGGATGCCCGGCGCCCGCCGGCGCGACGCCGTGCTCGGTCGTCGACTGCCCTGGACGGGCGACAACTTCGACTCGCTGCGCGCGTTCACCTGGCAGCTTCACGGGTACGGCGTGGACCGACCGATCGTCGAGCGCGCGGCGCAGGCGCTCGGGATCGCCCCCCAGTCACATGCGCGCGACCCGTTCGGCCGCCTCGCCGCCGACCGACTGTACCTCGTACGGCCGGACGGCTTCGTCGCGGGCGTCGCGGCGCCGGGGATCGCCGTCGCCGCCCTTCACGACATCCTGGTGGCGACGACCCGAGATCGCGAGTGATGCGCACCCGTCACGGAGCCGTGCCGCGGTCGATACACAACCGCAACAACGCCGTGGTGGACTACTTTGTAAGGGTTGGTAACATAATCGGCGCCGGGGTCGACGCAGACCCTCACGGAGGTGCGATGCGGTGATGACGGTGACGAGTGCGAGCACTCCCGCTGCGGCAGCGGTCTCGGTCCTGAGCATGCTGCGACGCACCGCCCGTCCCGTCGCCCCGCACGTCGCGATGCGCCTGTGCACGGCACTCGCGGACGACCAGGAAGCCATCGCGCAGGTGACGTCGCTTCTCACGCCGGCGCAGCGCGCGGGTCTGTCCGCCCTTCCCGACCCGCTCCCCCCGGTGCCCGCGGTCACCGCCGTCTTCTCCCATCTCGACCGGCTCGCCGACGCGGAGCGGCGTCTCCTGCAGGCGGTCTCGGTGAGCGTCGACGGCCGCGTCGACGTGGTGCTCGCGGCAGCGGGCCTCACCATGGCCGACGCTCTCGCCGGCGGGGCGGCCCCGCACGTCGAGGTGGCCGCCGGCCGCGTGGCGTTCGCCGACCCCCGCGCCCGCATCCACGTGCATGCCGCCGCCACCCTCGCCGAGCGCACCGACGTGCACGCCGCGCTCGCCCAGGCGTACCGCGCCGCCGGCGACGCCCGCCTGGCCGTGTGGCACGAGTCCCTCAGCACACTCGAGGGAGATGCGTCGCTGGTCGCGCCGCTGCTCGACCTGGCCGACGTCGCACGCCGGTGCGGCGCGGCGGAATGGGCCCACTCCGTCGCACGGGAGGCGGCGAGCCATGCCTCGGGCGACGAGCGGCTCTTCGCCCACATCGCTGCGGGAGAGGCCGCGCTGGACGCCGGCCTCGTGGACGATGCCGTGGAATGGCTGCGCGGACCCGTGGTCGGCCCCGACGACATCGCCGCCCGCGCGCTCCCCGCGTTCGTCCACGCCGTGACGCTCAGCGAGGGCAATGTCCCCGACGGCGACATCGGCCGCCACGTGGCGCGTCTGCGGGACACTCCACCTTCGGCGTCCGACTCGGCGGACCACGTCTCGCGGGCTCTGGCCCTGGCGGCGTGCCTCCACGCCGAGCGCGGCCACGATGCCGACGCCGCGGACCTGCTCGCGCTCGCCGGGGGGCTAGCGGACCGTGCGGACAGCACGGAGCGTCCGTCGTGGGCGCACGCGTGGTGCGACCTGTTCCGCGACACCGCGCCGTCACCCCGACCCGTGCACGAGCCGGGGGACGACGACCGTGACGACGGCACCGCGGGATCTTACGGACGCATCGCGCACGCGATCGAGCTGGCTGGCTCCGATCGCTGCGAGCACGCGCTGGGAGCGCTTCAGGGGGGCGCCGGCGCGACCATGGGCGGCGCATCGCCGTGGACGGTGGACCTCGGTCAGACGCGAGCGGCTCCGCTCGCCGAGGCGCACCGCCGCGTCGCCATCGCCCTGGTCGAGTTCTGGTCGGGAGATCTCGCACGGGCCCGGGCGGAGCTGGCGGATGCCTCGCTCGTCGTGCCGGTCGGACTGCCGTACTCGGGTCTCGCCGTCGCGCTCGCGCGCCGGCTCGACGTCTGCACCGACGGCACCTCGCTCGCCACCTCGCTCGCGCTCGAGGACACCCACCCCACTCCCCACGCGCGGGCGCTGCGCGGAGGGCTGCTCGTCGATCGCGCGATCACCGCCTACCTCGAGGGCCGGATGACCGAGGCGGCGACGCTCCTCTCCCTCGCTGCGGACGGCGCTTCGCGCGGGGCCGCCGGGCTGCGCCTGCCCGGTCTCGACGAGTCGACCGTGTGGGCGGCGACCGGCCGCATCGAAGAGGCGAGGGTCGCCGCCGAAAGGCTGGAGCAGAGCGTCGCGGGGATGTCGTCCCTCCAGCGCCGGGCCGTGATCGCGCGGGCCCGGGTCATGGTCGCAACCCCCGCCGACGTCGTCGCTGCGACCCGGGCGGCGGCCGACGCGTGCCGGTTGCTCGCCTCGCCGTACGAGCGCGCACGCACGGAGATGGTCGTCGGTCGCGCGCGGGCGGCGCAGGGCGACCTCGAGGCAGCGCGGGCGCACCTGCTCGCGGCATCCGGCCTCTTCGATGCGGCGGGAGCATCCGTCTGGCGCGCAGCATGCGACGCGGACCTCGATCTGCTGCCGGCCGAAGCACCTGTCTCGGTGCTGACGCGCCCGATCCCGGTGAGCGGCCCCGCCGCCGCGACCCCGCTCGCCCGCACCCCCGGCGCCGCGCCGGGGGATGACCTCGACGACGAGGTCGAACGAGCGTGCCGCGACGCCTGGAGCGAGATACTCACCGAGCGGGAGCAGGATGTCGCACTGCTCGTCGCGCAGGGGCACTCCAATCGCGAGGTCGCCGCTCGGCTGTTCGTCTCGGTGCGGACCGTCGAGGTGCACCTCGGCCGCGTCTTCTCGAAGCTCGCGGTGCCGTCCCGGGTGGCCCTCACGGTGCAGGCGCATCGGATCGCCCGCGACCGTCAGCCCGTCGCGGGCTGACGGGGCATAGGGGGAACCACGTATCAGGGTTCCCGCGGATGCCGCGCGGCATCCTCCCGCTCTAGCGTGCGAGGCACGGCGCGCCCGCGCCGCCTTCCCCCCTGAGGAGCCCCATGAAACTCCCCCCTGCGCGCCGACGAGGCGCACCGATCACAGCGATCCTCGCCGGACTGGCCGTGGTCGCGACCCTGGCTGTCGCTCCGATCAATCCGGCCACGGCGGCCGCTGTCTGCTCGACGCCGTGGTCGTCCTCCGACGTGTACACCGCCGGCGCGTCCGTGTCGCATCTGAATGTCAACTACCGCGCGAAGTGGTGGACTCAGAACAACGTCCCGGGCACCGAGCAATGGGGACCGTGGGAGTCGCAGGGCGCGTGCGGCGACGGCTCGCAGCCCACCCCCACACCGACACCGACACCGACACCGACACCGACACCGACACCCACGCCGACCCCCACGCCCACGCCGACCCCCACGCCCACGCCGACCCCGGAGCCGGGCACGCCGTGGACGGCGAACCCCGATGAGAAGTGCCGTCCCGACGGTCTCTACCAGACGCCCGGCATCGACGTCCCGTACTGCGACATCTACGACGACGACGGACGCGAGGTGCTCCCCAACGGCCTCGAGCACCGCGTCATCGGCTACTTCACGAGCTGGCGAACCGGCTACAACGGCGCTCCGCGCTACATCGCGAGCGACATCCCGTGGAACCGCATCAGCCACATCAACTACGCCTTCGCCCACATCGACGGCGCGGGCAAGGTCTCGGTGAACGCCGAGGCGGCCGGCGACGCGGCGACCGAGCTCACCTGGCCGGGCGTCGCGGGAGCCGAGATGGACCCGTCGCTCCCCTACCAGGGCCACTTCAACCTGCTCGAGAAGTTCAAGAAGCAGCATCCCGGCGTAAAGACGCTCGTCTCCGTCGGAGGCTGGGCCGAAACCGGCGGCTACTTCGACGCCGACGGAGACCGCGTCGCGAGCGGCGGCTTCTACACGATGGCCGAGACCGCGGCCGGACGCGAGAGGTTCGCCGACTCGGCGGTCGCCTTCATCCGCCAGTACGGCTTCGACGGCGTCGACATCGACTACGAGTACGCGACGAGCAACGGCAAGGCCGGCAACCCCGACGACTTCGCGTTCTCAGACGCGCGGCGAGCCACGCTGTGGCGGAACTACGACGCGCTCATGAAGACGCTGCGCGAGAAGCTGGATGCCGCGTCCGCCGCCGACGGCGAGTACTACATGCTCACCGTCGCGGCCCCGGCATCGGGCTGGCTGCTGCGCGGGCAGGAGGTGCACCAGGTCGTGAAGTACCTCGACTACCTCAACATGATGAGCTACGACCTGCACGGCGCCTGGAACGACCATGTCGCCGGGAACGCCCCGCTGTTCGACGACGGCAAGGATCCCGAACTCGCCGCCGGCGGCGTCTACTCGGCGTACAAGGGCATCGGCTATCTCAACTCCGACTGGGCGTATCACTACTACCGCGGCTCGATGCCGGCCGGGCGCATCAATCTCGGCGTCCCGTTCTACACACGGGGCTGGACCGGCGTGACCGGCGGCGTGAACGGGCTGGGCGGCAGCGCAGCGCTTCCGAACCAGGCCGCGTGCCCGGCCGGGACGGGACCGACGATCGGGGGCACCTCGAAGTGCGGCAACGGCGCCGTCGGCGTCGACAACCTGTGGCATGACCTCGACGGCAACGGCAACCAGGTGCCCTCCGGTGTCAACCCGATCTGGCACGCGCTGAACCTGCAGCAGGGCATCGTCGGCGATTACGCCGCCGCGTACGGCGCACCGACAGGACCCCTCGCCGGCACGTACACGCATCACTTCGACACGGTGTCGAAGACCGAGTGGTGGTGGAATTCGACCACCCGGACGTTCCTGTCGGGCGACTCCGACCAGGCGATCCAGGCCAAGGCCGACTATGTGTCCGACAAGGGGCTGGGCGGAGTCATGATCTGGGAACTCGCAGGCGACTACGCCTGGGACGCCCAGAAGGGCCAGTACGGAATCGGGTCGAGCCTCGTCGACCGGATCCACGCGACCCTGAGCGACTCCGACCCGTACGGGGCGACCAAGGCAGATGCGGCGATGCCTTCCGAAGCGCTCGCGCTGGACGTCGAGTTCACCGAGTTCGCGCTGGGCGACAGCAACTATCCGATCAATCCGAAGGTGACGTTCCGCAACGGCTCCCCTGCCGCGATCCCAGCGGGGGCGACGATCACCTTCGACTACGCGACGAGCGACACCGGCGAGCTCAAGGAGCAGAACGGCTGGGGCATCGTGAAGGTCTCGTCCGGCCACACCGGCGACAACGTCGGCGGTCTCGACGGCGACTTCCACACCGCGCGCATCACCGTGCCCGCCGGCGGCATCCCCGCAGGCGGCAGCGCTTCGACGAAGCTGTCGTGGTCGCTGCCGATCAGCCAGATCTCGAACCTGCGCGTGACGATCGGCGCCGAGACGTACTCCACGCTCTACGACCTCCCCCGCGGGGTCGCCGTCGTATCGCCCGGCAGCGGCGGGGGCGGCACCGGCGGCGGGACCGGCGATTGCGACGCCCCGGCGTGGAGCGCGACCGGTGTGTACACCCAGGGCGCCGTCGTGAGCCACTCCGGCCGGGAGTGGACGGCGAAGTGGTGGACGACCGGCGATGTCCCGGGCGCCGGCGAGTGGGGACCGTGGGGAACGGGGGTGACCTGCGGCTGAACAGCGCCTCTGGCGGCGGGCCCGCGTACGGGGAAACACGTACGCGGGCCCGCCTGCGTCGGGAGGAATGTGGAATGTACGGACGCTGAACAAATGCGCGCGTTCCTAGCCTGACGTCACGGCATCCCCTGCCGCCCCTCCCCCAGGAAGGACACCCATGCCCGCACAACCGAGACCACGCCCCGGTCTGACCAAACTGATCGCCGCCGTCGCCGCCGGCGCCCTCGCCGTCGGCGGGCTCGTCGCCGTTGCGACGAGCGCCGCGTCCGCCGCCGACGCTCCCGGCATCAACGGCTACCGCAACGTGGGCTACTTCGCCCAGTGGGGCGTGTACGGCCGCGATTTCAAGCTCAAGCAGCTGCAGGACTCCGGCGCCGCCGCCGACCTGACCCACATCAACTATTCGTTCGCGAACATCCATCACCAGACCCTGACGTGCTTCGAGGCGAACAAGGCCCAGGGCACGGGTCCGAACGGCTCCGACGGCGCCGGCGACGCATGGGCCGACTTCGGCATGGGCTACACCGCGGCGAACTCGGTCGCCGGCGTCGCGGACACGTGGGACCAGCCGCTCGCGGGATCGTTCAACCAGCTCAAGCAGCTCAAGGCGAAGAACCCGAACCTCAAGGTCATGATGTCGATCGGCGGCTGGACCTGGTCGAAGAACTTCAGCAAGGCGGCGGCGACGGATGCCTCGCGCAAGAAGTTCGTCTCGAGCTGTGTCGACATGTTCATCAAGGGCAACCTGCCGGTGATCGACGGGCGCGGCGGCCCCGGCAGCGCAGCCGGCGTCTTCGACGGATTCGACCTCGACTGGGAGTGGCCCGGCTCGCCCAACGGCCTCGAAGGCAACTATGTCGACACCGTCAACGACAAGGCGAACTTCAAGGCGCTCATCCGCGAGTTCCGCGTGCAGCTGGACGCGTACTCGCAGACGAGCGGCAAGGCCTACCAGCTGAGCGCGTTCCTTCCCGCGAACCCTGTCGACATCGCGGCGGGCGGCTGGAACGACCCCGCGATCTTCCAGGACCTCGACTACGGCAACATCCAGGGCTACGACCTCTGGGGCGCGTGGGATCCGACCCTGACCGGACACCAGGGCAACCTGTACGACGACCCCCGCGACCCGCGACCGGCGACGCAGAGGTTCAGCGTCGACAAGGCCGTGAAGGAATACCTCCGCACCGGCATCTCGCCCGCGCAGCTCGGCGTCGGCATGGCGGCATACGGTCGCGGCTGGCAGGGCGCGACCTCGTCGACTCCGTGGGGCAGCGCGACCGGCGCGGCACCGGGCACGTACGAGGCGGGCAACGAGGACTACTACAAGCTCAAGACCCGCGGAACCGACCACTACGACGCTACGATCGGCGCCGCGTGGCGCTACGACGGAAGCCAGTGGTGGTCGTACGACAACGCGCAGACCACGGCTCAGAAGGCCCAGTACATCGTCGACAAGGGCCTCGGCGGCGGCATGTGGTGGGAGCTCTCGGGCGATCGGAACAACGAGCTCGTGGGATTCATGGCCGACAAGTTCCGCGCGGCGCCGACCGGGCCGTCGGACGATCCGGTGAACCCGACGCCGTCGCCCACGCCGACGCCGGATCCGACGACGACGCCCACACCGACTCCGACGCCGACACCGACGCCGGACCCCGGAACGTGCGCGGCGGCGGTGTGGAGCGCGACGGCGACCTACACCGGCGGCGCCGTCGTCAGCTACCAGGGCAAGGAGTACCGGGCCCAGTGGTGGACGCAGAACAACGTCCCGAGCGAGGGCGGCGTCTGGGTCGAGGTGCGCGACTGCTCGGGAACCCCGCCGCAGCCCGGCCAGTGCCCCGCAGCCTGGCAGGCGAGCAAGATCTACCTGACCGGCGACAAGGCCACCCACGGCGGACGCATCTGGCAGGCGCAGTGGTGGACGCAGGGCGAGACGCCGGGCAGCCAGCAGTGGGGCGCCTGGAAGGATGCCGGAGCCTGCACCGGCTGACGTCCGACGCCGGATCGACGCAGGGAGCGCCCTCGACCCTCGGGCCGGGGGCGCTCCCTGCGCACGATGCCGCGGAGACTCCGTCCGCACACGAAGATCGCCCCGGGGCCGAAGCCTCGGGGCGATCATCAGTGCGATCTGCGGTCTCTGTATCCGGTTCCCTTTCGGGTTCCTTCGTCTCTGTTCTCTCTTCGCAGGACCGAATCTACTCAGCCCGCCGACGTCGTCAAGTGTTCACACGGAAGTCATTTCGACGTGAGGTTGAGGGTGAGAATCCGGTCGGAGCAGTCACTTCGTGAAGAGCTCCTGCATGGGTGCCAGGCTCTTCGCCTTGCCGTGCGACTTGCCCGGCGAGCTCACCCCGTTCACCGTGGAGGTGTCGAAGGCGAACGTGACCACCGCGGTCGCGAGGGCGTCGGCGTTCACGTCGAGGGCGTAGGTGTTGATGTTCCCGACGAGGTCGTAGTCCTCGGCGAGCAGCGCGTACAGCGCCGCGTCATTTCCCTCGCCCGTGAGGTTGTCGCACGGTGCGTGGTAGCACGGGTCGTAGTCCGCGCCGGCGACGCCGCCGTACAGCTCGGCCTCCGCCGCGGTCTTGTCTCCCTCGGCACCGGTGAACAGGCCGCCGGCCGGGATGCCGACCGCGATGAAGGGGCCGTAGTCGCTGCGGCCCGAGAACTCGGTGTCCTGGTAGGGCTCGCCGCGGCTCTCGTAGAACCCCTCGAAGACGTCCTCGATCTGCGCGGACCCCTCGGGAATGAACCCTGCCGGTGCCGTGCCACTCGAGTTGTCGCCGTCGTAGACGCCCATGAAGTAGTTGGGCGACCCGATCATGTCGAAGTTCAGGTACAGCGCGATGTCGGCGATCTCGTCGTCGGTCAGGTTCGCGACGTAGTGCTCCGAGCCGAGCAGGCCGCTCTCCTCGGCGCCCCACCATGCGAAGCGCACCGTGTTGTTGGGCTTGACCTTCTTCATCTGGATGGCGGTCTCCAGCAGCGCAGCGCTGCCCGAGCCGTTGTCGTTGATGCCCGCGCCGTTCTGGACGCTGTCCAGGTGTGCGCCGGCCATGACGGTGTTCGAGTCATCGCCGTTCGAGGTCTCGGCGAGCACGTTGTACGCGGTGCGCACGTCGGCCTCGTAGTCGACTGTGACCGTCACGGTCGCGCCCGGCGTGCTCGCCAGGTCGACTCCCACGGAGTTCTGGACGAAGACCGCGGGGATGGTGAGTCCGGGCGCGGCGCCGATCATGCCGACGAGGCTCTCGTCACCGTTGTTGTTCATGATGATGACCGCCTCCGCGCCAGCGGCCTGGGCGTTGACCGCCTTCACCGCGAAGCCGCAGCCGCCGCGCTGCACGAGCGCCACGCTGTCGGCGGGGAAGGTGCCGAAGTCGGCCACGGTGCAGCCGCTCGTGTTGTCGGGTGACGGATAGTCGACGACGACGAGCGAGCCCGTCGCCGTGCCCTCGGGGCTGCCCGTATCGAACTGGTTGCGGACGAAGTCCGACTCGTTGACGTACGTCGTGGTCGTCGAGCCCACCGTGCGGGTCAGCTCGCTGTTCTCCTCGAAGTAGTCGAACTCGAACGGCTGCACGACGGGATCGTAGCCCGCGCCTTCGAGCTGCTCGACGACGTAGTCGACGGATGCCCCGTACCCCGGGCGTCCCGCGGCCCGGTCGCCGAACTCGTCCGCGACGCCCTGAAGCGCCTCCAGATGCCTCATGACCCCCTCGAGCGTGACCGCCTTGGTGAGCTTCTTCACCGAGTTGTTGTTCGGTGCCGCGTACGCCGGTGAGGCGAGTGCGACTCCGGCCGTCAGCGCGGCGATGGTCGCCACCGCCCAGACGCGCCTGTTCTTGATCGGCATGTTGTGCCTTTCCGCCGACGACCCCTCTGGCGTCGGCTGCCTGCGGGCATGCTCGCACACCCCGCCACCGAGTTCCAGAGGTTGCGCCCGAGACTCACCCTTCCCTCATCTGCCGCCCGTTCACTCGTGCCCGACGAGCTTGAGACCCACGACGCACGCGACCAGCCCGAGGATGAGGAGGAGCTTGACGACGGAGAAGGACTCCGCGCCGGTGAGCATCGCCCAGGCGACGGTCAGCGACGCGCCGATGCCCACCCACACGCCGTACGCCGTACCGGTGGAGATCTCGCGCATCGCCCACGCGAGCCCGCCCATGCTGAGCGCCAGCGAGACCCCGAAGATCACGGTCGGCCAGAGTCTGGTGAAGCCCTCGGACAGGCCGAGCGCCGTCGCCCAGACGGCCTCGAGGATTCCGGAAACGATGAGGATGACCCACGCCATGACTGTGCTCCTGGCCAGTCTTGTCGCGCACCGGGTACTGATCCGTCGTCCGGGGATCCGGGAGGGATCCGCGATCCAACCTACCCGACGCGACTGGGCAGGGCCTGGGCAGCGCGGCCGACGATCAGAGCGGGAACAGCCAGTCGAGCATGCCCGGATTGTGCGCGTGGACGAGCACGAGGAACACCACCGCATCGAAGAGCAGATGCACCGTCACGACGTAGGCGAGCGACCGCGTCTTCATGAAGATGTACCCCATCAGCAGGGCGAACGGGATCGTCAGCACCGGTCCCCAGGACCGGTAGCCGAGCTCCCACAGGAACGAGACGAACACGAGCATCTGAAGGACGTTCGCCTGCCAGAAGGGGAAGTGGCGGCGGAGCAGGGCGAAGCACGTGCAGATGAAGAACAGCTCGTCCCAGATGCCCACCGCCCCGACGCCCACGAACAGGCGCGCGATGAGGTCGGGGGTGTCGACGACGGGCCAGTTGAGGTAGACGCCCGAGGTGATGAAGTAGAAGGGCAGGATCAGCCAGCCGAGCACCAGCACGATCGCCAGCCACGACCACTGGAACCCGGTCCATCTCCCGCCGCCTCGCCAGGGGAACCGGATGGCGTGGTCGCGATAGGCCCACCGCGATATCGCGTAGGGCACGGCCACGGCGCCGCCGAGCGCGGCCGCGAACCGGACGAATGCCACGTTGTCGAGTTCGGCCTCGAGCGGGATCGCGCTGACGATCAAGAGTCCGACGGCGATGAGCGAGAGGTCGCGCACGATGCTCGGCCGCCGTGTGCCCACAGCGGTCGCGCCGGCCGCGGCGGCGGAAGGCGCGGCATCCGCTCGCTCGAGGAGGAACGCGACGACCAGCCCCGCAGCGAGCAGCGCCCAGCCGATCCAGGGGATGCGGACAACGAAGAACGCCGGTGCGGCGAGGCACACCAGCAGGGCCGGGGCGAGGCGCCACGACCAGGCGGGGAGCGTGCCGACGGGGGCGGCGGCGGGAGACGCGGGCATCAGCGGTCCAAGGGGTGGGCGATCTCGTCCCGCGGCATGCGCGCCGCGAAGATCGCGATGAGGCCGAACACGAGCGGGAGGATGCCCGCGACGATGAAGATGGTCTGCAGCGGCACGACCTCCGACAGCGGGCCGGCGAGCGCCATGGACAGCGGCATGAGCGCGAGTGAGACGAAGAAGTCCAGGCTCGAGATGCGTCCGAGCATGTGGCGCGGCACCCGCCGCTGCAGCAGCGTTCCCCAGATGACGTTTCCGTAGCTGAACCCGAACCCGATGATGAACATCGACACCAGCATCAGCCAGTACTGGTCGGTGATGCCGACGACGATGAACGGCAGCGTGCTGACGCCCCACACCAGGTTCATGACCGTCAGATACCGGCGGGGCAGCTTCATCGACGACACCACGATCGATCCGACCACCCCTCCGAGCCCGTAGACGGCGAGGAGGAAGCCGAACCAGCGCGGGTCTTCGCCGATGCGCTCGCGCGTGAGGAACGGCAGCAGCACCTCCTCCGGCCCGACGAACACGAGCACCCAGCCGGTCGCGAACAGCAGGGTCGCGAACAGCCACGGCGTGCGGACGGTGAAGACCACTGCCTCTTTCAGATCGTGGAAGACGGATGCCGCGCGCTCGGGCTCGTCGTGGGGAGCCGGTGGCTCCGTGCGGAGGAACAGCAGCCCGACGAAGGCGAGCCCGTACGCGATCGAGATGACCACCGCCGCATGGCTCGGGACCAGGGCGGCCAGAAGCATCCCCGCGGCGGCGGGGCCGGCCGCCTGCTGCAGGGCCGGGCGGATCGCGCCCTCGAGCCCGTTGGCCGCGAGCAGCTGCCCCTGCGGCAGGATCCGCGGCAGGATCGCGGTGTAGGCCGGGAAGAAGAACCCGGCCCCGGCGCCGAGCACGAAGGCGACGATCGTCAGGTGCGGGATCGAGACCGCGCCGGCGGCACCGGCGACGACCACCGACGTGATCGCGACGAAGTTGACGAATTCGACGACACGCACGATGGTGCGTCGCGACACGCGGTCGGCGACGATGCCGCCCGGGATCGCGCAGAGCAGCAGCCCCGTCGCGTTCGCGCCGGCGACGAGCGAGAGCTCGAGCGGCCCTCCTCCGGCGTCTATGACCGAGTACACCATCACGACGGCCCACATGCCCGCCGCGAAGATCGACAGCACGACGGCGCCGAACAGCACGCGGAAGTCGCGGTGGCCGAGCGGCCGGACGACGCGCCATCGGTCGCGGGACGCGGCGTCCGATCCCGGCGGCCCGGTGACGACGGGCGGCGCCGCCGGCTCGTGCGGCTGGGTCACGGGCGCGGCCTCCGCCGGTAGGCGAGGTCGCGGATATCACGGCCCACGCGGGCGCCCTTGCGCTCGAAGGCGGTCAGTACGCGCCCGTCGAACCGCTCGGCCCAGTCCCCCTCGAACTCAGGGGCGAAGTCGGGCGCGGCGCCGAGCACGGCGCGCATCTGGAGGGCGTAGTCCTCCCAGTCCGTGGCGAGACGCAGCATCCCGTCGTCCGTCAGCGCACGTGCGGCGAGTCCGGCGAACGACGAGGTGACCAGGCGGCGCTTGGTGTGCTTCTTCTTGTGCCACGGGTCGGGGAAGAACACCCAGAGCTCGGAGACGGATGCCTCGGGCAGCAGGTGCTCGAGCACCTCGGGAGCGTTCGCCTCGACCAGGCGCAGGTTGCGCACCCCCGCCTTGTCGGCATCGAGCATCGTGCGGGCGAGGCCGGCACGGAACACCTCGATCGCGAGGAAGTCGGTCTCGGGGCGGGATGCCGCGGCATGCACGATCGCGTGCCCCTGCCCCGATCCGATCTCGACCACGAGCGGCGCCGCGCGCCCCCACACCTCGCCGGGGTCGATCGCCGAGCCGGGACGGATGCTCGTCGCGGCGAGGTCGCGCGGCGACTCGATCACGTACTGCGAGGCGAGCTCGGACCAGGCACGGTCCTGGGCATCCGACATGCGGCCGCTCCGGCGTACGAACGACACCGGCCGCTCGCGAAAAGTACTGGGCGGGGTCTGTGCGGGGGGAACGGAGTCGGACACCCCTCCAGGCTAGCGAGCGCCGTCACGACGTGACCGACCTGGCTGTACGGCAGCGGCGGGCTCCCGGATGCATCGGGGACGACGGCGGCCCGGTCAGTCCTGCGTGACGAAGTCGATCAGCTCCTCGACGCGGCCGAGGAAGGCGGGCTCGAGGTCGCGATAGCTGCGCACAGAGCCGAGGATGCGCTGCCACGCACGGGCGATGTCGGCCTGGTCGCGCGCGGGCCAGCCGAGGGCGCGGCACACGCCGACCTTGAACTCGATGCCCCGCGGCACGACAGGCCAATTCTCGATCCCCATCGCACGGGGCGTCACGCACTGCCAGACGTCGATCCAGGGGTGACCGACGATGCGGATGTGCGCTCCGTGCGGCCCGCGCTCGATCGCCTGGGCGATGCGGGACTCCTTCGAGTTCGGCACGAGGTGATCCACGAGCACGCCGTACCGGCGCTGCGCAGACGGCGGCTCCTCGCCGAGTGCCGCGTCGAGCAGATCGATCCCCTGGAGGTACTCGACGACCACGCCTTCGGCGCGCAGATCGTCGCCCCACACCTTCTCGACGAGCTCGGCGTCGTGGCGTCCCTCGACGAAGATGCGGCTCGCCCGTGCCACGCGGGCCCGGGCGTCCGCCGCCGCGAACGACCCGGAGGCCGTGCGCCGATGCTGCGGCTTGGCGGGCGCCACGACGGGCGCGACGAGCACGACGTCGACCCCTTCGACGAGGAAGCCGGGGCCGAGCGGGAACAGCCGGCGCCGTGCGCGGCGATCCTCGAGCTCGACCATGCCCGAGGCGACCCCGACGACGGCTCCGCAGAATCCGTCGGCGGCGACCTCCACGACGAGGTCGCGGGATGCCTCGACCCGCGCCAGCTGCTTCGCGGCGCGTGCGCGCCATCCATCGGCCAGCACGTCGGTGCCGTAGCGATCGTCCATGTGTCCTCCGAGTCGCACAGGCTACCTCCCAGGGCGCGGCAGGCCGCGGAGCGACCCGCGCCGCGGCCGACACCGCGTGCCGTCGGGCGCCCGGGCTAGCCCGTCATGCCCGAGCCTGCATAGACTCGCGTAGGGGGCTGGATTCCGCGTCCCGGAGGGGGAATCGATGCGTGCGCGATGGGCGGCGGCGCTCACGGCCACTCTCGTGGTCGCCATGACGGCGATCGGCGCGGGCGCGTGGGCCACAGACCCGGTGCAGCTGGGTTCGGCGTACGTCCTCGACCAGACAGGGGCGCTCGGGAGCGACGAGCTCGCCGCCGCCGAGGCGGAGCTGACCGACCTCTCCTCCTCCACCGAAGCCGACCTCTACGTCGTCTTCGTCGACGCGTTCACCGACCCGTCCGACAGTGAGCAGTGGGCCACGATCGTCGCCCAGGAGAACGGCCTCGGCCCGTCGCAGTACCTCCTGGCCGTCTCCACCGAAGGTCGCCAGTACTACCTCTCCGCCGACTCCGACGGCCCGCTGAGCGAGCAGGAGGTCAGGGCGGCCGAGGCCGCCGCACAGCCGTTCCTCCGCGAGGGCGACTACGCCGGGGCGATCACCGCGACGGCGGACTCGATGCGCTCCGCCCTCGGCGCGGGCGGCGGAGCGGGCGCGGGCGGGTTCACGGGCATCATCTGGGTCATCGTCATCGCAGCCGTGGTCGTACTCGTGATCTGGCTCGTCCTGCGCAGCCGCAGGAAGAAGTCCGGCCAGGTCGCGGGCGGTGCCGGCGTGCCCGCCGTCGAGCAGCTGCCGATCGAGGAGCTCGAACGGCGTGCGGCATCCGCCCTCGTGCAGACCGACGACGCAATCAAGACCAGCGCTCAGGAGCTCGGGTTCGCCAGGGCCCAGTTCGGCGACGCCGCCACGACGGAGTTCGAGCAGGCCCTCGCGACCGCGAAGACGAACCTCGACGAGGCCTTCACCCTGAAGCAGCAGCTCGACGACGCGACCCCGGATTCGGACCAGGACGTCCGCGGCTGGAACACGCGCATCGTCGCGCTGTGCGAGCAGGCCAATGCGCTTCTCGATGAGAAGGCCGAGGCGTTCGACGAGCTCCGCAAGCTGGAGCAGAACGCGCCTGAGGCGCTCGCGCGGATCCAGGACCAGCACGCCAGGGCCGCGGCATCCCTCGACGGCGCCGCCGCCCGCCTGCAGACCCTCCGCTCGTCGTATGCCGCCGAGGCGCTCGCGACCGTCGCCGACAACCCGGATCAGGCGCGCCAGCGCCTCGCTTTCGCCGACGAGCAGCTCGCGGCCGCGCAGGCGTCGATCGGCGCCGGCAAGGGCGGCGAGGCCGCCGTCGGCATCCGTGCCGCCGAGGAGGCGGTCGGCCAGGCGGTGCTGCTCGAAGACGCGATCGGCAAGCTGGCCGACGACCTCGCCGAGGGCGAGCGCAGCGCGGCCGCCCTCGTCGCCGAGCTCGAGCAGGACGTCGTCACGGCCCAGGCCCTCCCCGACCCCGACGGTCGTGTGGCAGCGGCGATCACGGCCACCGCTCAGCAGATCGACGCCGCGAAGGCCAACCTGGCGAGCTCGGCCAAGCGGCCGCTCGTCACACTTCAGAGCCTCGAGGCGGCGAACCGGCAGATCGATGCGCTCGTGCAGGGCATCCGGGATGCCGAGGCCCAGACGCAGCGCGCGCGGCAGATGGTCGGGCAGCTGATCATGCAGGCGCAGGCGCAGGTCTCGACCGCCGAGGACTACATCACGGCCCGGCGCGGAGCGGTCGGCGCGGAGGCGCGCACGCGCCTGGCCGAAGCCGGGGCGGCGCTGGTGAGGGCCCAGCAGCTCCAAGCGGACGACCCGCAGCAGGCGATGCAGCACGCCCAGCGCGCCGACCAGCTCGCCGGCCAGGCGATCCAGCTCGCACAGGGCGACGTCGGCTCGTTCGAGGGCGGCGGCATGTTCGGCGGCGGTCAGCAGCAGGGCGGCGGTGGCGGCAACGTGCTCGGCGCCGTGCTCGGCGGCATCCTCATCAACTCCATGATGGGTGGTGGCGGCGGCCGATCGTCCGGCGGCGGAAGCCTCGGCGGCATGTTCGGCGGGGGTTCCTCCGGCGGCGTGCGCCCCGGCAGCTTCGGCGGGGGCGGCACACGCGCTCGTCGAGGAGGTGGTCGCTTCTGACCCCGTGCAGCGCCGTCCCGGCGACCCGGAACTTCACACGTCACTCCCGCAGTTCTGTCCGATAGGAAGGAAAACCGATGGCGAAGCAGTCCATCTTCGGTCGTATCTCGACCCTCATGAAGGCGAACATCAACGCACTCCTCGACTCTGCCGAGGACCCGCAGAAGATGCTCGACCAGTTGGTGCGCGACTTCACCAACAGCATCGCCGACGCGGAGGCGGCGGTCGCCGAGACAATCGGCAACCTGCGCCTCCTCGAGCGCGACCACCAGGAAGACGTCCAGGCGGCGGCGGAGTGGGGCAGCAAGGCTCTCGCGGCGAGCCGCAAGGCCGACGAGCTGCGCACCGCGGGCAGCACGGCCGACGCCGACAAGTTCGACAACCTCGCCAAGATCGCTCTCCAGCGTCAGATCAGCGAGGAGAACGAGGCCAAGGCGGTCGAACCGACGATCGCGTCGCAGACCGAGGTCGTCGCCAAGCTCAAGGACGGCCTGAACGGCATGAAGCAGAAGCTGGAGCAGCTGAAGTCCAAGCGCTCCGAGCTCCTCGCCCGCGCCAAGACGGCGGAAGCCCAGAACAAGGTGCACGACGCGGTCAAGTCGATCGACGTGCTCGACCCGACGAGCGAGCTCGGCCGGTTCGAAGACAAGGTCCGCCGCCAGGAGGCCCTCGCCGCCGGCAAGCAGGAGCTCGCGGCATCCAGCCTCGACGCACAGTTCGAGAGCCTCGAGGACGTCGGCGAGCTCACCGAGGTCGAGGCGCGCCTCGCCGCGCTGAAGACGGGCTCCGCCCCGGCGCAGGCGGCCATCGACGCGCCGAGCGCGCCGTACACGCCGTAGTCCGCAGCGAACGAGGGGCGTCGTTCCGCCAGGGACGGCGCCCCTCGTCGTGTTCGCCGACGGCGTTCGCCGGCGCGTGCACACGCACCGCGTGCTGCGAGAGGATGAGGGGATGACGCGCTACCTCGTTGTGCCGCAGTGGCAGGGAAGCCCGTCCTCGCGGGCCATGCAGCTCATCGACGGGGCGCAGGCGATCGCCGGAGATCTGCCGCGCTCGTCGACGACGATCCTCGATGTGCCCATGGAGGCCGGCGAGGCCCTGGGCACCGGCATCCATCGCCTCAGCGCCCTCCAGCGGATCCGCGAGCAGATCGCAGCGGCCCTCGACTCGCACGACGACGTCGTGCTGACGGTCGGGGGCGACTGCGGCGTCGCGCTCGAGCCGATCGCTCATGCCGCGCGCCGGGTGCCATCCCTCGCCGTGGTGTGGATGGACGCCCATCCCGACCTGAACACTCCGGACTCGTCGCCGTCCGGAGCCTTCTCGGGAATGGTGCTGCGGGCGGTCCTCGGCGACGGCGCTCCCGGCCTCGCGCTCCCCCCGGGCGCCGTGTCCTCCGAGCGCACCTTCGTCGTCGGCGCCCGTTCGTACGACGAGGCCGAGCTCGCCGCCGTGGCCGACCTGGGCATCACGACGCTCGCCGTCGATGCGCTGCGCGATCCCGGTGCACTGGCGGCGGCGATCCGCGCGAGCGGAGCGGAGGGGCTCTACATCCACGTCGACGTCGACGTGCTCGACCCGGCGGAGGTGACCGGCAACGCCCATCCCGAGCCGTTCGGCGTGACCGTCGCCGAGCTCACCGCGGCGATCGCCGCCCTCCGTGCCGAGCTGCCTCTCGTGGGCGCCTCCCTGACGGGCTACTCCCCCGCGTCGGCGGCGACGGCGACCGACGACCTCGGCGCCATCCTGCGCGTGGTCGGGGCGCTCGCGTGAGCCCCATCCCCACGCCGCCCGCAGACTGGCGAAGGGTCGCCGACCGTGCTGTGGAGCGCGGCCGCCGATTCGACCGGGGCATCCCCTCGTTCCTGCTCGACTCGCCCGTCAGCCGCGTCGGCTACTGGTACGGCACGACGGTGGGCTGGGTGTGGGGGTCGATCTGGAGCACGGGGCGCATCGAGAAGCGCGAAGGACTGTGGGTCTTCCGGGGGCTGCCGAAGTGGGCGTTCGCCCGCGGCGGTGTCTGCGTCGGCGGATGCTTCCTCACGGGCGACGGTCGCGTCACCACCCATCTCCTGCGGCACGAGGCGGTGCACAAGCGCCAGTGGGAGCGGTACGGCTTCCTGATGCCCTTCCTCTACCTCTTCGCCGGGCGCAACCCCCTGCGCAACCGCTTCGAGATCGAGGCCGGCCTCGAGGACGGCAACTACGTTCCCCGAGGCGCGGTCTGACGGAGTCGGATCACGTGGCGGAGGCCTGAACGCCCCGCCCCACGCGCAGGACCTGGCGTCCGAGCGCGATCACCACCGCGAGCGGGAAGACGATCCAGAAGAGGTTCGGCAGGACCGCCACCATCAGGAAGCCGACGAGGTCGCCGCGCTCGAGCGACTGGCGGGTCATCTCGAGACCGCTCGACGCCTCGACGAGGAAATAGATGACGGTCTTCCAGAACGTCGCGACGGTGACGAGGAGTCCCACGACGACACCAGACCACTTCTTCGCATGCAGCAGCGCCCACACGATCACGATGACCTCGACGAGGTTCGCCCAGCTCTGCGCGCTGCCGAACGCGTCGAACTGCGCGTAGCGATGGTCGAACGAGCCGTAGAAGACGTGCCCCGGCCAGAGTGCGGCGAGCGGTCCGCCGTCGTGGGACAGCGGACCGAGAAGCACGTAGCACGCATCATAGGTCTGGATCACGGCGGAGATCGTGAGCCAGACGATCACCCACGTGGGCATGCGCAGATCGCGCGGATTCACGGAGCCTGAGGCGAGGACGGGGGCTGCGGTCTCGGTCATGCGCACGACTGTAGCGAGCGCACCGGTCGCGGCCGGGGAACGGCGCGGGCGCCGTCCGCGTGTCAGTGCGCGGTCGCCAGTCCGTACTGCTCGGGGGCGTGGATCTGGCCGGCGGCGATGCCCATGCCGATGAGGTGGTCGACGATGTCGGCCGTGCCGAGGTAGCCGCCCAGCAGATGGATGCGGGTCTCATCGTCCTCGGCGCACAGCATCTCGTTCGACCACGCGGTCACGGCGCGCGAGAGCGCCTCACCCGCCGCGCAGCCGCGGCTCGTGCCCGGGGCGCCGCTGCGCTGGGAGCGGTCGAGCCAGGTCAGCACCATGCGGCTCGGAACCGAGATGTCGGCCTGCCACGAGGCATCCGGGATCTCGATGAACACCCGGCCCGTCGAGCAGATCGGGAGCGTCGCCAGCACAGCCTCGAGCTCGGCGAACGAGGACTCGTCGGCCGTGATCAGATGCTGCACGCGCGTGTGCCGGGAAGAACGGCAGGCCGCGGCGCTGTGCTCGGTGGAGTGGCTCATGACATCTCCACTATACCGCGCGTGAAGGGTTGCCTAACCTCACTGCCTTTCTGCGTCACGCATCGCGCAGCAGGATCCGCCGCAGTTCAGAGATCTCATCGTCGGCGAGGCCGTGCGCGCGCAGGTAGTCCGCAGCAGAGCCGTAGCGCTCGGCGACGCCGTCGAGCAGCGCGCGCATGACCGGCGCCGGGGAGCGCGTCGCGAGATCCTCCAGGTGCACCGCCTCCGGATGCATCGACCGCAGGATCTCGACCACCCGGCGGTTGCGCCGCTCGGGCAGCAGGCCCTCGGTGCGCGCGTAGTCCGCGACCACGGCCTCGAGGTCGACCCCGGCCGCGGCGAGAGTGAGCGCGACGGTCACCCCCGTGCGGTCCTTCCCCACCGTGCAGTGGACGAGCACCGGCTGGTCGGCGACGATGCCGCGCACCACCTCGACCACTCCCGCCGCCGAGTCCTCGACGAGGCGGCGGTACATCTCGTCGAGACTGATGTCGTCGGCGAAGAACGACTCCACCGACCCGAGGAACAGAGGAACGCGCTGCGTGACGATCCCGAGCCCGTCGACACGGCTCGGTGCGTGCGCGACCTCTTCGTCGGCGCGCAGGTCGATGATGCGACGCAGGCGCAGCCCGCCGAGTGCGGTCGTACCGCGCTCGTCGAGCTGGGCCAGATTGCCCGAGCGGTAGAGCACGCCGTGACGCGTCACCGTCGGGCCCGCGGGCAGCCCGCCGACGTCCCGCAGGTTCACCGCCCCCGGGACGACGAGATCGTCGGGGTCGGTCACCACGCGGCGCCTGAGGCGGCGTCCCGGTCCTCACCGACGAGGTCGTCGCGCGGCGGAACGCTGTAGCGTCCCGCGATGGCCACCCGGTTGAAGGCGTTGATCGACACCAGGATCCAGCTGAGCGCGACATACTCCTTCTCGCTCAGCACCGTTCCCACGCTGTTGTAGACGTCGTCGGGGACGCCTTCCTCGTGGATGTAGACGAACGCCTCGGCGAGCTCGAGGCCCGCCCGCTCGCGCTCGGAGAAGACCCCCGACTCTCGCCACACCGGCAGCTGCGCCACGATGTCGGCCGTGATGCCCGCCTTGACGGCCCGCTCCACGTGCACCCGCACGCAGTACGCGCAGCCGTTCAGCTGCGACGTGTGGATCTGGACGAGCTCCTTCAGCCGGTCGTCGATGCCGCTCTCGCCGGCGATCGCGCCGACGGACTTCGAGAACGCGGCGAGCGCCTGGTACGCGGGAGGGGCCGAACGCGAGAGGTGGACACGGCGCTCTTCGGTCATGCCGCCAGCCTACCCACGGCCCTCGGGAGCGGGCGCGGTCAGCCTTCCCTGCGCCGCACGATCTCGGCGATCCAGATCGGCGCGAAGGGCGAGGTGCATCCGGGTGGCGTCGGGTAGTCCGCGAGCACCTGGAGCTCCTCCCCGATCCGCACCGCGCGGGGGCGGAGGGCCGCGTCGTGGATGCCGATCTGGGCGAGGGTCTCGTTCATCGCCCACTGGAGGCGACCGGGGGCGTCCTTCATGTCACGCTCGATCAGGTCGAGGAGGCGGTCGAGGTCGAGCCCGTCCGGGCTCTTGACCACGCGCTCGGTGGTCAGCGACCATGCCGCCGCCGCCACGGTCGGGTCGGCGTCGTCGAACCACCGCAGACGCAGCTCCTCGGCGAGCGGCGTCTTCTTGGCGACGTAGTTCACGAACCAGTCGTTCACCTTCGGCACCCGCGTCTCGCGCAGCATCCGGTCCAGCTCGTCGGCGTCGAATTCGCGGGGGCGGCAGATCAGCAGTGCGAGCAGCCGAGCGGACGTCTCGCCCGTCGCCCAGAGCTCTCGGGCCAGAGGCTGATCGGCCTTGATCCGCTTCGCCAGCGCGCGCATCCGGCTGAGGTTGATGCCGTGGTCGTCGCCGCGCGCCTCGTTGGCCGCGCGCATCCTGGGGTCTTCGAGAGCGGCCAGGTCGGCGAGCGCCTCGTCGAGCGTGGTGTCGGGCATGCAGTCCTCCGCGGACATTCTATGGAGCGCCGCGCGACGACTCCCTCCCGCTGCGCGGCCGCACGGGCCCTCCCCGGTGGGAGAGAATGTCGGGGTGAGCGACGCCATCGACGAGTTCTCCTTCCTCCCCGAGCAGGCCGCCGACGCGGGCATCGACCGTCCCGTCCCCCGCGGCGAGCGCCTGTCGCTCAGGCTGGCCGACGGCCGGACGCTGAGCGCCCTGCGCTATACCCCCGAAGGGTCGCCGGATGCCTCGCCCGTCGTCACCTTCCTGCACGGCGCCGGCCTCAACGCCCACACGTGGGACACCACGATCCTCGGGCTCGGGCTCCCGGCCCTCGCCATCGACCTCCCCGGTCACGGCGACTCGTCGTGGCGCGACGACTTCGCGTACGTCGCGCGAGTGCTCGCGCCCGACGTCGCCGCCGGGATGGATGCCTGGACCGACGTGCCGCAGGTGCTCGTGGGCCAGTCGCTCGGCGGCCTCACCGCGGCGGCGGTCGCGGCATCCCGGCCCGATCTCGTGCGCGAGCTCGTCGTCATCGACATCACCCCCGGCGTCGATCCGAACGCGGGCCCCACCCAGATCCGCGACTTCTTCGCCGGACCCACCGACTGGGCCTCGCGCGACGAGCTCGTCGACCGCGCCCTCGCGTTCGGACTCGGCGGCGGCACGCGCCGCAAGGCCGAGCGAGGCGTGTTCTTCAACTCGCGCGTGCGCCCCGACGGACGCGTCGAGTGGAAGCACCACTTCGCCCACCTCGCCGCCGCGACGGCTGCAGCCGGGCCCGACGCCGTGGCCGCCGCGGAGCCGTCCGACGCGGTCTCCGCCGTGCTCGGCGAGTCCGGCTGGGAGGATCTCGCTGCCGTCGCCGCCCCGACGACGCTGATCCGCGGCGCGCGCGGCTACGTGACCGAGGCGGATGCCGCGCAGTTCGCCGAACGCGTGCCCGAGGCATCCGTCCTCGTCGTTCCCGCCGGTCACAACGTGCAGGAGGACATCCCGAAGGACCTCGGCGCGCTGGTGCGCGAGCTCGCCGGGAACGATTAACGCTTGTGTTGCGTTCCGGGTAGCGGGTTCCTCACCGACCCCACCCGCTGAATAGGCTTGTCTCCCGCACCGTCACGCCCGACCCGAAGGCACCGCTGCCGGTCCCGCGCACTCGCGGATCCCCCTCCGAAAGGACCTCAATGCTTCGTCGCACCGCCCTCGCCGCGACCGCGCTCCTCGCCGCAGGAGCCCTCCTGCTCAGCGCCTGCAGCTCCGGCGCAGACCAGGCGCCGACCACCAGCGCGGCGCCCGATCCCGATGCGTCGGTCGCGATCCGGCTCGTGCTCGAACCCGAGAACCTCGACATCCGCCAGACCGCCGGCGCAGCCCTCGACCAGATCCTCGTCGACAACGTCTATCAGGGGCTCGTCGCCCGCACTCCCGAGCAGGAGATCGTGCCCTCTCTCGCGAGCGACTGGACGGTCTCGCCCGACGGGCTGACGTACACCTTCACGCTCCGTGAGGGCGTGACGTTCCACGACGGCCAGGCCCTCACCCCCCAGGACGTCGTGTGGTCGCTCGAGACCCGGCGCGCCACCCCGGCATGGAGCGACTCGGCCCGGCTCGCGAACGTGACGTCCGTCACGGCCGAGGGACAGGAGATCACCCTGACGCTGGCCGCGCCCGACTCCAGCCTGCTGTGGAATCTCACGGGGCGCGCCGGCATCATCCTCAAGGAGGGCGACACCGTCGACTACAGCACCGCCGCGAACGGCACCGGCCCGTTCACGCTCGACGACTGGCGTCAGGGCGCCAGCATCACGTACCTCCGCAACGACGCGTACTGGGGCGAGCCTGCGCAGGTCGCCGAGGTCGTCTTCGACTACATCCCCGACAACCAGGCGGCCCTCAACGCCGCGCTCGCGGGCGAGGTCGACGTCCTCACCGGGTTCGACGCGAACCTGAAGGAACAGATCGAGGCGGACGGCGACTTCGCCCTCGTCCTCGGCCAGTCGACCGACAAGGGCACCCTCGCGTTCAACCAGAGCGCCGGCAGCCCGCTCGCCGACCAGCGGGTGCGCCAGGCGATCCGCCAGGCGATCGACCACGACGCGTTCGTCGAGGCGCTCGCCTCGGGCGAGACGCAGTACGGCCCGATCCCGTCGCTCGACCCCGGATACGAGGACCTCGCCGACGTCGCACCGTACGACCCGGAGGCGGCACGCGCGCTCCTCGAGGAGGCCGGAGTCGAGGACCTCACCCTGACGCTCAAGATCCCGAACTTCTACTCCACGACGATCCCGCAGATCCTCGTGTCGAACCTCAACGAGGTCGGAATCACCCTCGAGGTCGACTCGGTGGACTTCTCCACCTGGCTCAACGACGTGTACGTCAACCGGGACTACGACCTGAGCTTCGTCCTCCACACCGAGGCGCGTGACTTCGAGAACTGGGCGAACCCCGACTACTACTTCACCTACGACAACCCCGAGGTGCAGGAGCTGTACGCCGAGTCGCTCGCCGCGACGGACGAGGGCGAGGCCGCGCAGCTCCTGGCGGATGCCGCGCGCATCGTGTCGGAGGACGCCGCGGGCGACTGGCTGTACACCGGGGCGTCCGTCGTCGCGGTCGGCGATAACATCACCGGTATGCCCTCGATCAACGTGAACGAGCGCCTGAATCTCGCCGAGCTGGCCAAGAGCAACGGGTGATCAGATACACGCTGACGCGTCTGGCCCTGCTCCTGCTCGGCTTGCTCGTCGCCAGCGTGCTGATCTTCCTCTCGCTGCGGGTGCTGCCCGGCGACGTCGCACAGCTCATCGCGGGCACCAACAGCACGCCCGAGCAGATCGCCGCGATCCGGGAGCGCCTGGGCCTCGACCAGCCGCTCCCGGCGCAGTACCTCGAGTGGATCGGAGGGGTGCTCCGCGGTGAGCTGGGCACATCCCTGCTGACCGGGTCGACGGTCGCGAGCGAGCTCGCCGAGAAGGCGCAGGTCACCGTGCCGCTCGGCGTCATGGCGCTGACGATCGCGGTGGTCTTCAGCGTGCCGCTCGGGGTGCTGTCGGCGATGCGACGCGGCCGTGCGGACGGCACCGCGCTGAGCGTCGGAGCCCAGACTCTCGCGGCCGTGCCCGTCGTCTGGGCGGGAATGATGCTCGTCGTGGTGTTCGCCGTCTGGCTCGGCTGGCTGCCCGCACAGGGCTTCCCGCGTGCGGGCTGGCAGGATCCGTGGGCCGCCTTCCGCGCGCTGATCCTGCCGGCCCTCACGATCGGCATCGTCGAGGGGGCGATGCTCATGCGATTCGTCCGCAGCGCCACGCTGCAGGCCGTCGGGCAGGACCACGTCCGCACCGGCGCGGCCAAGGGCCTCACCCGCAACGCTGCGCTCATCCGCCACGGTCTGCCCGACGTGGGGCTGTCGGTGATCACGGTGCTCGGCCTGCAGGTCGCCGGCATCATCGTCGGCGCGGTCATCATCGAGCAGCTGTTCACCCTCCCCGGGATCGGTCGGATGCTCGTCGCCGACGTGAGCGCGCGCGACCTTCCGAAGGTGCAGGGCGAGCTGCTCGTGCTCACCGGGTTCGTCCTCGTCGTCGGCTTCGTCGTCGACCTCGTCCACCGCGTGATCGATCCGCGGCAGAGGGAGGCGGCATGACCGGCTCGTCACAGCCCTCGGCACCCACCCCCGACAGGCGCGTCCCGAACTCTCCCGCTTCGGGTCCGTCAGACCGAGCCGAATCGGGACATCAGGCGGACGGATCGGGACATGCGGAGGGGCCGGGTGCCGGAGCGGCCGCCCGTCCGTCGCGCTGGGCCTGGCTCGGCCGGCTGTGGCGACTGTCCACCGGCCGCTTCGGCCTCATCGTCGTCGCAGTCGTCGTCCTCACCGCGATCGTCGCCCGGTTCTGGACGCCGTTCGACCCGCAGCAGGTCGACATATCCGATCGCTGGGCACCTCCCGGATGGCCGCACCTGCTGGGCACGGATGCGACGGGCCGCGACATCCTGAGCCTGCTCATGGCCGGGGCCCGCACCACGATCTGGGTCGCCGTCGGGGCAGGGGTGATCGCGACGCTCGTGGGCATCGCGCTCGCGGCGCTGGGCGCCCTGACCGTGCGATGGGTGCGGGAGTCGGTGGCCGTGTTCGTCGACATCCTCATCGCCTTCCCCGTGCTCATCATCGCCATGATGATCTCGGCTGTGTGGGGCGGCTCGCTCTGGGTCGTGATCTGGGCCGTCGGCATCGGATTCGGCGTCAACATCGCGCGGGTCACTCGGCCGGAGCTGCGCCGCGTGCTCCACAGCGACTTCGTGCTCGCCGGGCGCGCCTCGGGACTGACCCCGTCGCAGAACCTCGCGCGGCACCTCCTCCCCAACGTCGCACCGGTGTTCATCGTGCAGCTGTCGTGGGGCATGGCGGTCGCCGTCCTCGCCGAGGCCGGCCTGTCCTACCTCGGCTTCGGGGCCCCCGTGACCGAGCCGTCGTGGGGACTGCTGCTGGCCGAGCTGCAGCAGTTCATCACGGTGCATCCGCTCTCGGTGGTCTGGCCGGGACTCGCGATCACGGTGACCGTGCTCGGCCTCAACCTCCTCGGAGACGGCCTGCGCGAGGCGACCGACCCGACGCTGAGCCACGCGCGAGGTGCCGCCCGTGTGGCGCGCACGCACGTGCCGGAGGTGGTGGCGTGAGCCTTGACGTGCGCGATCTCACGATCGACATCGGCGACCGCCGGGTCGTCGACGGCGTGAGCTTCTCGGTCCCCGATGGCGCCCGCGTCGGCCTGATCGGCGAGTCCGGCTCGGGCAAGTCGCTCACCGCGCTGGCGATCCTCGGCCTTCTCCCCGACGGCGCGACCGCGCGCGGGAGCATCGTCTGGAACGGGCGCGAGCTGATCGGCCTCCCCGACCGTGAGCTCGCGCAGCTGCGGGGCGACGAGATCGGGATCGTCTTCCAGGAGCCGCGGACCGCTCTCAATCCGATCCGCACGGTGGGCAGGCAGATCGCCGAGTCGATCCGCATCCACGAGAAGGCGTCGAAGCGGGATGCCGCGGCCCGCGCGGTGGCGGAGGCATCCCGCGTGGCCCTCCCCGACCCCGAGCGCATCGTGTCGCGGTACCCGCACCAGCTGTCCGGCGGCCAGCGCCAGCGCGTGGCGATCGCGATGGCTCTCGCCTGCCGCCCGCGACTGCTCATCGCAGACGAGCCGACGACGGCGCTCGACGTGACGATCCAGGCCGAGATCCTCGAACTGCTGCTCTCGCTCGTGGAGGACGACGGCATGTCGCTCGTCTTCATCACCCACGACCTCGCGGTGCTGTCGCAGATCGCCACGCACGGGGTCGTTCTCGAAGACGGGCGCGTGGTCGAGGAGGCTCCGGTGTCGCGGCTGCTGACGGCCCCGTCCTCGCCCGTCACCCAGGGACTCCTGCGCGACGCCACGGCCACCCTGTGGCGACCGGGGGGCACCTCATGAGCGAGTTCCTCGTCAGCGGCCGCGGACTCACGCGACGCTATCCCGCGCCGAAGTCCACGCTCTTCGGACCACGGGTGTTCACCACCGGCCTGGAGGACGCCGACATCGACGTGCGCGCGGGCTCGGCGGTCGGGATCATCGGAGAGTCCGGCTCGGGCAAGTCGACGCTGGTGCGGCTGCTCCTCGCCCTCGACGCGCCCACCGAGGGGACGGTCGAATTCGACGGTCGCCCCGTCGACGCCTCGGCCGGCGCCCGTTCTCTGCACTGGCTGCGCCGCCGAACGGGCATCGTGTTCCAGGACCCGTACGCCTCTCTCGATCCGCGCATGAGCATCGGCCGCATCGTCGGAGAACCGCTCTGGGCGCTCGGGATCGAGGGCGACCGCAGGGCGCGGGTGCGCGAGGTGCTCGAGGACGTCGGGCTCGAAGCCGGCATGGCGAACCGGTTCCCGCACGAGTTCTCGGGCGGCCAGCGGCAGCGGATCGCGCTCGCGCGGGCCATCGTCCACCGCCCCGAGCTGCTCGTCGGCGACGAGCCGCTGTCGGCGCTCGACGTGACCGTGCGCGCTCAGATCCTCGAGCTGCTCGCCGGTCTGCGCGCCCGGGACGGGCTGACGCTCGTCCTGGTGTCGCACGACATCGGGGTGGTCCAGAACCTGTGCGACGAGGTCGTCGTGATGAAGGACGGGCGCATCGTCGAGGAGGGACCGACCGAGAAGGTGCTGCTGCAGCCGCAGGTCGCCTACACCCGTCGACTCCTCGCCTCTATCCCCGTGATCGAGCCCGGCATCGCCTGACCGGCGCGTCGGCGGCCGCCGCTAGCCTCGGACCATGGCTCACGCGATCGTCCCCCCGTACCTGCTCGCCCGCATCGCCGCTGTGCAGGAGCCCACGTGGGCGCGGGCAGCGGAGGCGGCGCGATCCACGCTGGCGGCGCCTCGCGAATACCGGCCCGTGCGCTCCCGCCTGCGCCTGTCGATCGAAGACGACGGCACCCTCGTCGCCGAGACCACCCCGGCGCCCGATCGCGAGATCTCCGACGCGCAGCATCGCGAGGTCCTCCCCGGCGTGCGCGTGCGCGGCGAGGACGACCCCGCGAGCGGCGACGACTCGGTCGACGAGGCCTTCGACGGGCTGGGCGCGACCTTCGACTTCCTGTGGGACGCCTTCGGCCGCAACAGCCTCGACGGCGCGGGAGGCACGCTGCTGTCGACGGTCCACTACGGCCAGGATTACGACAATGCGTTCTGGAACGGCGAGCGCATGGTGTTCGGCGACGGCGACGGCGAGGTGTTCTCGGGCTTCACCGGCTCCCTGACCGTGATCGCCCACGAGCTCGCCCATGGTGTGATCGAAGACGAGGGCGGCCTGCTGTACCGCGGCCAGTCCGGCGCTCTCAACGAGTCGATCGCGGATGTCTTCGGGTCCCTCGCCGAACAGCACCGTCTCGGGCAGACCGCCGACGAGGCGTCCTGGCTCATCGGCGAGGGGATCTTCACCGACGCCGTCGAGGGCACGGCGCTGCGCTCGCTCGCCGCCCCCGGAACGGCGTACGACGACGATGTGCTCGGAAAGGACCCGCAGCCCGCGCACATGGACGGCTACGTCGTGACCCGCGACGACAACGGCGGAGTCCACATCAACTCCGGCATCCCGAACCACGCGTTCTACCTCACGGCGACGGCACTCGGCGGGCGGGCGTGGGAGCGCGCCGGACTCATCTGGTACCGCACGATCACATCGGGCACCCTTCCGTCGACGGCCGACTTCTCCACCTTCGCGAACGCCACCCTGTCGGCCGCCGCTGCGGAGTACGGTGAGGAGTCGGAGGAGGTCGCCGCCGTCCGGGCAGGCTGGGCAGGCGTCGGCGTGATCGACGATGGACGAGCCGCACAGCCCGCTGCGTGACCAGACGCGAGCCGACGTCCGCGGCGACGCGGGCGACCTGCCGGCCGAGGTCGACGGCGGCACGGACGCCGACGTGCCCGACCGCGCCGAAGAGTCTCTCGCAGCCATCCCCGTCGAAGTCGCTGTGAAGCGCAGCGGCGGGTTCGCCGGGCTCACCCGGCACTGGCAGGCCGACCCGCCTCCGGCGGAGGCATCCCAGTGGATCGAGCTGATCTCCAACTGCCCGTGGGATGCCGCACCCGCGGTGCCGCCCGACGGCGAGGTCCCGGCAGGAGACGACCCGCACCCTCCGCGCGGCGCCGATCGGTTCACGTGGTGGATCCGCGCCCGGTGCGGCGAAGAACCCGAGCGCGAGACGGAGCTCCCCGACGACGAGGTCGTGGGCGCGTGGCGCGAGCTCGTCGACGCCGTGCGCGCGTGGGGCCGGCCCGACGACTGAACAGCTCGGGCTCAGCGCCCGAACAGCCCTCTCTTCTTCTTCACCGGCTTGAGCTCCTTCTGCATGTAGATCGTGCCGAGCCAGCGGCCGAACTTGAACCCGACACGTCCCATGCGGCCGACCTCGACGAAGCCGAGCTTCTCGTGCAGAGCGACCGAGCCTTCGGCCCCCTTGTCGCTGATCACCGCGACCATCTGGCGGATGCCCTTCTCCTCGCACGCGGCGATGAGCGCGACCAGGAGCGCCTTTCCGAGGCCCTTGCCGGTCGCGGCCTGCCCGAGATAGATCGAGTTCTCGACCGAGTACCGATAGGCCGACTTGCTCGACATCGGCTGCACGAGGGCGTATCCGAGGATCTGCCCCGTCGGCGACTCGGCGACGATGAACGGCAGGTCGAGCTTGTCAAGGAACGCGAGCTTGTCGCGCCACTGCGCGACGGACCACTTCTTCTCGTCGAACGTCACGACGGAGTTGGTCACGTAGTAGTTGTAGATCTCGCGGATGTCGGCGATGTCGCGCTCGGCGACCGGGCGGATCTCGTACGAGAACGGCCGTTCCGGCTCGGGCCTGCGGCGAAGATGCAGCGGCGGACGCCGCCGATCCCGGTCGTATTCCTCCTCGAGCATTCCGCCAGCCTACGCCTCGGCCGGAAGGGCCCATTCGACCGCTCCGGCCCCGAGCTGCGCGAGGAGTTCATTGGCGCGGGAGAAGGGCCGAGAGCCGAAGAAGCCCCGGCTGGCGGACAGTGGCGACGGATGCGCCGACTCGATGATCGGCGTCCCGCCGAGGAGCGGGCGCAGGTTTGCGGCATCCCTCCCCCACAGGATCGCGACGAGCGGACCGTCGCGCTCGACCAGCGTGCGGATCGCGTGCTCGGTCACCTTCTCCCAGCCCCAGCCGCGGTGGGATGCCGGCTGACCCGGCGTGACCGTGAGCACGCGGTTGAGCAGCATCACGCCCTGGTCGCTCCACGCGGACAGGTCGCCGTGGGCGGCACGCGGGATGCCGAGGTCGGCCTCGAGCTCCTGGTAGATGTTGGAGAGGCTCCGCGGGAGGGGCTTGACGTGCCGGTCGACGGCGAACGACAGCCCGATCGGATGCCCCGGCGTCGGGTAGGGGTCCTGACCGACGATGAGGACCCGCACGTCGGACAGCGGGCGCTGGAAGGCCCGAAGCACGCGGTCACCCGCCGGCAGGTACGCGCGGCCCGCGGCGACCTCTCCGCGCAGTCGCTCGCCGAGCGCGGCGATGTCGGGGGCGACGGGTTCGAGGGCCGTCGCCCAGCCGGGATCGACGAGCCCGGCCTCGGCGAGCTGCGTCAGCGTCATCGCCATGCGGCGGCTCGGGATCGGAGCGGTCGGGGCGTCATCCACACCCCTCCAGAGTAGGACGCGGCCGCGGTCGCCTGCGCGCCGACTTCGCCCCGCGCCGCGACGGATGAAAGCGATGAGCGAAGAGCGCGTGGAGGGTAGTCTCGCCCTCGTGTCTCTCGCCTCCTCCGCCGCCGATCGACTTCGCGGCTCCGCGCTCGGCATCACCGCCGGCCTGATCGGCTGGTTCGTGCTCGTCGAGGTCACCAGCGGCATCCTCCAGGGCTACTACGTGCCGCTGTTCAGCGACATCGTCGACCAGCTCGGCATCCACGATGCCGATGTGAACTGGTTCGAGGCGGCGCAGCTGCTGCTGTCGGCGCTCGTCGTGCCGGTGCTCGCCAAGCTCGGCGACATGTACGGGCACAAGAGGATCCTGCTCATCGCGGCGATCCTCACCGCCGGTGCGAGCTGGTGGCTGGCGTTCGCGGGCGACTTCTGGAGCTTCCTGATCGCGTGGGCTCTGCAGGGCTTCTACGTCGTGTGGCTGCCGCTCGAGATCGCGCTCATCTTCGAGCGCGGCCGACGTCAGAACCGCGGCGTCTCGATGACCCGCCGGGCGGCCGGCCTGCTCGTCGTCGGCCTCGAGGCGGGCGCGATCATCGGCGCTCTGGCAGCCGGTCGGATCTTCGCCGCGACCGGCGGCGACCTCACACTCACCCTGCTCGTCCCCGCGATCGTGGTGACGCTGATCTGCCTCGTGATCTGGCTCGGCGTGCCCGAGTCCGAGCCCGTGAAGGGGCGCCGACTCGACACGTGGGGGTTCGTGATCCTCGCGTTCGGCCTCCTGCTCGTCACGAGCGCCCTCACCTTCCTCCGCCTCAACGGCGCCGGTTTCGCCGGCGTGTGGATCCTCCTCGTCCTCGGCGTCGCGGCCTTCATCGGATTCGTGCTGTTCGAGCTGCGGCAGCCCGACCCCGCGGTCGACATCCGCGTGCTCCGCCGACCCGAGATGTGGCCGGTCCAGGCGACGGCGTTCCTCATCGGCATCAGCCTGCTGGGCGCGCAGGGACCGCTGTCGACGTATGCCGGCACCGACTCCTCGCTGGGCTACGGCCTCGGGCTCGACGCGACCGGCAGATCCAACGTCATCGGCGTCTACCTCGTCTCGCTCATCGTGGGCGCGATCGTGTTCGCCGTCACCTCTCGCCGTGCCAACCCCCGTCTCATCCTCATCGTCGCGTCGGCGCTGGTCGGCATCGGGTATCTGCTGTTCATCCCGTTCCATGTCGAGCTCTGGCAGGTGCTGCTCAACCTCTCGATCGCCGGCATCGGCTCCGGCGCGCTGGTCGGCGCCCTTCCCGCGGCCGCGGCCGCCGCCGCACCCCACGGGCAGACCGGCATCGCGTCGGCGCTCACGAACACGACGAAGACGATCGGCGGCACGTTCGCGTCGGCGATATTCGGCGTGGTGCTCGCCGCGGGCGCAGGGATCGCCGCGAGCGAGACGGCTGCCTCGCTCGGCGGGTACATGGCGGTCTGGTCGATCTGCGCGGCGGGCGGGTTCCTCGCCGCAGTCCTGCTGCTCTTCGTTCCGAAGGTCGCCTTCGCCGACACCCTGCCCGAAGAGGTCGAGGCGGTCGCCGGAGAGGCGCAGATCATCTGAGCGCGGACGATCGATCGCTGCGCGGAGGAACGGCCGCCGAACCTCCGCGCTCGCGTCGATCATCCGCGATCGCAACGCGACCGGCGAAGAGCGGATGCCGCGGCATCCGCTCGATCAGCGGCGAACGGCCGTCGTGGTCATGACGAGTTCGAGACCGCCCTCGACGGGCGTCGCCTCGAACGAGACCGTCGCCGAGGCGAGGTCTGCGAGCGCGGCGACGTGCGTTCCGCCGCAGGGGATGCGGGCGTCGCCCCCCGGAAGGGCGCACACCCAGGTGCGCCGGTCGGCGAGCATCGGCCCGTCGGCCTCGATGGCCACTGCGCCGCCGGCGGCGATCCACTCCGCGAGCTGCGCGTCGACGCGCCCCGCGAGATCGTCGAGGTCCTCGAGCGCGACCGGGTCGAATCCCTTGCGGCGCAGCGACTTGCCGATGCGGTAGACGTCGCGTGAGCCGTCGGGCACGATCCGCGACTCCTGGATCGCGAGCGAGTCGAATGCCGGCGCGCCCAGAGCGTCGACGGGCGCCTCCTTGCGCCACGCGTCGGCGAGCGCGGCGTCGAGAGCCAGCGACGCGAGATGGCAGGCGGTGTGGCCCGCCGATAGGGCGTCGCGGTAGGCGGCATCCACGTCGATCTCGACGGTGTCGCCCACGGCGATGGCGTCGCCGTCGACGATGTGCGCGACGACGAAGGTCCAGCCCTCCGTGCCGGTGCGGACCGGCACCTCGGTGCCGAGGAGAAGCTCGCCGCCCTGTGTCGCGCCGACGACCGACGCGCCGATCTCGAACGATCGGCCGCCCGCGCGCAGCGAGCCCCGATCCGCCGGCTGATCGGGCCACGCGGTGTCGACGGGGTGGAACGCGGTCGTGTCGAGAACGACCGCCGAGCGTCCGTCCCCGGCGTCGGCCACGTGCACGACGGTTCCGGTTGAGGCGGTGGCGCCCGAGGGGTAGGTGATCACGGTCCCCGTGACGGCGGTCACGAGAGCTTGCCCTCGTCGGCGCGGGGGCGCAGCGGGCCGCGTGCCAGCAGGTGCTGCGCGGACTGGGCGACCGGGCGCATGGTGATGAGGTCGAGATTCACGTGCCCGGGCGCATCGAGCGCGTACGCGATCACGTCGGCGACGTCCTCCGCGGTGAGCGGAGCCTCGACGCCTTCGTAGACCCGCTCGGCCGCCGCCTTGTCTCCGCCGAGGCGGTTGGCCGTGAACTCCTCGGTGTGCACCATGCCGGGCGCGACCTCGATCACGCGGATCGGCTCGCCGTTCAGCTCGAGGCGCAGCGCGTGCGCCAGCATCGCCTCGCCGGCCTTGGCCGCGTTGTAGCCCGCTCCCCCGGCGTACGCCGTCTGAGCGGCGGTCGAGGTCACGAAGAGCGCGTCGGCGTAGCCGTCGCCGGCGGCCGCGAGGCGCAGCTGCGGAAGGAGCGCGGAGACGAGCCGCTGCGCCGACAGGACGTTCACGTCGAACATCCACTGCCAGTCCTCGACGCGGCCGTCCTCGACGCGGTCGGCGCCGCGTGCGCCGCCGGCGACGTGCACGAGCGAGTGGACCGGCCCTGACTCCGCGAGGAACCCCGCCAGCGCCTCGACATCGGCATCGGAGGTCAGATCGGCGGCGAATGCCACCGCGCCGATCTCGGCCTCGAGCTCGGCGAGCCGCTCGGCGCGTCGGGCGACGGCGACGACATCCCAGCCCCGCGAGCGCAGCGCCCGCGCCGTCGCCTCACCGATCCCCGAACTGGCCCCGGTCACCACCGCACGTCTCGTCGTCATGCCTCCACGCTACCCATCCCGCCCGGCACCGCCCATCCGCGAGGGTGCGAGCTGCGGCGCGAAAGCGCAGGCTTCGCGCGAGGAGGACTGCGCCTTCGACCCCGAACCTGCGCTCCCGCGAGGGCGTTCGGGGCCGCGCAGCGAGCCGGGGAGGTTACGTCACATTTCCCTCTCGTTGTTGACAGAACGAGGCATCCGTACTGTCGATCCGGTCGGGGGAGATCGCCCTCGCCCCACCGAACCCGCAGGAGCAAGCCATGTCCGCACCCGAGAACTGGCGTTTCGAGACCAAGCAGATCCACTCCGGCGCCGCGCCGGACCCGGTGACGAAGGCGCGCGCCACGCCGATCTACCAGACCACGTCCTACGTGTTCGACAACGCCGATCACGCGGCGAATCTGTTCGCCCTGGCCGAGTTCGGCAACATCTACACGCGCATCCAGAACCCGACGCAGGCCGTCGTCGAGGAGCGCCTCGCCGCGCTCGAGGGAGGCACCGGCGCCCTCCTCGTCGCGAGCGGTCAGGCCGCCGAGACGTTCGCGGTGCTCAACATCGCCCAGGCCGGCGACCACATCGTCTCGTCGAGCTCGATCTACGGCGGCACCTACAACCTCTTCAAGTACACGCTCGCCAAGCTCGGCATCGAGACGACGTTCGTCGAGAACCAGGACGACGCCGAGGAGTGGCGCCGCGCGGTCCGCCCGAACACCAAGCTGTTCTTCGCCGAGACCATCGGCAACCCGAAGATCAACGTCCTCGACATCCGCACCGTCGCCGACGTCGCGCACGAAGCCGGCATCCCCCTGATCGTCGACAACACGATCGCCACCCCGTACCTCATCAAGCCGTTCGAGTTCGGCGCCGACATCGTGATCCACTCGGCCACGAAGTTCCTCGGCGGCCACGGCACCGTCATCGGCGGCATCATCGTCGACGGCGGCACGTTCAAGTGGTCCGAGAACGTCGAGAAGTTCCCGGGGCTCACCGAGCCCGACCCGAGCTACCACGGCGCCAGTTACACGGCCGCGGTCGGCGACAGCCTCGCCTACATCATCAAGGCGCGCGTGCAGCTGCTCCGCGACCTCGGCGCGGCCATCGCCCCGCAGAGCGCGTGGCTGCTCATCCAGGGCATCGAGACGCTGTCGCTGCGCATCGAGCGTCACGTCCAGAATGCGCAGGAGATCGCGGAGTGGCTCGAGAACCAGAGCGACGTCGCGTCGGTCAACTACTCGGGCCTGCCCACGTCGCCCTGGTACGCCGCCGCCAACAGGTACGCCCCCAAGGGCGTCGGCGCGGTGCTGTCGTTCGAGCTCAAGGGCGGCGTCGAGGCGGGTCGTGAGTTCGTCAACTCGCTGACCCTCTTCAGCCACCTCGCCAACATCGGCGACGTGCGCTCGCTCGTGATCCACCCCGCATCGACCACCCACTCGCAGCTCACGCCCGAGCAGCAGCTGACCACGGGCGTCACCCCCGGCCTGGTGCGTCTGTCGGTGGGTCTCGAGAACATCGACGACCTCAAGGCCGACCTCGAGCAGGCACTCGCCGCAGCCCGTCGCGTGTCGGACGCTGCACGCGCGTAACGGCGTCAGAACGGCGGATGCCCCGGCCCCTCGCGGGTCGGGGCATCCGCCGTTCTCGGCTCGGCGCCCTCAGGCCGCGTCCCACCAGCGGAGGGTCCGCAGAGCGCGCAGCGTGACCCAGCGGCTGGGGAACCCTTCACCCTCCGCTTCGAGGTCGAAGAGCGTCGCCCCCTGATGGGTGTTCTCGAGCGGGAAGAGCCCCATCGGCGTGCGCTTCGCCCGCAGTCGCTCGACGGCCTCGGTGCAGCGCTCGTCGCGCTCGGGGCGCGTCAGACGGAAGTACTCCAGCGCGCGCAGGATGTCGTAGTACCACCGGGTCGGTGACGAGAGCATCGTCATCCGCAGGTCGGCGATCTCTCCCGTCGACTTCCGGCGGAAGAGGCTGCGCTCGAGGAGGAACTCCTCGCCGCGGAGCCGAGCGGCACGCACCTCGTCGTCGCCGCCGGTCGCCTGCTCCCACGCCCACAGCCCCTCGAGGGCGGCGAGCGTCGAGTGGAACGACCCCGGGGTCGCGGCATCCTCCTCCCAGCAGTTCCACCCGCCGTCGTCGTGCTGGGTCTCGAGGAGGGTGGCGGCGATCGGCGCGGCCGCCTGCCCGAAATACGCGCCCACGAGCAGCGCGGTGCCGTTGATGCACGGCTCTCCCTCGCCCTGGAAGTACAGCTCGCCGTTGTAGTCCCACCGCGCGTTGTCGCGCACCAGTGCCACCGCCCGCTGCGCCTCGGGCGAATCGGGCTCGATTCCGTATTCGACCAGCGACTGCAGCGAGAAGTGCGTCGCCGTCCACGCGTCGTAGAACGGCCGGCTGTCGTCGACCCATCCCGGGCGGTAGGTGCCGCCGTCCCACAGCCCGTCTTCGCCCTGCTCGGCCAGGAGCCTCGCGCCCCACCCCTCGGTGGCCACGCGCGCCCGCTCCGCTGCGACCCGGTCGGCCGGGGCATCCGTGAGATCGCGCATGACCTGCCAGCGGATCGCGGGGTCGCCGTCCATCAGATACTCGATGACGTCCATGCCCGCATGCTAGACCGGCCTGGCGACACCCGCGCCGGGGCTCGTAGGGTGGGGCGCGTGGACACCGACGCCACCGCAGCGATCGCGGCCTTCTACGAGGACTTCGGCCGCCGGTGGGCGCACGGCACGTCTCCGCTCTACGAGCACTGGGCGCTGGGTGTCTCGACCGACGGCGAGGTGCTCTCCCGCCTGGCACTGCTCGCAAAGCCCAAGCAGCAGCCGAACCTCGTGTTCGCATCCGCCCGCTGGGAGGGCGCGCCGCTCGTCCGGTACCCGGAGCTGCGACCGTGGCTGCTCGACCACTGGGACCTCCTCGTCGCCACCGGCGACACCCGCACGGTGCAGACGAACGAGGTCAACCGCTGCGCGACATGGCTCCCTCCCCTGGCGCGGATCGACCGGCCGCTCGCGCTCCTCGAGGTCGGCGCCGCCGCCGGACTCTGCCTCTTCCCCGATCGCTGCAGCGCCGAGTACGCGACCCCGTCCGGGGTTCGACGGGTCGATCCGCCCACCGGGCGGAGCGACGTCGTCCTCGCATGCACGGTGGACGACGAGGCATCCGTCCCCACCCGGCACCCGGACGTGGTCTGGCGCCGCGGGATCGACCTCGATCCGATCGACGCCGCTGACGCGGACGCGATCGACTGGCTCGCCAACCTCGTGTGGCCCGGACCCGACCACGATCCGCGCGTCGCCCGGCTGCGCGCGGCGGCGGCGGTCGCGGCATCCGATCCCCCCGAGATCGTGCGCGGCGACCTTCTCGAGAGACTGACGGATGTCGCGGCCGCCGCTCCCTCCGACGCCACCCTCGTCGTGTTCCACAGCGCCGTGCTGCTGTATCTCGACGCCGGGGAGCGCCGCCGGTTCGCCGACCTGATCGGCGGGCTCGGGCCGGCGATCGATCGCGACGTGGTGTGGCTGTCGAACGAGACCACGGGGACGCTGCCCGAGATCGACGCCCAGGTTCCGGAGGGCACCGCGACCGACCATCGGTTCGTGCAGACCTGGAACGGGCGCGCGATCGCCCTCGCCGGGCAGCACGGCGCTACCTACGAGACGCGGCCGTTCGCGGGCTGAATCCGCGACGGGGCGTAACAGTCGGCCCCTTCCCGAGGTCACGCGCGAGAATGGGCGAATGGACTGGCAGACCTCCGAAGACACCGTGCCCTCGGCACCGGTGACGGAGGCCGACGCCCGCCTGCTGCTCGGACGCCCGCCGGCGACGGGCGCGTGGCGCGACGGCGACCCGGTCGGCGAGCGGCATTTCGCCGCCTTCGGCTCGTTCCGCACCGAGGGCGGACGCGAGCTCCCCGCCTACCGACTGGCCTACGAGACGTGGGGCGTGCTCAACCCGGCGCGCGACAATGCGGTGCTGATCCTGCACGCCCTCACGGGTGACAGTCACGTGCGCGGCCCCGCCGGGCCGGGGCATCCGACCACCGGCTGGTGGGACGAGATCGTCGGCCCGGGAGCGCCGATCGACACCGACCGCTGGTTCGTGGTCGCCCCCAACATGCTCGGCGGATGCCAGGGATCCACGGGCCCGGCCAGTATCGGGCCCGACGGGTACGAATGGGCATCACGGTTCCCGTATCTGACGATCCGCGACCAGGTCGCCGCCCAGGTGCGCCTGGCCGACGCCCTCGGCATCGATGTGTGGGCCGGTGTCGTCGGCGGATCCATGGGCGGGATGCACGCGCTCGAGTGGGCCGTGGGGCTGCCCGACCGCGTGGAGCGCGTCGGCATCCTGTCGGCGCCGCCCGTCAACACCGCCGACCAGATCGCGCTCAACTCGGTGCAGATCGAGGCCGTCCGCATCGACCCGCGGTACCAGGCGGGCGAGTACTACGACGCCGCCGACGGCGACGGCCCGAACCGCGGCCTGGCTCTCGCCCGCCGCATGGCGCTGCTGAACTACCGCTCCCCGACCGAGCTCAACCAGCGGTTCCAGCGCTCGTGGCAGTCCGGAGTGAGCCCGCTCGGCCACGGCGGACGCTTCGCGGTGGAGTCGTACCTGGACTTCCACGGCAACAAGTTCACGCGCCGGTTCGACGCGAACAGCTATGTCACCCTCGTCGAGGCGATGAACTCGCACGACGTCGGCCGCGACCGCGGCGGCATCGAGGACGCGCTCGCGCGCGTGACCGCGACGGCGCTCGTCCTCGGCATCGACAGCGACCGCCTCTTCCCCATCGACGGGCAGCACCGGATCGCCAAGGGCATCCGACGAACCCTCGACGGGGACCGCTCGGTCGTGCTCGCGAGCGACTTCGGCCACGACGGGTTCCTCATCGAGACCCACACCGTCGGGTCCCACCTGCGGCGTCTGCTCGAGGGCTGACTCAGCGCGGAGCCCGCGATCGGCGCCGTGCCGGGCACTTGCGACCCGACGGGGACATCACCGTAGGATCGGACGCATGTCGCGCGCCCCGGAAGCACGGACCACTGCTCGACGAACACGATGGATGCACCGCAGTGCTGCCGCCGTCGCGGTCGCCGGCCTCGCGAGCGCCCTGGCTCTCATGACCACCCCGGCATCAGCCGTCCTCCCCGACCAGGTCGGGGTGTTCCCCACGTGGTCGATCGCCGGCGGAACGGGCGCTCACACCGCCACCGCAACGTTCCCGCCGTCGGCGGCGTTCGCGCCCGTCACGGTCACCAGCAATGCGACGACGGTGACCGGACCGAGCGGGGTGACCGGATTCCTCGGCGCGTCGACCGCCTTCGGGCAGGACTTCGGCTCCACCAAGTCGCAGCCGTACCTCAACGTCAGTACGGCGGCCGGACAGACGAATGCCACGACGACGCTGACGTTCACCGGGCCGCAGCCCGACGGCTGGGGATTCGCGCTCGGCGACATCGACGCGGACTGGGTGTTCGTCCGGGCATGGGCGGACCCGGGTCGCACGACTCCGCTGACGTCGGAGCAGCTCGGATTCCAGTCGGCGGGCAACTACTGCACGAATGTGCCCCGTCCAGGAAGCTGCGGCGCCGGCCCCTACACCGATCAGCCGGTGTGGGTCACGGCACCTGAGACATTCGACGGTGTCGACTACGTCCCGGGAACCCTGCGCGGCAACAGCCTGCCGGGCAGCCCGGCCCCTGGACTCGACACATCCGGGGCATACGGCTGGTTCAAGCCGACGACCGATCTCGCGGTGATCGAGCTGCTGTACGGCGCACGGTCCGGATTCCCGATCTTCCAGCTCTGGCTCGCCTCACCCGCACCGAAGGCGACGATCACGGGCACAGTCGAGCTGCCCGATCAGTCTGCAGGCTCACCGATCCCGCCTGACACGCTCATTCAGCTGAACAACCAGGACGGCACTCCGGTGCTGAACGCCGAGGAGCTGCCCGTGCAGACGCCGGTGGCGCCCGACGGCACCTTCGCCATCGAGACCGAGCAGCGACCTGTCGACGACCCCTACCAGCTGGTCGTCATCCCGCCTCCCGGCTACACCGCGCCGCCGCCGATCGCGGTCGTGGCGGACTCCGCCGCACCCGCGCCGGTCGTGTTCGAGCTCGCCGCCGTCCCGACGGAGACTCCTGCTCCCACCCCGCCTCCGGCCGACGTCGATGATCCGCCCGCCCCGCAACCGGCCGACGTCGATGATCCGCCAGCCCTCGCCGAGTCCGGAGCCGATCTCAGGGCGGCGGCCTGGGCCGTCGCGGTCATTATGCTCGGCATGGCGCTCGTCGCGGCACCTCGCCTGCGTCGCCACTGACCGTCGCTCACCGGGCGATGCGCGTGTACCGCCACGGCAGAGCGCCGATCTCGAGCCGGTGGCGGGCAGCGGATGCCTCGGCCGCGGCATCCGGATCGTATTCGGCGTCACCGTCCCACAGCAGCAGCGGTCCATCGGCACCGCGCCGCGCGACGGTCTCGAAGCGCCGGACCCCGCCGAGTCGCGCCGTCGCGAGGACGGACGAGACGTCGGCATGCCCGGCGAGATCGTGGAGAGTGACCCACGTCGGCGGGTACAGGGTGACTTCGCCGCGCCCGTGCCGGGCGAGCATGTCCGTCGGCGTCACCCACTCCGCCGCGACGGCCTCCTCGGCGGCGAGCGCCAGCGGGGCGTCCGGCGCGGAGACCGCGAAGAACCACGTGCGGATCCGCAGCGCGATGCCGGGCGGCGGATCCCAGCACGAGATCGTCACGAGCGCATCGGGATCGAGGACGAGGCCGGACTCCTCCGACGTCTCGCGCACGCCCGCGCGGCGCGCGGCGTCCTCTTCCGGCTCGTCCTCGGCGAGGCGGTCGTCGACTTCGAGCTTGCCGCCGGGAAAGACCCATGCCCCCGCGAACGATCCGCGATCGGGCCGCTCGAGCAGCAGCACCTCGGGCCCGCGGGCGGCGTCGCGCAGGATCACGACGGTCGCCGCCACGGGGATGCCAGGGTCCGACGCGTCCTCGGGCCGACGGGCCCGCGAATCCGTCATGGAGTCGGCGAGCGCGCGCAGCGCCCGGTCGGGAGTCGGCGTCGGCTCGGGCATCCCCTCACTTTAGGCGCGGTGCCGACCGTACCGGCTCGCGGGCACGTCTCGCGGGCACGTCTCGCGCGAGCGGGCACGCCTCGCCCGAGCGGGCACGTCTCACCCGGGCGCAACGTGCCCGCTCAGGTGGGACGTGCCCGTTCGCGGGGAATCGGGGCGGCGCCGGCAACCTCAGTTCGAGAGCACGATGCCCCGCGCGCGCTCGGACGCGAGGCTCGCGAGCGCCACGGCGAGGCCGCCGAGCGCGAGGGCGACGCCGACCCACGCCGGAGCGACGAACCCCCAGCCGACCGCGATCACGACGCCGCCGAGGAGCGCGCCGAGGCTGTTGCCGATGTTGAGCGCCGAGTGGTTCAGCGCCGCGGCGATCGACTGGTTGTCCTGCGCGACGTCCATGAGTCGCGTCTGGATGGTCGGGCTCAGGGCCGACGACGTGAACCCGGTGAGGAACACGAAGAATCCGAGCGCCCAGATCCAGTGCGACGTCAGCGCGAGGAGGGCGAGCACGACGGAGAGTGCGACGAGCCCCCCGACGAGCGTGCGCTTGAGGTCGACGTCGGCCAGGCGGCCGCCGACGAGGTTGCCGATCGTCATGCCGAGGCCCATGACCACGAGCACGATCGGCACCACCCACTCGGGTGACCCGGCGACCTCGGTCACCATGGGCGCGACGTACGTGTAGACGGCGAAGAATCCGCCGAACCCGATCGCGCCGACACCCAGCGCCAGCCAGACCTGTCCGATGCGGAAGACCTTGAGCTCCGCGCGGAGGGTGCGGCCGGGGTCGCCCGGATGCTCCGGCACGAAGAACGCGATGAGGATCGTGGCGGCGGCGAAGATGCCCGCGACCACCATGAACGCCGAACGCCATCCGACCTGCTGGCCGAGATAGGTGCCGAGCGGGACGCCGACCACATTCGCGATCGTGAGGCCGGTGAGGACGAACGAGACGCCCTTCGCCCGCTGACCGGGCCCGAGCACCTCCGCGGCCACGAGGGCGCCGATGCCGAAGTAGGCCCCGTGCGGAAGCCCGGCCAGCAGGCGGGAGACCGCGACCCACTCGTACGTCGGAGCGAGGAAGGTCAGCGCGTTGAAGACCGTGAGCGCGAGCGCGAGGCCGATCATCACGCGATGCCGCGGATACTTGGCGACCGCACCGGCGATCGTCGGCGCGCCGATCACGACGCCGAGTGCGTAGAGGCTGATGAGCCAGCCGGCCTGCGCGATCGCGTCTTCGGGGCTCGTCGCCCACTGAGTGGGCAGCAGATCGGAGGCGATGTTCGGCAGCAGGCCCATCACGACGAATTCGGTCATGCCGATGCCGAAGCTGCCGACGGCGAGGGAGAGGAGCGCCCACGTCGCCGCACCCCTCGTCAGAGTCGAGGAGGTCACCCGGTCATGCTAGCGGCGGCGACGGCATCCTGTCGAATCGATTCGACAGGATGCGTCCCGCCCGCGTTGCTCACGCCTCGGAGTCGTCGCCCGTCTGCTCGTCGATCGCCGCCTCGAGCCGCTCGACCTTGCCGTCGAGCTCGCCCGAGTATCCCGGGCGGATGTCGGCCTTGAGCACGAGCGACACCCGCGAGCCGTACGGCTGCACGGCCTCGGTGGCGCGGCGCACGACGTCGAAGACCTCGTCCCACTCCCCCTCGATCTCGGTGAACATCGACGTCGTGCGGTGGGGCAGGCCGCTCGCGCGGACGACGCGGACCGCAGCGGCGACGGCGTCGTGGACGGAGCCGTCGGCGTTGCCGGTGCCGCCGGGGGCGACGGAGAAGGCGACGAGCATGGGAACCTCCGGTTCGGTGGGGACGGGGTCGTGAAGGTCAGGTGAGAGAAGGCGCGGGACGCCGCAGCCGCCCCGGCACGCGGGCGACGCGCACGATCGCCCAGACGAGCAGCGCGATCAGCAGCACGTTGCGGAGCGTCAGCACGCCCGCCGCGAAGGCATCCGCCACGATCAGCCGGTCGTACAGCAACGGGTAGACGAACTGGGTGAGCAGCGCAGCCGCGAGCGCGCCGACGGCCGGCCACCGCCAGCGACGCCGGTCGATGACCAGCCCGAGCGCGACGGGGGCGATGATCCACGCGAGGAACTGCGGCGATCCGACCTTGTTGAAGACGATGAACGCGAGCACGAGCGCCAGCGCGAGCGGCGGGAAGAGCACGGCGAAACCTGCTCCGCGCCCTGCCTTCACAGCGCCGAGCGCAGCGATCGCCAGGACCGCCAGCGCGAGGAGCGGAGTCATGACGGCGATGACCGCGTCGACGTTCGCGCCGGTGACCTGGAAGGTGAGGATGTCGGAGTCGTAGTAGACGAATGCGCCGTCCACGCCCGCCACCGCCTGCCAGAGGTGCCACGCCGTCACCGGCGCCTCGAGCTGCAGGCCACGGCCCGTCTGCCCCTCCACGAACCCGAGGACGTGCGCCGCCCCGCCCGCCGAGGCGACCAGGGCGACCGTGACCGCGCTGACGATGAGCGCACCCCCGAGTACGACGAGCCGCCGGCGGACGGCGATGACCGCCGCGGCGAGGAGGGCCGCCGGCCACACCTTCATCCACGTGGCCACCGACAGCAGGATCGCGGCCAGGAGGGGGCGGCCGACGAGCCACAGCGAGCCCGCGAGCGCGAGCGACACGGTGACCCCGTCGAGCCGGTACATGCCGACCGGGCCGAGCAGCAGGATGAACGCGAGCCAGAACGCCGCCGCCAGCGTGCGACCGGTCGAGCGCCCCCGACCGACGAGCAGCGCGAACGCGAGGGCGTTGGCCACGATGACGACGAGCGCCCACGCGACCGTGTACCCGGCGACCCAGGCGATGCCCAGCGCGAGCATCATCGGCGCCAGGGCGAGCTGGGGGTACACCCACGGCTCGGTGACGCCCATGATCGCCGTCCCCGACGCCGCGCTGCGCGCCCACGGCTCGTAGACGAGGTACACGTCGCCCATCGGCAGGTTCGGCAGGACGAAGCCGAGCACCGCGACGATCAGGTGGACGAACACGAACGCGATCCACAGCCCCGCGCGCCTCGACACCGTCTCATCCTATTCAGCGCACGGTGCCCGCCCGGTCACCGGGCTCAGACGGCGTCGAGCGCCTCGGCGACGGCGCGGGGCAGCTCGTCCGCGACGTCGAGCGCCGTGATCGGTCCCCCACCGCGCTCGGCGGACGCCAGGCGTCCCGCGTGTCCGTGCAGCCAGGCCGCCGCTGCCGCGAGCGAGGCGAGGGACGCGGCATCCGTCACTCGTCCGCCGGCAACGGCACCCGCCACGAGCGCGCCGATCACGCCGGCCAGGACGTCGCCCGTGCCGGCCGTGGCGAGCCACGCGGTTCCCGCCACGACCTCGAACGCCGACCCGTCGGGCGACGCGACAACGGTCACCGCGCCCTTGAGCAGCACCACGGCGCCGGTCGCATCCGCCGTCTCGCGGGCCGCGACGACACGATCGGGTCCGGCCGTCGCGAGCCCGAGCGCCGACCGCAGCCGGGCGTGCTCGCGGGCATGCGGGGTCAGGATGCGCGGGGCCGTACCGTCCGCGGCGAGATCGAGCGCGCCCGCGTCGACGATCACCGGGTCGGTGTCGTGGAGGATGCCGCGCAGCGCCTCGGTCTCGCCCCGGGCGCGGGTCGAGGCATCCGTTCCCGAGCCCATCAGCCAGGCCTGCACCCGCCCGTCGGCCGCGACCGTCTCGGGGCGCCGGGCGAGGACGAGTCCCGTCGGACGTGCCGGTCCGACGTACCTCACCATGCCCACGCCCGCACGCCAGGCCGCTTCGACTCCCAGGACCGCGGCGCCCGGATAGGCATCGGAGCCGGTGCGGACACCCAGGACGCCTCGGGAATACTTGTCGTCGGCGGCCGTTGGCCTCCGGAGGGCGCGTCCCGTGTCCTCCACCGTCCATGACCGCGTCATGGCGCCACCCTACTCGCGGAGTCTCGCCCGGATGAGCATCCTCTTCACGCCCCTGTCGTTGCGCGACATCACCCTGCGGAACCGCCTGTGGGTCTCGCCGATGTGCCAGTACAGCGCGGTCGACGGCGTGCCGCAGGAGTGGCACCACACCCACCTCGCCCAGTTCGCGTCGGGCGGCGCCGGCCTCGTCATCGCGGAGGCCACCGCGGTCTCCCCCGAGGGCCGCATCTCGCCCGAGGACACCGGCCTGTGGAACGACGCGCAGCGCGACGCCTGGGCGCCGATCGTCGCAGCCGTGCACGCGCGAGGCGCGGTGGCCGGCGTGCAGCTGGCCCATGCCGGACGCAAGGCCTCGACCTGGTCGCCGTTCTCAGGCCACCGCGGCTCGGTGCCGGTCGCCGACGGAGGGTGGCAGACCGTGGCACCCTCGGCGATCGCGTTCGACGGCTTCGCCGCGCCGGTCGCGCTCGACCTCGGCGGCATCGACCGGGTCGTCTCCGACTTCGCCGATGCCGCGCGCCGCGCCATCGCCGCGGGGTTCGAGGTGCTCGAGATCCACGCAGCCCACGGCTACCTCCTGCACCAGTTCCTCTCGCCGCTGTCGAACGCGCGCGACGACGAGTACGGCGGCTCGCTCGAGAACCGCGCACGCCTGCTCCTGCGCGTGGTCGGTGCGGTGCGGGATGCCGCGCCCGCCGCACCGCTGCTCGTGCGCTTCTCCGCCACGGACTGGGCCGGCGGCGGCTGGGACGCCGACCAGACGGCGACCGTCGCACGCTGGGCGGCCGACCGCGGCGCCGACTTCTTCGACATCTCCAGCGGCGGCCTCGTCGCCCACCAGCGCATCACGCCCGGCCCCGGGTATCAGGTCGACCTCGCCGCCCACGTCCGCCGGACTGCCGGCGTGCCGGTGAGCGCCGTAGGCATGATCGACGAGCCCGGCCTCGCGGAACAGGTCGTCGCCGCAGGCGACGCCGACGCGGTCATGGCCGGCCGCGAATGGCTGCGCGATCCGCACTACGCCCTGCGGGCGGCCGCCGAGCTCGGCGCCGACATCGACTACTGGCCGAAGCAGTACGTGCGGGCCCGCCTCGGCTGAGACCGCCCCGAACCACGAGCGGGCGCGCAGCGGCGGCCGGGCCCCCGTCCGCGGTCAGCGAAGGCCGCGACGGGTCGCGTCCTGCACCTCGCCGATCAGCTCCTCGATGATGTCCTCGAGGAACAGCACCGCGGTCGTGCGTCCTTCGGAGTCGCGCACCTGTGCGAGATGGCGCCCCGCACGGCGCATCACCGCGAGCGCGTCCTCGAGATCGGTCGTCTCGAGCACCGGCACCATGTGGTGGATGCGCTTCGACGGGATCGGGCGCGCGACGGCGGCCTCGGCATCCGCTCCCTCCGCGGCCTGCAGGATGTCCTTGAGGTGCACGTACCCCAGGGGTGCGCCCGCGGCATCGACGATCACGTACCGCGAGAAGCCGTGCTTCGCGACGGCTCGCTCGATCCTGTCCGGCGTCGTCGTCGCGGGAAGGGTCACGAGATCGGCGAGCGGCACCGCGATGTCGCCGGCCTTCTTGTCGGTGAACTCGACCGCCGCCGCGACCGTCCCGGCGACGTCGTCGAGGACGCCCTCGATGCGCGACTGGTTCACGATCGTGGCGACCTCCTCGAGGGTGAAGGTCGAGGCGGCCTCGTCCTTCGGCTCGACGCGGAACAGGCGCACCACGTGGTTCGCGATCCAGTTCAGCGTGACGATCACGGGGTGGAAGACCTTCGACACCCACACCAGGGGCGTCGCGAGCATGAGCACCGCACGGTCGGGCACCGAGAACGCGAGGTTCTTCGGCACCATCTCGCCGAACACGACGTGGAGGTACGACACGGCCAGCAGGGCGATCACGAACGCGACCGCGTCGACGACGCCCTCCGACCACCCGGTGAGCCCGAGGGGCTCCGCCAGGAGGTGGTGGATGGCCGGCTCCGACACGTTCAGGATCAGGAGCGAGCAGATCGTGATGCCGAGCTGGCTGGTCGCGAGCATGAGCGTCGCGTGCTCCATCGCGTAGAGCGCGGTCCTGGCCGAGCGCGACCCCTTCTCGGCGAGCGGCTCGATCTGCGAACGGCGCGCGGAGATGACGGCGAACTCCGCTCCGACGAAGAAGGCGTTGAAGGCCAGCAGCACGACCAGCCAGGCGATACCCGCCCAATCGCTCATCGACGCTCACCCCCTTCGGTCGCCGCGTCGTCGTGCGGCATCGGCGAGGGCGTGAAGCGCACCCGGTCGACGCGCCGGCCGTCCATGCGCTGCACCTCGATCGTCCCGTCCTCGACCTCGATCGCGTCTCCCACGACGGGGATCCGCTCGAGCTCGCTCATGATGAAGCCGCCGACGGTGTCGTACACGTCGCCTTCGGGGATGCGGATGCCCGTGCGGTCGCGCACCTCGTCGGGGCGGAGCTCGCCGGGGAAGCTGACCGACCCCTCGGCTCGGACCACGCCGGCGCGGCGGCGGTCGTGCTCGTCGAGCACTTCGCCGACGATCTCCTCGACGAGATCCTCGAGGGTGACGACGCCGGCGGTGCCGCCGTACTCGTCGACCACGACGGCCATCTGGTAGCCGCGGGCGCGAAGCTCCGACACGAGGGCGTCGAGGTGGACCGCCTCGGGGATGCGCAGCGGCTCCGTCGCGAGCGCCGCGGCCGGCACGTCTGCGCGACGGGCCCGCGGCACGCCGACGGCGGCCTTCAGGTGGACGACGCCGGTGATGTCGTCCATCGAGTCGTCGTACACCGGAAAGCGACTGTGGCCTGTGCGCCGAGCGAGCTGGATCACGTCCTCGGCGGTGTCGTCGGCGGCGACGGCGTGGATGCTGGGCCGCGGCGTCATCACATCGGCGGCGCTCAGGCGGGCGAAGGTCAGGCTGCGGTCGAGGAGGGATGCCGTGTCCTCCTCGAGCACGCCGGCGCTGGCCGAGCGGCGGACCAGGCTGGAGAGCTCCTCGGCGGTGCGGGCGCCCGACAGCTCCTCCTTCGGCTCGATGCCGAACGAGCGGAGCACGCCGTTCGCGCTGCCGTTGAGCACGAAGATCGCCGGTCGGAACACCGTCGTGAACGCCGTCTGGAACGGGATCACGAGCTTGGCCGTCTGCCGCGGGATCGCGAGAGCGAAGTTCTTCGGGACGAGCTCGCCGATGATCATCGAGAAGATCGTGGCGATCGATACGGCGATGATGACCGCGAGCGGACTCACCAGCCCCTCGGGCAGACCCCATGCGGTGAACACCGGGCGCAGCAGGTTCGAGATCGCCGGCTCCATCGTGTAACCGGTGAGCAGCGTCGTCAGCGTGATTCCCAGCTGCGCGCTCGACAGGTGCGTCGATGTGATCTTCAATGCGCTGATCGTCAGCGCGAGCCTGGTTTCGCCGGCGGCCTGGCGGGCCTCGAGGTCGGCGCGGTCGAGGTTGACCAGCGCGAACTCACTCGCGACGAACAGGCCGGTCCCGACCGTGAGCAGGAGCCCCACGCCCAGCATGACGTAATCCATCACGCGTCACCCCCGATCGAACGGGAGGCGGGTCGGTGGGGCGAAGGTCTGCAACTGGGAGGGTCGTCCATCGTGCCGACAAGTCTACGGCAGGCCGGGTGACCCACAGAGAGCGGATGCCTCGGCCGAGGCATCCCCGATCCCCTCTTCTCTCGCGCCTCTCGCGCCCACCCTTCGCATGCGCTCCGCTCGCGCGACGCAGTTCCTCGCGCGAGCCGCAGCACGAACTGCGTCGGATGCCGCGAACCGCGAGCGGCGGAACCGGCGAGGGTTCCTCCCCAGGACGCCGCTCGAGCCCGAGGCCGAGTTCGATCGAGGGCGCCGGCCCGCGGGGCGACCGGTGCCGCCATCGTGGAGCGCATGGCCTGGCTCTTCGAATCCCCGCTCGACGACGTGCGACGGTCCCGCGACGGTCTCGACCGCGGCGCAGACGCCCGCCGGACCCGGAAGGGCGTCGCCGAGGGCGCACTCGTCCGCGTGTCGCGCGGTTCGTACGTCCCGGCCGCGGACTGGTTGCGGCTGTCCGACATCGCGCGGCACGCCCAGCGGGTCTGGGAGGCCGCGGCGAGGATGGCGCCGGGTGCGGTCTTCTCCCACTCGTCGGCGGCCGCCGTGCTCGGCATCGATCGCCTCGGCGGCTGGCCGGAGGTCATCGATGTGAGCGGCGAGGCCATCGGCGGCTCATCGGGAGTGATCCGCCGACATCGTCGTGGGGTGGCGACCACGGAGCTGATGCCGTGGGGCGACCACTTCATCACCGCCCCCGCCCGCACCGCGGTCGACCTCGCGGCGTCCTCGGGTTTCCTGGCCGGGGTCGTCGCGGCGGATCAGGCGCTCTGGACGCGACGGCGCGGCGGCGCCCTGACGACGCCCGCGCTCCTGTCGGATGCCGCGCGCTCCTACGACGGTCGTGCATCGGCCACCGTCCTCCGAGCGAGCGCCTTCGGACGTGGCGGCGCCGACAGCGTCCGCGAGTCGCACAGTCGCGTGCTGATCGCGCACCTCGGATTTCCCGATCCGGTGCTGCAGCAGCGATTCCGGCTGTCGACAGGGTTCGCGTACACGGACTTCTGGTGGCCGGAACATCGCCATGCGGGAGAGTTCGACGGGACGGGGAAGTACCTCGATCCTCAGCTGCTGCGCGGGCGGTCTCCGCAGCAGGCGCTGATCGCGGAGAAGGATCGCGGCGACGAACTCCGTCGTCAGGTCAGAGCCCTCTCGCGGTGGCGCACGCCGTCGCTCGAGCGGCCGCGCCTGCTGTACGACATCCTCACGGCGGACGGCCTTCCGTCCACGCGCGGCCGTCCTGGACGCTGACCCGCACGATCCGCCGCAGTTCGCGGCGTATGCCGCAGGCCGAGCCGCGGCTGGAGGCGCAAACCGCGTCAGGTGCTCGCCTGAACCGGACCGTCACCAGCTGACGGGGAGCGCCTTGCCCTCTTCGTACCCTGCGGCGGACTGCAGGCCCACTCGCGCGCGGTCGTGGAACTCGGCGACCGTCGAGGCGCCGGCGTAGGTGAACGACGAGCGCACGCCCGAGGTGATCATGTCGAGCAGGTCCTCGAGCCCCGGGCGCAGCGGGTCCAGGTAGATCTTCGACGAGGAGATGCCCTCGGCGAAGAGTTCCTTGCGGGCGAGCTCGTACGGGTCGAGACGCCCGAAGCGCTCGTGCACGGCCTTCGTGGAGGCCATGCCCCACGACTCCTTGTAGACCCGTCCGGAGGCATCGGTCTGCAGCTCGCCGGGAGCCTCGATCGTGCCTGCGAACCACGAGCCGATCATGACGGATGCCGCACCCGCCGCGAGGGCGAGGGCGACGTCGCGCGGGTAGCGCACTCCGCCGTCCGCCCATACGTGCGCCCCCATGAGGCGGGCCGCCTCGGCGGTCTCGAGCACGGCGGAGAACTGCGGCCGGCCGACGGCGGTCATCATGCGGGTCGTGCACATCGCGCCCGGTCCGACGCCGACCTTGAGGATGTCGGCCCCGGCGGTGACGAGGTCGTGCACGCCCTCCGCGGTGACGATGTTGCCGGCGGCGATCGGGATGCCGAGCCCCAGGTCGGCGACGGCGCGCAGCGCGCGCAGCATCCCCTCCTGGTGGCCGTGCGCCGTGTCGACGACGAGCACGTCGACGCCTGCCGCGGCGAGCGCCTGCGCCTTCGCGGCGATGTCGCCGTTGATGCCGATGGCGGCGGCGACGATCAGACGGCCCGAGGCGTCGACCGCGGGCCGGTAGAGGGTGGAGCGCAGGGCGCTCCGGCGCGAGAGGGTTCCGACGAGGTGCCCGTGGTCGACCACGCACACGGTCTCGGCCCCGGCGGCGACGATGACGTCGAACGCATGGCGCGCGCTCTCGATGTCGACCGCGTCGACGGATGCCGCACGCCCGCGCGCGAGGTCGCCCAGACGCGCGTCCGGCAGGGCCGTGCCGAGCCGCTGCGCGGGCACGACGCCGAGGATGTCGTCGACATCGACATGGCCGGACGAGGCATCCGCCACCACGATGCCATGGCCGTCGGTGGCCGGAAGCAGCCGGAGGGCGTCGGCGACGGTCGCCTCGGGCGGAAGGACGAGCGGCGTGTCCCACGGCACGGGCTGCGACTTCACCCACCGGATGGTGGCGTCGAGCTCCTGCAGCGGCATGTCCTGGGGCAGCACGCCGAGACCGCCGCGACGTGCGAGCGTCGCCGCCAGCCGCGCGCCGGTGACCGAGTTCATGTTCGCCGAGACGAGTGGGACCGTCGCGGTCGTGCCGTCGCCCGGAGACAGGTCGACGTCGAGGCGACTGGTGATCGACGATCGCCGGGGAACGAGGAAGACATCCGAATACGTCAGGTCGACGTCAGGCTGGTCGCCGTAGAACTCCATATCCAGCAAGGGTAGTGACAGTTCCTGTACGGATAATGATGTGCGTTCTTTCAGGTGGGGCACACTCTCCGCCGGAATCGCCCCGGCAGACTGGGATACGCTTAACAGTCGTGCGGGAGGGCACTCAGCGGCCCCGCACGCATCTCAGATCTTCACCGATGAAAGCAGGCGATCCAGCGTGTCGAGCCAGGTGACGGGCCTCGGGGTTTCGAACGAAGGAGAGTTCGGAGCCAACGAGTGGCTCGTCGACGAGCTGTACGAGCAGTTCAAAATCGACCGGAACTCCGTAGACAAGGCATGGTGGCCTGTTCTCGAGGCCTACCACCCCGTCGACGAAGCCGACCCCGCACCGGCGCCGACGGTGCCGACGCAGCCCGTGTCGGAGGGGGCGAATCCGCCCGCCACCACCTCGATCGCCACCGAGCCCCGCCCCGTCACGGCACCGATACCCGTCATCGGCGCGCAGCCCGTCGCGCGCACCACGACGCGCCCCGCCGCGCCGCAGCCGATCCCGGCGCAGGCGCCGAAGGCCCAGCCGTCGGCCGCCGCCGAGGCCGTCGAAGACCAGGTCACCGTCCTGCGCGGCATGCCGAAGACCCTCGCCGCGAACATGGACGAGTCGCTCACCGTCCCCACGGCCACGAGCGTCCGCACCGTCCCGGCGAAGCTCATGATCGACAACCGCATCGTGATCAACAACCACATGTCGCGCACGCGCGGCGGCAAGGTGAGCTTCACGCACCTGATCGGCTGGGCGATCATCCGGGCGCTCAAGGAGACGCCGAGCCAGAACGTGTTCTACGCCGAGATCGACGGCAAGCCGTCGGTCGTCGCGCCCGCGCATGTGAACCTCGGCATCGCGATCGACCTCCCCAAGCCCGACGGCACGCGCGCGCTCCTGGTGCCCAGCATCAAGCGGGCCGACCAGCTGACGTTCGGCGAGTTCCTCGCGACCTACGAAGACCTCGTCTCCCGTGCACGCAACAACAAGCTCACCGCCACCGATTTCCAGGGCACGACGATCTCGCTGACGAACCCCGGCGGCATCGGCACCGTGCACTCGGTCCCCCGGCTGATGAAGGGCCAGGGCTGCATCGTCGGGGCCGGTGCGCTCGAGTACCCCGCCGAGTTCCAGGGCGCGAGCGACAAGACGCTCAACGAGCTGGCGATCGGCAAGACGATCACGCTCACGAGCACCTACGACCACCGCGTCATCCAGGGCGCGGGCTCGGGCGAGTTCCTGAAGAAGGTGCACGAGCTGCTCATCGGCCAGCGCAACTTCTACGAAGACATCTTCGCCGCGCTGCGCATCCCCTACGCCCCGATCCACTGGGCGGCCGACATCAACGTCGACCTCGCCGAGCGCGTCGACAAGCAGGCCCGCGTCCAGGAGCTCATCAACTCGTTCCGCGTCCGCGGCCACCTCATGGCCGACATCGACCCGCTCGAGTACGTGCAGCGCACCCACCCCGATCTCGAGATCGAGCAGCACGGTCTGACGTTCTGGGACCTCGACCGCGAGTTCGTCACGGGCGGGTTCGGCGGCAAGCGCACGATGAAGCTCCGCGACATCCTCGGTGTGCTCCGCGACTCGTACTGCCGCACCATCGGCATCGAGTACATGCACATCCAGGACCCCGAGCAGCGCAAGTGGTTCCAGGAGAACGTCGAGCTCAAGTACCAGAAGCCCGGCCACGCCGAGCAGCTGCGGATCCTCGACAAGCTCAACCAGGCCGAGGCGTTCGAGACGTTCCTGCAGACGAAGTACGTGGGCCAGAAGCGCTTCAGCCTCGAGGGCGGCGAGTCGCTCATCCCCCTCCTCGACGAGATCCTCCAGGGCGCGGCCGAAGCCGGCCTCGACGGCGCGGCCATCGGCATGGCGCACCGCGGCCGACTGAACGTGCTGACCAACATCGGCGGCAAGACCTACGGACAGGTGTTCCGTGAGTTCGAGGGCTCGGTCGCGATCGGCTCGAAGAGCGGCTCCGGCGACGTCAAGTACCACCTCGGAACCGAGGGCACGTTCGTCGCCGACGGCGGCGACCAGCTCCCCGTCTACCTCGCCGCGAACCCGTCGCACCTCGAGACCGTCGACGGCGTGCTCGAGGGCATCGTGCGCGCGAAGCAGGACCGCAAGCCCATCGGCACATTCTCCTGGCTGCCGATCCTCGTGCACGGCGACGCCGCGTTCGCGGGCCAGGGCGTCGTGGTCGAGACGCTGCAGATGTCGCAGCTGCGCGGCTACCGCACCGGCGGCACCGTGCACGTGGTCGTCAACAATCAGGTCGGCTTCACCACCACCCCGATCGATGCGCGGACGTCTGTGTACGCCACCGACGTCGCCAAGACGATCCAGGCGCCGATCTTCCACGTGAACGGCGACGACCCCGAGGCCGTCACTCGGGTGGCGCAGCTCGCGTTCGCGTACCGCGAGCGATTCCACCGGGATGTCGTCATCGACCTCGTCTGCTACCGCCGGCGCGGCCACAACGAGGGCGACGACCCTTCTATGACGCAGCCGCTCATGACGAACCTCATCGAGGCGAAGCGCTCGGTGCGTCGCCTGTACACCGAGGCTCTCGTCGGCCGCGGAGACATCACCGAGGAGGAGTACGAGAAGGCCAAGCAGGACTTCCAGAACCGCCTCGAGATCGCCTTCGCCGAGACGCACGCCGCCGAGACCGGCTCCTCGCCGGTCATCGAGACCGATCCGGATGCCGTCGCCGAGCCCGCCGTCGGCGAGCCCGACACCACCGGGGTCCCGCGTGAGGTCGTGAACCTGATCGGCGACACGTTCGTCAACAAGCCCGAGGGCTTCACGGTGCACGCGAAGCTGCAGCAGCTCCTCGACAAGCGTCTCGACATGAGCCGCAACGGATCGATCGACTGGGGCTTCGGCGAGCTGCTCGCCTTCGGCTCGCTTCTCCTCGAGAAGACGAACGTCCGCCTCGCCGGCCAGGATGCCCGGCGCGGGACGTTCGTGCAGCGCCACTCGGTGCTCCACGACCGCGCGAACGGCCAGGAGTGGATCCCGCTCTCGAACCTGTCGGGCGACCAGGGCCGGTTCTGGGTCTACGACTCGCTGCTGAGCGAGTACGCGGCCATGGCGTTCGAGTACGGCTACTCGGTCGAGCGCGCTGACTCGCTGGTGCTGTGGGAGGCCCAGTTCGGCGACTTCGCCAACGGCGCCCAGTCGGTCATCGACGAGTTCATCTCGTCGGCCGATCAGAAGTGGGGCCAGCAGTCGAGCGTCGCCCTGCTCCTCCCCCACGGCTACGAGGGCCAAGGACCCGACCACTCGTCGGCGCGCATCGAGCGCTACCTGGCGATGTGCGCGCAGGACAACATGACCGTGGCTCGCCCGTCGACGCCCGCGTCGTACTTCCACCTGCTGCGTCGTCAGGCCTACGCCCGTCCGCGACGCCCGCTCGTGGTCTTCACGCCCAAAGCGATGCTCCGCCTGCGCGGCGCGACCAGCCCCGTCGAGGACTTCCTGACCGGACGCTTCCAGCCCGTGCTCGACGACAATCGCGGTATCGAGAAGGCGGCCGTCAAGCGCGTCCTCCTGCACTCGGGCAAGATCCACTGGGATCTGCGCGCCGAGCTCGACAAGAACCCGAACCCCGGGATCGCACTCGTGCGTCTCGAGCAGTTCTACCCGGCTCCCGTCGACGAGCTCAACGCGGTGGTGGAGAACTACCCCGACGCAGAGCTGGTGTGGGTGCAGGACGAGCCCGAGAACCAGGGTGCGTGGCCGTTCATCGCGCTCGAGGTGAGCAAGCACCTGCACGGGCGCACGATCCGCCGCATCTCGCGCGCCGCCGCGGCGTCGACCGCGACGGGCTCGCCTAAGGTGCACGCGGCCGAGCAGGCCGAGATCATGGCGTCGGCGCTGACCCTCTAGTCAGTCGACCGCCGTCACGTCGGCCCTGGGAGCGACCGCTTCCAGGGCCGACGTGCGTCCGGCCCCGGCATCCGCCGTCTTCGCCTCGCCGGCGTCGAGGTCCGCGGGGGTGCGTGCGCGCCGCACGCGGCGCACGACCGTGACGGCGCCGGCGGCGGCGGCGAGGGCGGCGGCCGGCAGCAGCGAGCCGATCGCGAGCACGAGCATGCCCGCGCAGAGCACGGCGGCGATGACGGCCATCCACCATCCGGCCGTGCCGCGTCGGAGCAGGCGCACGGCGGCGACCATGCCGACGGCGTAGATCGCGACCATGCTGCTCGTGTGGACCAGGATGAACGGCGTCAGCTCGAGTCCCGACCAGAGCATGAGTGAGAAGTACAGGAGCACCACGACACCCGTGAGCGCGAGCGCCCGTCGCGGCACGGCGCCGGACTCCGCCCCGGCGGAGAACCAGCGCGGCAGATCCCGGTTCAGCGCGAGGGATGCCCCGAGCTTCGCGAATGCGGCGAGGTAGGCGTTCATGACGCCCAGCGCGACGATCGCGGCAATGGCTCCGACCGCGGCGGCGCCGAATCCGGGTGAGCCGAGCCGGGCGAGTTCGAGGAGCGGCACGGCGCCGTCGCCGGCGGAGTCGCCCAGGGCGCCGACCGTGATGATCTGCAGCACGAGGTAGCAGACGCCGGTCACCACGAGCGCGATGGCCGTTCCGATCGGGATGGCGCGGCGCGGGTCGCGGAACTCGCCCGAGATGTGCGTGCCGACCTCCCATCCCGCGAACGCCCACACGAACAGGCTGATGGCGGTGCCCACGCCGGCCCAGCCGCTCGGCAGGAAGGGCGCGAAGTTCTGCGGCTCCACGGCCGGCGCCGCGAGCGAGACGACCCCGACGACGACGGCGAGGAGCAGGGCGGTGAGCACGAACTGCACCCAGCCCGCGACGCGGACCCCGAACGCATTGGCGGCGAACGGCGGAACCAGGATCGCCAGTGCGATGATCGGGACCATGCCGCGGTCGATCCCCGCGGCGGCGACGACGTACTCGCCGCCGAGGACGGCGACGACCGGAGCGCCCGCGCAGACGCCGAACATGAACCAGTACCCCGTCATGCGGGCGGCCGTGCCGCCGAGCGCGCGGCGGACGTAGCTCGCCACGCCGCCCGGATCGGGGTACCGCGCTGCGAGCACGGCGAACGTGCCCGCCAGCGGGACGGAGAGCCCGATCACGGCGAGAACGGCGACGATGCTCGCCGGCCCGGCGGCCTCGGCCGCGAGGCCGGGCAGCACGAGGAGTCCGGTGCCGAGCACGGAGGCGATGTACAGGGCCGTGCCCTGCACGACGCCGAGGCCCCCGCGCGGGGCGGGCGATGCGTGGTCGGGCGAGGTCATGCACCCAGTCTCGCGGGTGCCGACGACGCCGTGCTCGCGGTCATCGGACGTCGTTCTGCGGAATCCTGCCAACGTCAGATCGGGTCGACGCCCGCCCGCTCGAAGGCGGCGGCCGCGGCATCCGTCGACGCATCTCGGTCGGCTCCGACGAGGCCCAGGCGCGTGCGACGGTCGAGCAGGTCGTCGATCGTCAGCGCGCCTTCGACCACCACGCCCCACTCCAGCTCCTGCGGGGTGACGCCGCACGACGCGCCGGGCCCGTCGGGCAGGCTCGCGGCGAACGGAGCCTCGGCGCCGTAGCGGCGGACGAGGCGCGCCGGCGCGGCGATGCCGCCCAGCCGCTGACGCGGCCACGCGCCGGTCAGCGGGATGCCGCGCGTGAGCGATCCGGGGAGATCGACGCCGCCGAAGCGACGTTCGGCGACCGCGTCGACGGCGTCCTGTGCCATCCGGCGGTACGTGGTGAGCTTGCCGCCGACGACGCTCAGCACGCCCGAAGGGCCTTCGAGGATGGCGTGGCGACGCGACAGGTCGCTCGTCGCGTCGTCGCCGCCACCTCCCTCCGCCCCCGCCAGCAGCGGCCGGAGACCCGCGAACGTCGCGATCACGTCGTCACGGACGAGGGGCCGGGCGAGCACCGTGTTCACGGTCGCAAGGAGCGTGTCGATCTCGTCCTCGGTCGCGTGCGGCTCTTCGGGCAGCGGGCCCGGGGCCGGGACGTCGGTGAGCCCGATGTAGGCACGCCCGTGCGGTGCGGGGAGTGTGAACACGAATCTGCTCGACGAGCCCGGCACGGGGACGGTCAGCGACGCGTCCGCTCCGCCGAGGACGTCGGCGGGGACGACGAGGTGGGTGCCGCGGCTCGGCCGGAGCCGGACCGACGGGTCGAGCTCGCCCGCCCACACGCCGGTCGCGCTCACGACGGCGCGGGCGCGCACGCGGATCTCCGATCCGGTGATCGCGTCCCGCAGTACGGCGGCGTCGCCGCCGGCCGACACCGCTTCGACGCGGGTGAGGACGGATGCCCCGTACCCGGCGGCCGTGCGGGCGATCGCGACGACCAGTCGGGCGTCGTCGAGGAGCTGCCCATCCCACCCGCGCACGCCGCCGCGGAGGCCATCGGGATCCACGGCGGGCACGAGGCGCAGCGTCTCGGCGCGGCCGATCGGGCCGGGCGGGGCGAGGACGTCTCCCGGCGTGCCGACGAAGCGGCGCAGACCGTCGCCGAGACCGTAGCCGAGCCCCAGGTAGGCGCCGCGCGAGACGTGGCCGGGAGCGTAGAGCGGCACGACCTGGGCGAGCGGGCGTGTGAGGTGCGGCGCGAGGCGGGTCATGAGCAGGTGTCGTTCGGCCGCGCTCTCGTGCGCGATCCCGAGCTGGCCGGATGCGAGGTAGCGCAGGCCGCCGTGGATGAGCTTGGAGCTCCACCGGCTCGTGCCGTGGGCGAGGTCGCGCCGCTCGACGAGCACCGTCCGCAGGCCTCGGGATGCGGCATCCAGCGCGATCCCGGCGCCCGTCGCCCCGCCCCCGATGACGAGGACGTCGACCACCGGGTCGGCGGCGAGCGCGTCGAGCTCGCGGGCACGGCGACCGGCGCTCAGCGCGGAGGGCTGCGGCGTCCGGCCGACGATGCGAGGGATCACGATGCCTCCGGACGCAGGTAGCCGGCCAGGGCGCGGCCCAGCTCGGCGCGCCACGCCTCGTCGGGCAGCCACTCCGCGACCAGTGGCGCCGACTGTACGGCGGACTGTGCGACGAGGAGCACCATCGCCGCGAGCCGGGCGGGATCGCCGTCGCGCACGACGCCCGCGCGCTGCCCGGCGGCGAGCCGCCGCGCCGTCTCCGCGTGGATCGCGCGCTGGCTCGTTCCGAGCCGGTCGAGGATGTACCTCGCGAACAGCTCGGGGTCGGTGTCGCGCAGCCGGTCGACGAGCGGGAGGCGCCGGATGCGGTCGGCGGTCTCGACGAGAAGCCGGACCATGCCGTCCAGATCGTCCGCCTCGGGCGCATCGGCCGGCAGCACCGCGACCAGCTCGCGGGTGACGAGGGCGGCGAAGATCGACTGCGCGTCGGGCCAGTACCGATAGAGGGTCTGGCGGGCGATCCCGCCGCGGCGGGCGATGTCGGATGCCGTCGTCCGGCGGATGCCGTGCGCCAGCACTTCGGCCAGCGCCGCGTCGAGGATCGCGGTCTCCGTCTCGGTCACACCATCGGCCATGTGACAACCATACAGAATGTGTCATACTGTCGCCATGACGGCGACGGCGCACTCAGGTCCACCCCCACGCCCGCTGGCCGTGCCGGAACCGCGCCCGCGTTCGATGTGGGATGCGTGGGGGAACGAGCCCGCGCGGCTCCCGGCCGGCGCGAAGGCCATCATCGCGACCCTGCTTCCCGGCAAGGCGCACCCCGTCCCTCGCCGCGACCACCCCACGCTGACGCCGTCACGGCTCACTGACGCAGACCTGGCGGCCCTCGCGCAGGTCGTGGGCGACGCGCACGCCTCGCGCGACGACGGTGTGCGCGGTCTGCACCTGGGCGGCAAGAGCACGCCCGACCTGCTCAGACGCCGGCGCGACGACCTGCAGTCGGCGCCCGACGCCGTCGTTTCGCCCGCCGATCACGCCGAGGTCGCGTCCCTCCTGGCGATCTGCGACGAGCGCGGCCTCGCCGTCGTGCCGTTCGGGGGAGGCACGTCCGTCGTCGGCGGCGTCGACCCCGAGACCGGCGCCCACCGTGCCGTGATCTCGCTCGACCTCGCCCGCACGGCCGCTCTCCTCGACCTCGACGAGACGTCGCTGCTGGCAACCCTGGGCGCCGGGACGACCGGACCCCAGGCCGAGGAGCTCCTCGGCGCCCGCGGCTACACGCTCGGCCATTTCCCGCAGAGCTTCGAGTTCGCCTCGATCGGCGGGTACGCCGCGACGCGATCGAGCGGCCAGGCGTCCCGAGGGTACGGCCGGTTCGACGACCTCGTGCACGCGCTCCGCGTGGCGACGCCCGCCGGCGACCTCGCCCTCGGCCGGGCCCCCGCGAGCGCCGCAGGACCCGACCTCCGCGAGCTCTTCCTCGGCTCGGAGGGCGCGTTCGGCGTGCTGACCGAGGTCACCGTGCGCATCGTGCCCGTTCCCGCCGCGACCGCGTACGGCGCCTGGACGTTCCCCGACTTCGCGTCGGGAGCGGCCGCCCTCCGGGAGGCGACGCAGCGCGGCATCCGCCCCACGGTGCTGCGCCTCAGCGACGAGACCGAGACGCGCGTGAACGCCGCGATGGGCGGGCACCTCACGCGGCTGCGCGGATGCCTCGCCCTCGCCACCTTCGAAGGCGCCGGCACCGCGGCCGCGCAGGCGACACGTGCCTCGCTCAACGCCGTGTTCGCCGCGCACGGCGCCAAGCCGCGCGGGGAGGATCCCGCACGCTCGTGGGAGCGCGGGCGCTTCGCCTCCCCCGCGCTGCGCGACACGCTCATGGACTCGGGAATCCTCGCGGAGACGCTCGAGACGGCGGCGACGTGGACGGAGCTGCCCGCCCTCAAGGCCGCGGTCACGGCAGCGCTCACCGGCAGTCTCGCGGCCGCCGGCACCACGCCGATCGTGCTCTGTCACATCTCGCACGTCTATCCCGCAGGCGCCTCGCTGTACTTCACCGTCGTGGCGGCGCTGACCGACGATCCTGCGGCCCAGTGGGCCGGGGCGAAGGATGCCGCGTCCCGCGCCATCGGCGACGCGCACGGGACGATCACCCATCACCACGCCGTGGGCCGCGACCACCTCCCCTACCTCGAGGCCGAGATCGGTCCGCTCGGAGCCGAGATCCTGCGCGCGGTCAAGTCGGTCGTCGACCCGCGCGGGATCATGAACCCCGGCGCCCTCGTGCAGGCGGCCGCGTCGTCGTCGCCTCTCACCGGCGACGACGCATGAACGTCGCGCTCCTCGTGAACCCCGCGGCGAGGGCCGGCGCTCACACCGGCGCGGCGACGCATGCGGCCGAGCGGCTGCGCGCGCACGGCGTGAAGACCGCGATCATCAGCGGCGGCAGCGCCGCCGAGTCGAGCGAGCTGCTCCGCGCCGCGATCGCGCTCGGAACCGACGCGGTCGCCGTGGCCGGCGGCGACGGCACTGTGAACCTCGCGATCCAGGAAGTCGCCGGCACCGGCATCCCTCTCGGCATCATCCCCGCCGGCACCGGCAATGACTTCGCGGCGACCCTCGGGCTGCGGGAGCTCGACGTCGCCGCAGCGGCCGACACGATCGCGGCCGGCGTCACGAGGACGGTCGATCTCGCGCGGGTGACGCGCGAGGACGGATCGACGGCGTTCTTCGGGTCGGTCCTCGCGAGCGGGTTCGACTCGAAGGTGAACGACCGTGCCAACGCGATGCGGTGGCCGCGGGGCGGGTCGCGGTACAACATCGCGATCCTCGTGGAGTTCCTGACGCTGTCAGGCATCCCGTACGACGTCGACATCGAATTCGCCGACGGATCGCGCGAGCGCATCGGCGGCGATCTCGTCATGGCGACCGTCGGCAACGGACGCACCTACGGCGGGGGCATCCCGATCTGCCCCGATGCGGATCCCGCAGACGGTCTTCTCGACCTCGTGCTGGTGCGGCCGGCAGGACGCCTGCGGCTGCTGCGATTGCTGCCGCGCGTCTACGCCGGAACACACGCGTCGGTTCCCGAAGTGGCGATGCACCGGGTGCGCTCTGTCCGCCTGTCGGCGTCCGGCGTGACCGCCTATGCCGACGGCGATCCCATCGGGGCGCTCCCGCTCACGATCGACGTGGCGCCGGGCGCGCTCACGGTGTTCGCTCCCGCATCCTGAAGAGGCGGGACTGCGCTCAATGCGTGGCCTGGACCGCCCGGAGCTTCGCGAGCACCTGGTCGCGCAGCTCCTCGGGAGCCGTCTCCTTGCACGCCCGCGCCACGACCTCGGTGAGGGTGGTGGCGACGAGTGCCTCGTCTCGGCAGCCGGGGCAGTTCTCGAGGTGCTCGGCGATGTCGGTGTGCTGGGTCTTGCACACTTCGTTGCGCAGGTACTCCTCCAGGTCGCGCCGCGCCTTGTCGCAGCCGCAGTCCGTCATTTCGTGCTCCTCGTGGCGGCGGCGGTCGAGATGCCGCGCTCTTTCGCATAGTCGGCCAGCAGCTCGCGGAGCATTCGCCTGCCACGGTGCAGACGGCTCATGACGGTGCCGATCGGGGTTTTCATGATGTCGGCGATCTCCTGGTAGGCGAAGCCCTCGACGTCCGCGAGGTAGACCGCCAGCCGGAAGTCCTCCGGGATGGACTGCAGCGCGTCCTTGACGACCGAGGCCGGCATGTGGTCGATCGCCTCGGCCTCGGCCGAGCGCGTGCTCGTGGCCGTGGTCGATTCGGCGCCGCCGAGCTGCCAGTCCTCGAGCTCGTCGATGGTGCCCTGGTAGGGCTCGCGCTGCTTCTTGCGATAGGTGTTGATGTAGGTGTTCGTGAGGATCCGGTACAGCCACGCCTTGAGGTTCGTCCCCTGCGTGAAGGTCTTCCACGAGGCGAACGCCTTGACGAAGGTCTCCTGCACGAGGTCGGCGGCGTCCGCCGGGTTGCGCGTCATGCGCATGGCCGCGGCGTACAGCTGGTCCATGAAGGGCAGCGCCTGCTCTTCGAACTGGCTCCGCGTGTCCTGCACCTGGTCGATCGGCTCGCTCATCACGCGCCAGTCTACGGCGGCGCCATCCCTCTCACCTGAAGGGTCTCGCAGCGACGCCTCGGTATCGAGGCGATCGAGTGTGGCGATCATCCGGCTCCGCTTCTGTGTCTGATCCGGGTCCGTGGGGACGGGGTTCAGTAGGGTAGAACCCGATGACAGGCAGCGGCTATTCCCCTTCCACCGCGCCGGCTGGGCGCGGCCACTGGCGCGCGCCTGTGGCGGCCGGTCCCCTGCACGCGACGGTCACCGTCCCGGGCTCGAAGTCGCTGACCAATCGCGAGCTCATCCTCGCCTCCCTCGCCGACGGACCCAGTCGCCTCACGGCGCCCCTGCACTCCGACGACTCGGCACGGATGATCCAGGCCTTGAGGGCGCTCGGAGTCGGCATCGAGCTCGAACCCGGAGCCGGCCGATTCGGCGACGACATCGTCGTCACGCCCGTGTGGCCGCTCCGCGGCGACACCGAAGTCGACTGCGGGCAGGCGGGGACCGTCATGCGCTTCGTCGCCGGCCTCGGCGGGTTCGCACGAGGCGACGTCACCATCACCGCGCACGAGAGCGCCCTCCACCGCCCGATGGGCGCGATGATCACGGCGCTCCGCGACGTCGGCGTCGACATCGACGACGGCGCCCGGTGGGCGCTCCCGTTCATCGTCCGTGGCCACGGTCACACGCGGGGCGGCGAGGTCACGATCGACGCGAGCGCCTCCAGCCAGTTCGTCTCCGGCCTGCTGCTCGCCGCACCCCGATTCGACGTCGGCCTGCATCTGCATCACGCGGGTGCGCGGCTGCCGAGCATTCCGCACATCGACATGACCGTCGAGGCGCTCGCACACCGCGGAGTGCACGTCGAGCGACCGGCTCCCGGCGAGTGGATCGTCCCCGCCGGTCCGCTCCGCGGCAAGGACGTCGCGATCGAGCCCGATCTGTCCAACGCCGCGCCGTTCCTCGCGGCGGCGATGATCGTCGGCGGTTCCGTGTCGGTCACCGGCTGGCCCGCGCACTCGACACAGCCCGGGGCGATGCTCACCGAGATCCTCGCGCTCATGGGCGCCAAGGTGCAGCGCCGCGGCGGCGCGCTCACGGTGACGGCGGGCGCCGGCATCCAGGGCGTCGACCTCGACCTGTCGGCCGCGGGCGAGCTCACCCCCACGATCTTCGCGCTCGCCGCCTTCGCCGACGCTCCGTCGACCCTGCACGGCATCGGGCACATCCGCGGGCACGAGACCGACCGCATCGCGGCGCTCGTCGGCGAGCTGCGTCGGCTCGGCGGAGAGGCCGAGGAGCTGCCCGACGGCATCCGCATCGTGCCGCGTCCGCTCCACGGCGGCGTGTGGCACGCCCATCACGACCACCGGATGGCCACGACCGGCGCCCTCGTCGGCCTCGCGGTCCCCGAGGTGGAGGTCGACGACATCGGCACCACCGCCAAGACGATGCCGGAGTTCCCGCAGCTGTGGCAGGCGATGATCGACGACGACGGCGCGGCCGCCGCCCATCCTGCGGAGACGATGCGGGCATCGTGAGCTGGCTCGACGACCTCGACGACGACGACGAACCCGAGTTCGATGAGGCCGACATCCGTGTCCGGCCCAACCCGAAGGCGAACCGGCCCCGCACGAAGCGGCGGCCCGCGCACTCCGACGCGCGGATCGCGCGTGTCCTGGGGGTCGACCGCGGCCGCTACACCGTCCTCGTCGACGAGGACGGTGCCGACGAGCACACGATCCTCGCCGTGCGCGCCCGCGAGCTGCGCAAGATGCCGATCGTCACGGGCGACCGCGCGCGCGTCGTCGGCGACACGTCGGGCGACGACGGCACGCTCTCGCGCATCATCGGGATCGAGGACCGCACGTCACTGCTCCGCCGCAGCGCCGACGACACCGACCAGGTGGAGCGGGTCATCGTGGCGAACGCCGATCAGATGCTCGTCGTGGTGGCTGCCGCCGACCCCGAGCCGCGCGCGCGGCTGGTCGACCGCTACCTCGTCGCGGCGCTGGATGCCGGCATCCGGCCCCTTCTCGTCGTGACCAAGACCGACCTCGCCGACCCGACCGAGTTCCTCGCGCACTTCGAGGGCCTCGACCTGCAGGTGTTCACGGGTGGGCTCGGCTCGGCCGACGACCCCACGAGCGATATGCCGATCGACCGCATCGGCGAAGCGCTGGTCGGGCACTCCACCGTGTTCGTCGGCCACTCCGGCGTCGGCAAGTCCACCCTCGTGAACGCACTGGTGCCGGACGCCCGGCGGGCTACCGGCCACGTCAACGTCGTGACCGGGCGCGGGCGCCACACGTCGAGCTCGACGGTCTCGCTTCGCTACGTCGGGCCCGCGGGCAACGGGTGGGTCATCGACACCCCCGGTGTGCGGTCGTTCGGTCTCGGGCACGTCGACACCTCGAACATCCTGCGCGCGTTCACCGATCTGGCGGAGCTCGCCGAGGAGTGCCCGCGCGGCTGCACGCACCTGCCCGATGCCCCCGACTGCGCGATCGTCGAGGCCGTCGAGGAGGGCAGGCTCGGACCGGGCGGTGCGGCGCGGCTCGACTCGCTCCAGCGCCTGCTCGAGACGTTCGCCAAACGCGACGCCGGTCCGCAGCGCGACGGCGCCTAGGCTGGAGGCGTGACCACGCGCCTCGAACCCGGCTCCCCCGCTCCCGACTTCACGCTCGTCGATCAGGACGACCGCCCGGTGTCGCTCTCGACCCTGCGCGGCGGCAGCGTCATCCTGTTCTTCTACCCGGAGGCGATGACGCCCGGATGCACCACCGAGGCGTGCGACTTCCGCGACAGCCTCGCCCCGCTGCAGGCCGCCGGCTACACCGTGCTCGGCATCTCGCGCGACGAGCCCGAGAAGCTGCGGCGGTTCCGCGAGCGCGACGGTCTGACCTACGACCTGCTGAGCGACCCCGACCACGCGGTGCACGACGCGTACGGCGCATGGGGCGAGAAGCTCAACTACGGCAAGACGGTGGTGGGAGTGCTCCGCTCCACGTTCGTCATCGACCCCGACGGACGCGTCGCGCACGCGCTGTACAACGTCAAGGCCACCGGGCACGTCGCGCGGATCCGCAAGCTCGTCGGGCTCGACGCCTCGTAGACCCGTCGCCCTCTCTCCTGCGCGGTCTGGTCAGGCGGATGCCTCGTCCCGCGCGTGGCGACCCGCCTCGCGCACGGCGAGCACGAGAAGCACCAGCACGACGACGGCGGGCACAGCGAGCACGAGCGCGCTGAGCGGCTCGGCGTAGGCGCCCGTCGCCGCCCCGAGCGCCACGGCGAGGATCAGCAGCTGCGCGACGATCCCGCCGGAGCGACCCCACGAGCGTCCGTGCCAGATCGCCACCGCGAAGGCGAGCACCGCCGCAGCGCCGACGACCGTGAGGACGACGAGCGCGAGCGCGCTCTCGATCGACGCCGTGTCGCCGGAGGCCAGCGCCACGACCTGCCAGATCGCGAGCGCGACGAGTCCGAGGCCCTCGAGGCCGACCAGGACGGCCGCGACGCGACCGAACGTGTTTGTTCGCATTCCTAACGATCCTTCAGTGAATGGCCTGTCGATTGTGCGAACCCTCTATGTCGCAAAGGGAATACTCAGCAACCTGCACAGAAACGTGCCGTTCATCCCTTGATCTAGGTAAACCGCTATGGGACGATTGGTGAAGCCGTGTGCTCCCACAGCGACGTGGGGCGAGCAACGCTCGCACATCCCCACAGGGTACCGGACCCGAATTCGGTGTCCTCGTCACCCAACCCCCGTCATCAAGGAGCACCACCATGGACTGGCGCGATAAGTCCGCCTGCCTGACCGTCGACCCCGAGCTGTTCTTCCCCGTGGGGAACACCGGACCAGCCGTCGACCAGATCGAGAAGGCGAAGTCGGTCTGTGCACGGTGCACCGTGACCGAGGTCTGCCTCCAGTACGCCCTCGAGACCGGTCAGGACTCGGGCGTGTGGGGCGGCCTCTCCGAGGACGAGCGGCGCGCCCTGAAGCGCCGCGCCGCCCGCGCCCGCCGCGCCTCCTGACACAGCCGCACGCCGGCTCCCGCCGACGCACATCATTCCGGTCGACACCCGGCGCATCGAGCCTCGTATCGACCGGAATGTCGCGTCGCGCGCACGGCCCGGCATCACACCCCAGCGGGGGATGCCGCGGGTCGCGGCATCCGATCAGCCCCTGGCGCGCTCGATGTAGCGCAACGGGATCTCGATCGTGACCTCGGTTCCGCTGCCCATGATGGTGTGCCAGTCGATGGTGCCGCCGAGCTCGCCCTGGATCAGGGTGCGGACGATCTGCGTCCCGAGACCGCGCCCGACCTGACCTTCGGGCAGGCCGGAGCCGGTGTCGCGCACGCGCACCTCGAGGTTCTCCTCGTTGCGCTCGGCGAGGATCTCGACGTCGCCCTCCTGTCCGGCGAGCCCGTGTTCGACGGCGTTGGTCACCAGTTCGGTGAGCGCGAGCGCCAGAGGGGTCGCGTACTCGCTCGGCAGCGTGCCGAAGCGTCCGGTGGAGTGGGTGCGCGCCCGCGTGTTCGGGGCGGCGGCGACCTCCGCGACGAGCTTGAGCACCCTGTCGAAGACCTCGTCGAAGTCCACGTTCTGCGCGAGGCCCTCCGAGAGGGTGTCGTGCACCACCGCGATGGCCGACACACGGCGCATGGCCTGCGTCAGGGCCTCGCGCGCCTCCTCGCTGTGCGACCGGCGGGCCTGGATGCGAAGCAGCGACGCAACGGTCTGAAGGTTGTTCTTGACGCGGTGATGGATCTCGCGGATCGTCGCGTCCTTGGTGATGAGCTCCTGCTCCTGGTGGCGGATCTCGGTCACGTCGCGGCAGAGCACGATCGCCCCGATGCGCCTGCCGTGATCGCGCAGCGGGATCGTCCGCAGTGACACGGTCACTCCGCGCGCCTCGACGTCGGTGCGCCACGGCGCACGACCTGTCACGACGACCGGGAGCGACTCGTCGAACTGGCGATTGGACGGAAGGATGCGCGTGACGACCTCGACCAGCGACTCGCCCTCGAGCTCGTCGTCGAACCCGAGTCGGTTGAAGGCCGAGAGCGCGTTGGGGCTCGCGAAGGTGGTGATGCCGTCCACATCGAGTCGCACGAGCCCATCCGACGCTCGGGGCGCACCTCGACGCGGGCTGGTGGGCGCCGACATATCGGGGAAGTGCCCGGTCGCGATCATGCCGAAGAGCTCGTCGGCGCAGTCGTTGAAGGTGATCTGCTGCCGTGACGGCGTACGGGCCTCGCCGAGGTTGGTGTGGCGGGTCAGCACGCCGATCGTGAGGGCCGCCTCGCTCCCGCGCGAGCGCACGACAGGCACGGCCCGCACGCGGGTCGGGGTCTCCTCGAACCAGTCCGGCGACGCGGAGTCGACGATGCGGCTGGTCTGGAAGGCGTCCCGCACCTGCGTGCGCCACTGCGGGCGGACGCGGTCCCCCACGATGTCGCGGTAGAAGAGGGTGGCGGCGCCGCTCGGGCGCGTGTGCGCCACGGCGACGAACGAGTCATCGGATGTCGGAACCCACAGCACGATGTCGGCGAACGCCAGATCGGCGAGGAGCTGACCGTCGCCCGCGAGACGGTGGAGCCACTCCACATCCTCCGCGCTGGAACGGCCCTGGGCGTAGACGAGGTCGCTGAGGGTGGACACGATTCTCAGCTTAGGGCGCGTCGGCGAACCGGGCGTTCGGTGCGGAGCGCCATGGGGTGCGGTCCTGGTGTCAGCCGACCGGCTGTGCGACGAGGCGCGCGCGGCGCCGGCCTCGCCCGGCGGGGGCGGGTGCCGCAGCGATGGCATCGCCGACGAACCGGCGCAGGGCGAGGGTGATCGGCGACCTCGGCGCCACTTCGGCGATCGGCCGCGCCGCGAGAAGGGCCGCGTCGGCCGAGCGGGGGTCCTGCGGGAGGAACCAGACGTCGTCGATGCCTCCGAAGCGATCGAGCGTGCGCCGCACCTGCCCTCGTGCGTCGATGCCGAGCGTGCCGGGTCGGAGCCGGTTCGCGAGCACCGCGACGCGCGTGGCGCCGATCGTGGCTCGCAGCTCGGAGTGCGCGCGGAGGAACCGCGAGACGCCGACCGGGTCGGCACCGGCGACGGCGACCACGAGGTCGGCGGCGCGCAGCGCGGCGAGCGTCGCGGCGTTGCGTCGCGGGCCGTCGAGGTCGCTCATGATCTCCTCGTCGCGCTCGAGGGACGCGGCCACGTCGACGACGGTGTAATCGGCCCACTCGCGGCACGTCGCGAGTGCGCCGGCGACGCGGGACTCGCTGAGCTCGGGCCAGCGCGATGGCCGGTTGAGTCCCGTCAGCACGTCGACCCCCGAGCGGCCCAGCGGAGCGCTCACCCGTGACAGCTCGCGGGCATCCAGCCCGCCGAGGCCGGCCTGCCGACATGCGGCGGCGAAGCCCGGCCCCTCGTCGGCGAGGCCCAGTGCGAGGGCGATCGACGGGGCGTGCGTGTCTGCGTCGACGAGCCCGACATGGCGTCCGCCGCGGGCAAGCTCGACCGCGAGCTCGATGGAGACCGTCGAGCGGCCGGGCGACCCGCCGGGGCCCCAGACCACGATCACCCGCGGCTCCTGACGCGAGGCGGGCTGTGCGCCCGCTGCCGGCTCCGGAGCGGCGGCGAGCACGTCTGCGAGGCGCCAGGTCTCGATGTCGAGCGGCACGGAGCGCTCGAGCCCGAACGCGCCCGCGAGCCGCTCGGCCGCGATGTCGGCGCAGCGCGGGACGATGCGCGTGCCGGCGCGGTCGCACAGCGCCACGACCGCCGTCGTCACCGTCTCGCGCGAGACGTCGAGCACCACCGCGTCCGCATCCGCGACCGCGCGCAGCACGGCTTGCGCGTCTGCGTCGGGCATCATCTCGTGCGCGGCGTACGCAAGGGCGGAGGCCTCCACGACGGCGACGATCTCTTGCCCCTCGCGATGCAGGCCATCGGCCAGTGCGGCACCGTCGGCGACGGCGAGGAGAAGCTTCACGAGCCCACGCCCGCGGTCGGCACCACCGACAGCGCGGATTCGTCCGCCATCGCGGCCAGCGTGGCGGCCACGTCCGCCCGGGGGATGACGAGCTCGAGCGCCGCGCTTCCCCCGCCCATCATCGAGTCGTCGCGGGTGACCGAGACGACGGTCGCGTCGGCGACGAGGATGCGCGGCTTGTCGTACTCGCCGGACTTGCCCAGGGGTGCCGCCCACACCTCGACGACGGTGCCCGCGTCGACCGACGCCGGCACGTCGACCGCGCTGTGCACCACCACGTTGGTCGTCCGCGCGCCCGCGGCGTCGCCGAGCGCGGCGGAGGGGACGAGCTCGCCCTCGGCGATGGTGCGCGTGGCGACGAGGCCGTCGGCGAGCTGCTCGGGGGCCAGGTACGCGTCGCCGAGTGCACCGAGGGCGACTTCGACCGCGCGGACGTCGTCAGAGGTCACCGTCTCGCCCGGCACGATCGTGCGCGCTGCGGCGTAGGCGGGGACGGTCTGCCGCGACGCCGTCACGACGAACCACACGCCCGCCACGGAGGCGACGATGAGCAGGATGCCGAGCAGGAATCGGGCGTCGCCCCAGAAGGCTCGGCGAGGGGTGCGAACGGACTCGACGGCGGTCATTCCCCCATCGTCGCCCAGGGCGCGGATCGGCCGGATTCTTTATCCACAGCCCCTTCCGGGCCAGGCCCTCTCCTTCGGGGCGAGGCCATAATGGGGGCATGCCCGAGATCCCGACTTCGGACGTGCGCCTGCTCGCCCCCGCCCAGGTGGGCGAGGTGCTCGGCGTGTCCGTCGACGAGGTGATGGCGCTCGTTCTCGAGGGGCGGCTCCGTGGCCTCCGAGTCGGCTCTCCCGCGCGGTGGCGCGTCGACGAGGCGAGCGTCGCGGCGTATCTCGACGACCAGTCCGAAGAGGCTCGCCGCACGGCTCTCTGGCGTCAGGCGCAGAACGCGAGCTTCCCCGAGCTGTGGGGAACAGGCTCGGTTCGCCACCCCGACTGACGACGGCGCGTCAGAGCACCGACGAGGTTCCCTCGACCAGGATCCACGCGACGGCGGAGAACGGCACGATCCGGTGCCCGGCGACGCTCTCCGCGCGTCGCGGCGCACCTGGCTCGTGCAGGGCGAGGTCGAGGTGATCGGCGCCGGCGCGATCGATCGTCCCGGTGAGCGCCCTCCCCGATCCGAGGTGGATCGAGACGCCGACGCGGCGGCGGACGAGGTCGCGCAGCGCGAACCCGAACGTCAATCGGTCGGCCAGCGCCGACCGGGCGGGAGCGGGCCGCGCGCTGCGGAGGATCTCGTGGTGGGGCATCCCGATGGCGGCGATCGCCGAGAACGGCGCGATGACCGCCCCTGCCCGGCCCTCCGCGGGGAGGAGCGCCACCCAGTCCGCACCGACGCCGGTCACGGCGGCCCGCAGCGTCGTGCCGTCGGCGAACTCGAACGACAGGGCGGGCGACGTGGCATCCGCGGCGGCGAGCATCGCGAGGCGCTCGTGCAGCGCCACGCGCGAGAGGCGGAGTCGCTCCGCCTCGGTGTCGAGCGCGGCACGCTCTGCCTCCCACTCGGAGGCGAGCTGATCCTCGAGGTCGTCGAAGAACCGGTCCCAGCGCACCCAGCGAGAGTAGGGCAAATCATCACGACTCGATCACAAGTTATCCACAAGAGCCCTTCCGGATTCTTTCTGTGAGTTCGCCGTGTGTTCTACTGTCCGCAAGACATCCCCCCTGTCGAGATAGGCACCAATGGCAATGACGCCCGCGGGCTCTGCCCGCGCATATCGCGCGCCCGGCGGCAGCGTCGAACTCTCGGAGTTCTTCGCACCGCAGCGGACGCCCTCCACCGCGCTCCCCGAGCCCGAGCCGTTCCTGCGCAACATCACGCGCGGCGTGCTCGAAGTGCTCGCCGGAGTGCGCGAAGTCGACCAGCTCGCACGCTGGCTCACCGAAGAGCCGTACCGCAAGCTCGTCACGAGATCCAACCTCGCGGCACGTGCGCGCAGCGCCCGCGGCATGCCGGCGAAGCGTCCCGTGCACACGATCCTCTCGGTGCACCACTCCTCGCCCGTCGACGGGGTCGTCGAGTCCGTCGTCATCGTCCAGGGCCCCGCCCGCACGCGCGCTGTCGCCCTTCGGCTCGAGGGCATGGACGGGCGCTGGCGCGCGACATCCCTCGCCCTGCTCTGACGCCGAGGAGGCGATCTCAGACCGACGCCAGGGTCGACCACAACGACGTGGGCGGCCCTGTCGTCAACTCTTCCCGTCGTCCTCGTCGATGAGGTCGAGGAGCGACTTCATCGCGTCACGGATCTCGGTGTGGTCGTGCTGCCCCGCACGACTCTCCCCCGCGATCACCCCTGATCGGTGCACCCTGCGGAAGTCGCCGAACGGGAACGAGTAGGCCCCCTTGGTCTCGGCATCCTCGCGCCTGTCGACGCCGATGTGCCAGTGCGAGTACTGGGTCCAGCCCTCCCGCTCGATGAAGCCGTTCTCCTCATCGGGGGTCGGCGCCGCCTCCGACCACTCGTCCCGCTCGTCGCGGACGACTTTCCCCTCGCGGATGAGCGCGCGCGCATGGCGCAGCGCCGCCTGATTCAACTGGATGGCCATGCCGAGACGCTACGACGCCTTCCCGGGTGGCGGAAGGGGTTGACGGATGCCGCTTCCCGCGGCATCCGACCGATCACTGCTTGTACGAGGAGAGGAAGTTGCCGAGCCGCTCGATGGCCTCGGACAGCACACGCGCCTCGGGGAGCGTGACGATCCGCAGGTGGTCGGGTGTCGGCCAGTTGAATCCCGTCCCCTGGACGAGCAGCACGTGCTCGGCGACGAGGAAGTCGTACACGAGCTTCGCGTCGTCGCGGATCTCGTACACGTCGGGATCGAGGCGCGGGAAGGCGTACAGCGCCCCCTCGGGGCGGACGCACGTGACGCCGGGGATGGCCTCGAGGCCCTCCCATGCGGCATCGCGCTGCTCGTGGAGGCGCCCGGTGGAGGCGATGAGCGCATCGATCGACTGCACCCCCGACAGCGCCGCCTGCACGGCGTGCTGTGCCGGGACGTTGGGGCACAGGCGCGTGGACGCGAGCAGCGTGATGCCCTCGAGGAATCCCGAGGCGTGCGACTTGGGCCCTGTGATGACGAGCCAGCCGGAGCGGTAGCCGGCGACCCGGTACGTCTTGGACAGGCCGTTGAAGGTGAGCACGAGCAGGTCGGGGGCGACCGACGCCATCGGGATGTGGACGGCGTCGTCGAACAGGATGCGGTCGTAGATCTCGTCCGACAGGACGAGGAGCGAGTTCTCGCGTGCGATCTCGGCGATGCCCTCGAGCACCTCGCGCGAGTACACCGCGCCGGTCGGGTTGTTCGGGTTGATGACGACGATCGCCTTGGTGCGCGGCGTGACCTTCGCCCGGATGTCGTCGAGGTCGGGCTGCCAGCCGTTCTGCTCGTCGGCGAGGTAGTGCACCGGCGTTCCCCCGCCGAGGCTCGTCATCGCCGTCCACAGCGGATAGTCCGGCGCAGGGATCAGCACCTCGTCGCCCTCGTCGAGCAGCGCCTGCATGACCATCGTGATGAGCTCGGACACGCCGTTGCCGAGGTACACGTCGTCGGGACCGAAGGGCGGGAAGGTCGGATCCTGCTCGTAGCGGTACACGACTGCGCGCCGCGCCGACATGATGCCGCGGCTGTCGCTGTAGCCGTGCGCGTGCGGAACGGCCTCGAGCATGTCGCGCACGATCTGGAACGGCGCCTCGAACCCGAACACGGCAGGGTTGCCCGTGTTGAGCTTGAGGATCGTGTGACCCTCGTCCTCGAGCCGGTCGGCCTCGACCAGGGCCTGCCCGCGGATCTCGTAGAGCACATCCTTGAGCTTGCTGGACTGGTCGAGCGGGCGAAGCGGACTCATCGGATCAGGATACCGGCGGGATGCCGGGGCCAATCGACGCCCGGTGGCCTTGTCTCCGCCCGCCGGCGCGCAGACGACGGGAGCAGGACGATCCCGGAGGATCCGTCCTGCTCTCGCGCGTGCGCCGGTGGCCGGCTGCTACTTCTTGTTCTGCTCCGCGGCGCGGCGCTGGGCTCGGTTCAGCGGAGCCTGCTGAGGCGCCTCGGCCGGGGCATCCGTCCGCTGGCCGAAGGCCCCGCGCTGAGGCTCGGGCGCCGGAGCGGCGGGTGCCTGGGCAGCGGAGGCCGCGGCCGCCGCCTGGCGGAGTCGGCTCGTCGCCGCCTGCTGCACCTGGCCGCGGTCGTTGCGCACCTCGACCTCGCCGGCGTCGTTCGCGGCGGAGTACTCCAGGCTCTGCGGGGCCGCCGGGATCTCACCCAGGCCCTTGGCGTCGACCTCGGCCTCGCCTTCGCCGGCGCGACGCACCTCGACCTCGAGGTTGTAGAGGTAGCCGACCGACTCCTCCTTGATCTGACCCATCATGGCCTGGAACATCTGGTAGCCCTCGCGCTGGTACTCGATCAGCGGGTCGCGCTGAGCCATGGCGCGCAGGCCGATGCCGTCCTTGAGGTAGTCCATCTCGTACAGGTGGTCGCGCCAGCGGCGGTCGAGCACCTGGAGCACGACGCGGCGCTCGAGCTCGCGCGTCGCGGGAGTGCCGAGCGACTGCTCGCGGTTGTCGTAGGCGATGCGGGCGTCGGAGAGGATCTCGCGCTTGAGTCCGTCGGCGGTGATGCCGCCCTTGCGGCCGGCACCCTCGGCGACGACCTCGTCGATGCTCACACTCACCGGGTAGAGGGTCTTGAGCTCGGTCCAGAGCGCGTCGAAGTCCCAGCTCTCGTTGTGCCCGGAGCCGGTGTGGTCGTCGATGACGGCTTCGATCGCGTCCTCGATGAAGTGCTGGACGCGATCGGCGATGTCGTCGCCCTGCAGGATGTGCCGGCGGTCGGAGTAGATCGCCTCGCGCTGCCGGTTGAGCACGTCGTCGTACTTGAGGACGTTCTTGCGGATCTCGGCGTTGCGCGCCTCGACCTGGCTCTGCGCCGACTTGATCGCGCGCGACACCATGCCGGACTCGATCGCGACGTCGTCGGGGAAGTTCGTCCGGGCGAGGATGGCCTCGGCCGCGCCCGACTGGAACAGCCGCATGAGGTCGTCTGTCAGCGACAGGTAGAAGCGGCTCTCGCCGGGGTCGCCCTGACGGCCGGAGCGACCGCGCAGCTGGTTGTCGATGCGGCGGGACTCGTGGCGCTCGGTGCCGAGCACGTAGAGACCGCCGGACTCGACGACCTTCGTGCTCTCCTCGGCGACACGGTCGCGGGTGCCCTCGTACACGGCATCCCACTCGGCCTCGTACTCGTCGGGCGTCTCGACCGGGTCGAGGCCCTTGGCCTTCATCTCCTGCACCGCGAGGAACTCGGCGTTGCCGCCGAGCATGATGTCGGTGCCGCGGCCGGCCATGTTCGTGGCGACGGTGACGGCGCCGAGGCGCCCGGCGCGGGCGACGATCTCGGCCTCGCGCGCGTGGTTCTTCGCGTTGAGGACCTCGTGCTTGATGCCCTTCTTGGCGAGGAGGCGCGACAGGTACTCGCTCTTCTCGACGCTGACCGTGCCGACCAGGACCGGCTGGCCCTTCTCATGCCGGCCGGCGATGTCTTCGACGACCTGCGCGAACTTGGCCTGCTCGTTCTTGTAGACGAGGTCGGACTGGTCCTTGCGGATCATCGGCTTGTTCGTCGGGATCGGAACGACGCCGAGCTGGTAGGTCGACATGAACTCCGCCGCCTCGGTCTCGGCGGTGCCTGTCATGCCGGCGAGCTTCTTGTACAGGCGGAAGTAGTTCTGCAGGGTGACCGTGGCGAGGGTCTGGTTCTCGGCCTTGACGGGCACCGCCTCCTTCGCCTCGATCGCCTGGTGGATGCCCTCGTTGTAGCGGCGCCCGACGAGGATGCGGCCGGTGTGCTCGTCGACGATCATCACCTCGTCGTTCATGACGACGTAGTCGCTGTCGCGCTTGAACAGTGCGAGGGCCTTGATCGAGTTGTTGAGGAACGAGATGAGCGGGGTGTTGGCCGACTCGTACAGGTTGTCGATGCCGAGGTAGTCCTCGACCTTCTCGATGCCGGGCTCGAGCACGCCGATGGTGCGCTTCTTCTCGTCGACCTCGTAGTCGACGCCGACTTCGAGCGTCTTGGCGATCTTGGCGAACTCCACGAACCAGCGGTTCGCCTCGCCCGACGACGGGCCAGAGATGATGAGCGGGGTGCGCGCCTCGTCGATGAGGATCGAGTCGACCTCGTCGACGATCGCGAAGAAGTGGCCCCGCTGGACGAGGTCCTCCTTGCGCCACGCCATGTTGTCGCGGAGGTAGTCGAAGCCGAACTCGTTGTTGGTGCCGTACGTGATGTCGGCGTTGTACTGCTCGCGGCGGACCTCTGGGGTCTGACCGGCGACGATGATGCCGGTGGTCATGCCGAGGGCGCGGTAGATGCGGCCCATGAGCTCGGCCTGGTACGACGCGAGGAAGTCGTTGACGGTGATGACGTGGACGCCCTCACCGGCGATGGCGTTGAGGTACACGGGGAAGGCGCCGGTGAGCGTCTTCCCCTCACCGGTCTTCATCTCGGCGATGTTGCCGAGGTGGAGCGCCGCGCCGCCCATGATCTGGACGTCGTAGGCGCGCTGGCCGAGCGTGCGCTTGGCGGCTTCGCGGACGGCCGCGAAGGCCTCGGGCATGAGCTGGTCGAGCGTCGCGCCGGCCTCGAACCGCGCGCGGAGCTCGGCGGTCTCGCCCCGCAGCTCCTCGTCGGTGAGGTGCGCGTAGTCCTCTTCGAGGGCGTTGACCGCCTTGACGACCTGCTGCAGCCGCCGGAGGATGCGACCCTCGCCGGCGCGAAGCAGTTTCTCGAGGGGGTTTGCCACGGAGTGTCTCCATCTGTCGGGTGTGGCGCGATCGGCGCCGATGCCGCCGGGGCGCACGGCCCCAGACATACCTGCCTATGTTATCCACCCGTGACCTTGGTGTGCGCTGGGTGTGGAGCGGCGACCGGTCGAAGTTTCCCGGTATGTATATACTCAGCAACTACATACTCGGTATGCAGTCGAACGGAGTCCGTCCATGTCGGTGAGACAGAGCCTTCTGGCCATCCTCGATCAGGGGCCGTGCTACGGCTATCAGCTCCGAGCGGAGTTCGACCGCCGCACCGGGTCGACCTGGCCGCTCAACGTCGGCCAGATCTACAACACCCTCGACCGGCTCGAGCGCGACGGACTCGTCGCGAAGGGCGACGTCGACGAGCAGGGTCATGTGTACTGGGAGATCACGGATGCCGGAGCCGCCGAGGTGCGGGAGTGGCTCGCCTCCCCCGTCCAGCGCGGCCAGGGCACCCGCGACGAGCTCGCCATCAAGCTGGCGGTCGCCGCGACCCTCCCCGGCGTCGACGTGACGGGCATCATCCAGACGCAGCGGCGCGCGTCGCTCGGCCAGCTGCAGGAGCTCAACCGGGCCAAGTACGCGGGGTCGAACCCCGACGGTCCGGAGGAGCTCGCCTGGTCGCTCGTCGTCGACTCGATGATCTTCACGGCCGAGGCGGAGGTGCGCTGGCTCGACCACACCGAGCAGCGCCTCGCCCTCCACCCCGGGCACGCGATGGCGCTCGAGCTGTCCACCGATCGCCCCAAGCGCGGCCGGCCGGCGAAGGCCGAGGCATCCGACTCCCCCGTCGGCGAGACGATCGAGGCCGCCCGGTGAGCGACGCGGTGCTGCGCCTCATCGGCGTGACGCAGCAGTACGGCACAGGTCCTACGTCGGTCTCGGCCCTGTCGGGCGTCGACCTCGACGTCGCGCAGGGCGAGCTCGTCGCGGTCATGGGCGCATCGGGCTCGGGCAAGTCGACGCTCCTGTCGATCGCGGGCGGGCTCGCGACCCCGACGACCGGCGAAGTGGTCATCGAGGGCGCGCATCTCAGCACGCAGAGCGCGAAGCAGCTCGCCGCGCTCCGCCGGCGCTCGCTCGGCTTCGTGTTCCAGGACTTCAATCTCATCCCGACGCTCACCGCGATCGAGAACGTGACGCTCCCCCTCGAGCTCGACGGCTTCCGTCGGCGCGTGGCACGGCGGGCAGGCCGCGACGCCCTTCAGTCGGTCGGCCTGGACGACAAGCTCGACAGCTACCCCGACGACCTCTCCGGCGGCCAGCAGCAGCGCGTGGCGATCGCGCGCGCCGTCGTCGGCGGGCGCCGGCTGATCCTCGCCGACGAGCCGACCGGCGCACTCGACTCGGTGACGGGCGAACTCATCCTCCGCATGCTGCGCAGCAGAGTGGATGCCGGGGCCGCCGCGATCCTCGTCACCCACGAGGCCCGGCACGCCGCCTGGGCCGACCGCATCGTCTTCCTGCGCGACGGCCGGATCGTCGACGAGACCCGCCGCGACGGCGCCGACACCCTTCTGGCGACCGCGCGATGACGGCGACGCTCGACGCTCCCGCTCTCGTCGAGCCCGGGGCGGGAACGGATGCCGCGCCACGGCGCCGCGGCGGATGGACGCGGTGGCTGGTGGCCGCCCGCCTGGCGCGGCGGCAGGCGTGGCGGGCGAAGGGGTCGAGCGCGCTGGTGATGCTGTTGGTCTTCCTTCCGGTATCGGCCATGGCCGGCGGCGCGATCTTCTGGCAGAGCCATGTGCCCACGCGGGAGCAGGCCGCGACGCTGGAACTCGGCCGCCACGAGGCCTGGATCGAGGTGGTGGGTGGGCCCGACCCGAGCCGCTGGCAGGCGGTGGACCAGGCGTGGGAGTGGGGCGTCGACTGGGACGAGGCCGGTATGCCGGCGAATCCCGAACTCCCCGCGCCGGCGGACCCGATATCCGTCATCCCCCCAGGCGTCACCGTCCACGAGCTGCGCGAGACCGGGAGCATCTACGTCGAGACCGCGACCGGGACCGGACGCGTCGGCGTCACCTCCGGACCGGTCTGGGATGCCGCCTTCGCCGGCCGCTTCGTGATGCTCGACGGTACGGCACCACGCGAACCCGACGAGGCGATGGTCTCCCCCGGCCTGCTCGCGCGGATCGGCGCGGACCTCGGCGACGAGATCCACCTCGTAGACAGCGATCGGGACTTCACCGTCACCGGGACGATGCGCCGCGCGGACACCGATTCTGCCGTCCCGGAGCTCTTCCTCCCTCCGAGCGCCGCCGACCTCGTCGAGGAATCACGGCAGCGCTGGTATGTGGAGGACTGGCAACCCGGCCTCGACGATGTGGACGAGATGAACCGCGCCGGCTTCATCGTGTTCGCCCACGACCTGGTCCTCAACCCGCCCGCCGGCGCCCGCACGAGCGTGTACGCGACCCGGTCCGCCGACACGATCGCCATGCTCACGGTCGGCCTCATGGTCGCGGTCTTCGCGGGCTACCTCGTGGTACTACTCGCCGGAGCCGCGTTCGCGGTGGCCGCGCGTCGCCAGCAGCGCTCGCTAGCCGTCGCAGGCAGCGTCGGCGCCGCGCGCAGCGACGTCTTCCGCATCGTCGTAATGCAGGGAACCGCCCTGGGAGCGGTCGCCGGAGTCGCGGGAGTGGCCGCCGGAGCCGGCCTAGCCTGGCTGGCCCTCGAGGTGACCGATCGTGGCTCCGTCGCATCCTTCTGGGGCAACTGGGGCTACAACGTGCCATGGCCGCTGCTCGTCGGCATCGCGGTGTTCGCCGTGCTCGTGGGCACGCTGGCGGCGGTGGCACCGGCCCGAGCGGCCTCACGCGGCGACGTGCTGGGCGCGCTACGCGGAGCCCGTCGCCCGGCGAGGCTGCGCGCTCGGCGGCCATTGTGGGGCCTCGCCCTCATGCTCGTCGGCCTGGCCGCGACCATCGCCGGCGGGACCGCGCTCGCCGTCCTCAATGCCGCAGACGAGGTCGACTTCCAAGGACCCATGTGGATAGCCGGGCTCTGGGGCGTCATCGCCGGACCGGTCCTGCTGCAAATCGGCGTCATCCTCGCCGGGCACTGGATCCTCGTCGCAGTGGCGCGGCCGCTGTCGCGGTGGGGTCTCGCGCCGCGGATCGCAGGGCGGGACGCCGCGGCCACTCCCTCGCGGGTCGTGCCGGCGTTCGCCGCCATCGCCGGCTGCGTGTTCGTCGCGTCGTTCGCGCTGTCTGCGACCGCGCTCACCGCGACGGCCAACACGCGCGGCTACTTCTTCGCGGCTCCGCTGCACAGCATTGTGGTCTCGCTCGGACAGAACGGCAGCGAGCACTCCGATGCGCTCGTGGCCGCAGCGGACGAGCTCGTCGCGCCCACGGAGCCTCGCCACACGGTCGTCGTGCAGATGCCGGGCGGCCACGAATACGACAGCGAAACCGGGGAGGTGCTCGACCCCTCGGCGAGGGAGTTCGGGGTCGCCGCGCAGCCGACGGACGAATGCCCGGGCTGCGGAGGAGCGGCCGCATTCTTCAACGGACAGCTCTCGATCGTGGAAGAACGCGACCTCGAGGTGCTTCTCGACCACGATCTGTCTGACGACGACCTCGCCGCATTCCGCAGCGGCGCCGCGCTCACAACCAGCCCGGGATTCACCACCGACGACGGTCAGATCGTCGTCACCGAGTGGACCCTTGCCGATCGGGCGGCGTACGACACCGCGATGCGGAAGTGGAGCGGGGAGAGCCGCTCGGACGATCTGCCCGGGCCTACGGCGGTGCACGAGCTGGAGGCGCGCAGCGTAGACCTCGGCCACAGCCACAGCGCTCAGATCCTCGTCAGCCCCGCGACGGCCGCGCGGCTGGGCATGCCCACTGTGCCCGTGACGCTCGTCGCCCTCCGGGACACGCCGCTCACGACAGAGGCGCTCGACCGGCTCACCGCACAGGCCGAAGCCATCCGCATCGACGACGACGCTTGGGTGTCCGTCCGTCAGGAGAACGGCCCCGACCCGGTCACCCCGTGGCTGTGGGGCATCCTCGCCGCAGCGGCTGTGCTGGTGGTCGGCGCGAGCGCCGTCTGTCTCGGTCTCGCGCGCTTCGAGCGCCGACCTGACGACGCCACGCTCAGCGCGGTCGGCGGCGGGCCCGCGCTGCGGCGCAACGTCAACGCATGGCAGGCCGCGGTCATCGTAGGCATCGGCACCGTCACGGGCGCCGCGATCGGGCTGATCCCGGTGTGGGGTCTGAGCCAGTCGGCGGCGACCTACTTCGACTTCGCCGACACGCCGTGGCTGTGGCTCGCCGCCCTGGCGCTCGCCCTCCCGGTCGCGGTGACCGCCGTCGCGTGGCTGGTGCCGCCGCGGCATCCGGATCTCACCCGGCGCACCGCGATCACGTGAGACGAATCCGGGGCATCCGGACACATACCTAGTGAACCGCCAGAGAGGACATGAGATGACCCCTGCCGTGCCCGCCATCGACCCCGCCGCGATCAGCCTCCCGCCGACCGAGCCGATCGACATCACCGAGCTGGTCATGCAGAGCCTCCCGCGCTGACGCGGGACCGCGTTCTGTCGCCTCACAGGCGGCACGCACTACCCTTAACTGTGTCCACTGACCAAGACCAGATCGAGGCCGAGGCTCCCTCCGAGCCCGCAGCGATGACGTTCTCCGACCTCGGACTGGGCGACGCAGTGCTCAAGGCCCTGCGCGACGTGGGGTACGAGACCCCCTCCGCCATCCAGGCCGCCACCATTCCGCCGCTCATCGCGGGCCGCGACGTCGTCGGCCTCGCGCAGACCGGAACCGGCAAGACCGCCGCGTTCGCGCTGCCCATCATCGACCGGCTCGACCTGTCGCAGAAGAACCCGCAGGCACTCGTGCTCGCGCCGACGCGCGAGCTCGCCCTGCAGGTGTGCGAGGCGTTCGAGAAGTACGCGGCGCACCTGAAGGGCGTGCACGTTCTCCCCGTCTACGGCGGTCAGGGCTACGGCGTGCAGCTGTCGGCGCTGCGCCGCGGCGTCCACATCGTCGTCGGCACGCCCGGCCGCATCATGGACCACCTCGACAAGGGCACGCTCGACCTGTCGGAGCTGACCTACCTCGTGCTCGACGAGGCCGACGAGATGCTCAAGATGGGCTTCGCCGAGGACGTCGAGACGATCCTCGCCGAGACTCCGGACACGAAACAGGTCGCTCTCTTCTCCGCGACGATGCCGGCCACGATCCGCCGCATGTCGCAGCAGTACCTGCACGACCCCGAAGAGATCACGGTCAAGACGAAGACCACGACCTCGGCGACCATCACGCAGCGGTACCTCATCGTGTCGTTCCAGCAGAAGATGGACGCGCTCACCCGCATCCTCGAGGTCGAGAACTTCGACGGCATGATCGTCTTCGGCCGCACCAAGAGCGTCACCGAGGAGATCGCCGAGAAGCTCCGCGCCCGCGGCTATTCCGCTGCCGCGATCAACGGCGACGTCGCCCAGGTGCAGCGCGAGCGCACAGTCAACCAGCTGAAGTCGGGCAAGCTCGACATCCTGGTGGCGACGGATGTCGCGGCCCGAGGCCTCGACGTCGAACGCATCTCGCACGTCGTCAACTTCGACATCCCCACCGACACCGAGTCGTACGTGCACCGCATCGGCCGAACCGGCCGTGCCGGGCGGTCGGGCGACGCGATCAGCTTCGTCACGCCGCGCGAGCGCGGGCTCGTCCGCGCGATCGAGCGCGCGACCCGCCAGGACCTCACCGAGATGAAGCTCCCGAGCGTCGACGAGGTGAACGTCACCCGTCTCACGCGCTTCGACGACCGCATCACGGCCGCGCTCGGCGAGAGCGAGCGCATCGACCGCTTCCGCGACATCATCGCCCACTACGTCCGCAACCACGACGTTCCCGAGGTCGACGTGGCCGCGGCGCTCGCCGTCGTCGCTCAGGGCGAGTCGCCGCTGCTGCTCGAGGCCGAGCCCGAGCGCCCCCGCTACGAGCCGCGTGAGCGCGACGACCGCGAGCGTGGCGGACGCTTCGATCGCGATGACCGCGGCGACCGGCCGGAGCGCCGGCCCCGGACTGCCCGCGAGGGCATGGCGACGTACCGCATCGCGGTCGGCAAGCGTCACCGCGTCGAGCCCCGCCAGATCGTCGGCGCGCTCGCGAACGAGGGCGGCCTCCGCCGCGACGACTTCGGAGCGATCCAGATCCGCCCGGACTTCTCGCTGGTCGAGCTGCCCGCCGACCTGCCCCGGGGCACGCTCGAGAAGCTGTCCGACACCCGCATCTCGGGCCGGCTCATCGAGCTGCGGCTCGACACCGGCGGTCCCGGCCGCCGCCGCGAGGACGACGACCGCGGGCCCCGCAAGCCGCGCTACAAGAATCCTCGCTACGACGACTGACGCTTCTGAGGGGGCACGGACAGAGTCCGTGCCCCCTTGTCGTTCCCGCGGCGGATCGTCGACATAGCGTGCAACGCCTGGTACCTTGCATTGCATGTATCCGGCCGACCGCGTGCAGACGAACCTCCGCAAGGGGGTTCTCGAGTGGTGCGCGCTGGCGGTGATCCGCAGCGGCGACGTGTACGGCCGCGATCTCGCTCACACCCTCGCCGGGCTCGGCCTGCTCGCCAGCGAGGGCTCGCTCTATCCGCTGCTGTCGCGACTGCGCGAGTCGGGCTGGGTCGAGACGCGGTGGGCGGAGTCGGATGCCGGTCCCCCGCGTCGGTATTACCGCATCACCCCCGAGGGCCGCGACGCGGTCGCCGGTTTCGAGGACAGCTGGCGCGCCCTGTCGACCTCGGTCGAGAGCGCGCTGGGAAGGACGACCGATGGCTGACACGACCGAGGTGCTGCAGCATCCCGCCGTCCGCGCGTACCTCGTCGAGGTGCATCGTGCGGTGGCGGCCAAGGATCCCGCGGCAGCAGACGGTGTGCTCGCCGGCGTGGCGGACCACATCCGGGACGCCGCGGCCGAGGCCGACGCACGGGGAGATCGGCTCGACCTGGACGCCGTCCTCCGCGAGCTCGGCGACCCGCTTCTGATCGCGGCGGACGTCGAGTCCATCACGCCGATCGCGTCGTCGCCGATGGCCGGCAGGTTCTCGGACTCGACGGGCGCCGTGATCCTCGTCGCGCTCCTGCTCACCCTCGGCACCGCCATGTTCACGCTCCTCGGCTGGGCGGCGGGCATCTGGCTCCTGTGGTCGTCGCAGCGCTGGAGTCGCACCGAGAAGATCGTCGCGACGCTGTGGTGGCCGGCGATGCTCCTCCTCGGCTCGCTCACGCCGCTGTTCGGAACGGCCGGGCTCGGCGGCTGGCATCTGATGGTGCTGGTGGCCTTGTTCGGCTCGCTCGGTCTGGGTGTGTGGCTCGTCCTGCGCGCCGACCGCTTCCGCGCTCCGCGTGCGCGCCCGGCCAGAACCGCTCCGGTCGCACGTGCCGGCGCGCTCGGGCTCACCGACCGCTGGCCCGGTGGGGCGGTCGCGATCGGCGCTCCCGTGGTCGCGGTCGTGCTCGTCATCGCACCGGCGCTGCTCACCGGATCGTGGTCGTCGCTGCCCTTCACGGCGACCGTCGCCGCGCTCGTCCTCGCGGGAGCCGTCACCGTGCTGTGGGTGTCGCGCGGGTGGTACTACCAAGCCCGCGTGTGGCACACCGGCACCGTCGTGCTGACCGCCCTGGTGACGGGGTTCGTCGTCGCCGCGACGATCTCCTCGACCCGCGTGCTCCGCCGTTGCGGCGTGGAGAGCTGCGAGGACCTTCCGGCGCGCCTCGCCGACCCGTCGGCGTTCGGCCAGCACCTGGCGCAGACTGTGCTCCCCCTGCTGATCATCCACGCCGTGACGACCGCCTCCACATTCCGGTCGGGATTCCCCGTCCGGCGCTCCCTCGTCGGGCGAGGGGCCGTGACGGGCACCGTGCTCGCGCTCCTCGTCGGTGCCGGAGGCCTCACGCCCGTCGTCACCACGGCCTCGGGCACCGTCGCGGCTCTGCCGATGGCCCTCGCCGGCGCAGCCGTCTGGAGCGCCGCCGCCGTGCTGCTCATCCGCTCCGCGGCGTGGCGTCCGCGCGATCGCGTCGTCGGCATCGTGCCGGCGCTGGTCGTCGTGTGGCTGTGCGCGGTGGGCTGGCCCTTCGGCTCGCTCGCCGGATCCTCCACGGACCCGGTGAACCCCCTCGTGCCGCCGCAGCTCGCGACCGATCCCGTCGTGGTCCTCGCGCTGCTGCTCGGCGTCCAGCTCGCCGCATCCGTCTGGCTGCTCGTGCGCGCTGGCGCGTTCGGGCGCGTCGCAGCGCGTTGACGCCGGGCGAGGCGTCCACAGTCCCACCGACCGCTCAGCCGCCTCACCGCCGGCGACCATAGGATCGATGCATGGCCGGATTCTGGGGCAAACGCAAGCGCGAGACCGAAGAGCTCGAGGCTCAGGACGCCGATCTGGCGCGACGGGCCCGCACCGCGCTCGTCGCGGCCGACGAGCGCATCCGCGTGACGACCGACGAGCTGTCGTTCGCCGAGATCGAGCTCGGCATCGAACCGACGAAGGACCTCCGGGATGCCCTCGATGCGGTGCGCACGCACATGTCCGAAGCGTTCCACCTCCACCAGCTCAACCACGACGAGATCCCCGACACCCCCGAAGAGCTGCGCACTCGCAACGCACGCATCGTCCAGCTCTGCGAGTGGGCGGAAGAGCTGCTCGACGACCGCACCGAGGCCCTCGCCGGACCCATCGCCCGCGCGCGTCGCGCTCCAGAGATCATCGCGGGCGTGCGCGCCGACGCCGAGCGACTGCGCGAACGCCTCCCTCAGGCGCGGGAGACCATTCAGCGCCTTGCCGCCCGCTACTCGGCCGAGGCGCTCTCGCAGGTCGAGGCAAACCCCGCCGAGGCCGAGCAGCTGCTCGGGTTCGCCGAGCACAGTGCCGGGATCTCCGAGCGGCGCCGTGAGGCCGGCCAGCGCGAGCAGGCGAACCTCGCACTCGAAGCCTGCACCGAGGCCGCCCGCCGCGCAGCGACGCTGATCGACGCGGTCGAGACGTTCGAGGTCGAGGCGCTCCGTGCCGAGTCGACGCTGTCGGCCATCGTCGAGGATTCCCGCCAAGACATCGTCGTGGCTCTCAAGGAGCCGCACTCCCCCGGCGTCAGCGCCGCGATCGCAGAGCTCCAGACGGCCCTCGCTTCGCTGCCCGCCGCCGGCGTCAACACCGATCCGTTCACGCTGCTCTCGCGGCTGCGCACCGCCAACGCCGGTCTCGACGACGCGATCGCGGCCGCCCGCGAGCGCGCCGCACGGCCCATCCCGCCTCTCGAGCACGTCCGCCACTCGATCGACGACGCCGACCGGCAGCTCGCCGTCGCGCGTGACGTCATCGCGGGGCACCGCGGATGGATCGGCGCCGACGCGCGCACCCGCCTGGCCGAGGCCGAGCGCATTCGCATCGACCTCGACCGGTATCTGGGCACCTCCGCCTCCGCCGCGACCGCGATCGATGAAGACCAGCGCGAGCAGGCCATGGCGATGTCTCGACGCGTCGCCTTCCTCGCCGGCGAGGCGCTCCAGCTCGCGCAGCGCGACATCAACTCCTCCCGCCCCCAGGGCGGCCCCGATCAGTGGGGTGGCGGGCCGCAGCAGGGCTGGGGCGGGGGGCGGCGCGGCGGCAACGACCTCATGGGCGGCATCCTGGGCGGGCTCGTGATCGGCAGTCTGCTCGACGGCATGTTCGACTGACACCGGCCGTCCGCATCGACCGCAGTTCGCCGCGTCCACCGCACGCCGAACTGCGGCCGATGCCGGCTTCTGCGGCCTCGACGCCGCGCATCGCGCCGGACATGCGGATGATGCCGGTCTCTGCGGCCTCGACGCCGCGCAACGCCCCGGACATGCGGATGATGCCGGTCTCTGCGGCCTCGACGCCGCGCATCGCGCCGGACATGCGGCCGGGGCCGGATTCTGCGGCCTCGACGCCGCGCATCGCGCCGGACATACGGATGCCCCGGCCACTCGGCCGGGGCATCCGCTCGTTCGGGGCGCCTACGAGGCGACGGCCTCGGGCGCGGCCTGCGTCGTGAGCGAGATCACGCCGTAGTCCCAGCCCTTTCGGCGATAGACCACACTCGGGTGGTCGGTGCGGTTGTCGACGAACAGGAAGAAGTCGTGGCCGACCAGCTCCATGCGGTCGACGGCCTCCTCGACCGACATCCACTCCGGGTCGAACTCCTTCGTGCGGATGACGACGGGCGTGTAGCCCTCCTCCTCCTCGTTGCCGGTGACGATCGGGATCTCGCCGGTCGCGACGGCGCGGAGCACGTCGACGGATGCCGGCTGCACGTCGATCCCCTGGATGGCGCCGCTGCCCTTCTCGAACTTGGCGCCCCGCGGGTGGTTGCGTGCGTCCACGCGCTTGTCCTTCGCGCGACGGAGCTGCTCGCACAGCTTGTCGACCGCAAGGTCGAGCGCGGTGAACTTGTCACCGTCAGTGGCCTCGGCCCGGACGATCGGGCCCTTTCCGGTGAGGGTCAGTTCGACCGTGTCGTCTTCGACGCGGCCGTTGTGATACGCGCGGTGCGTGACCTTGACGTCCACGCGTTGAGCGCGTGGAGCGAGGTGTTCGATGCGGGCGCCTTTGTCTTCGACGACCGAGCGGAAGCGATCTGTGATCCCCACTCCCACGCCGACGATGCTGGTTTCCATACCCTTGACCTCCTTGTTCCGGTCCACCCGGCCAAGGGCGGACCATCAGTCGCCTTGTCTCCCCCACGGTAGCCCCGCGGGGGTCGCCTGTCACCTGTGAGTTTCGAATGCGACGCCGCGCGGCTTCCGGCCGTTCATCCGGCGCGCAGTGGCGGCGACCGTCACCGCGCCCACGACCTCCGCCCCGGCGACCCTCAGCGCTCGGACGGCCTCCTCGAGGCTGGCACCGGTCGTGATGACGTCGTCGAAGACGACGACCCGGCGGGCCGCGGCATCCCGTGCCGACAGGCTCTGCGCGACGTTGCGGCGCCGCCCGCCGCGGTCGAGCCCTCGCTGATCGGCCGTGCGGCGCATCGGCTGCAGCAGGCGCTCGACACGGAGACCCGCTCGGCGCGCGATGAGGTCGGGCACCCGGAACCCGCGCCGCCGGAATGCCGCACGCGAGGTCGGCATGGGCACGAGCACGGCGTCGGGTTCGCCGAGCGCCTGCACGGCTGCGACGAGGGCGGGCGCCAGCGCCCTCGCGAGCGGCGTGCGGCCCTCCTCCTTGACGGCGCGGATCACCCGGGCCGGCACGCCCTCGAACTCCAGCCCGCTCCACACCATCAGCGCACCGCCGGGCGGGTCGATCCGCCGGACGACCGTGCGCGGTGCCATCGCGGCGGCACACGCTGCGCACAGGACGGCGTCGGGCTCGCCGCATCCGGCGCATTGCACCGGGAGCAGCAGGGCCAGCGCGTCTGACAGCGCGGCGCGCACGGCGCCCGCCAGGGCATCGGACGGGATCATCCCCCGACTGTGGCAGCGGACGAGCGGATGCCACGGCTCTCACCCGCTGTCCCGGGACGGCCCGACCGCGGGCGCACCTGGGGAGGAGCGGCTACTCCGGCGCCCCCTGCTGGGTGGCGAGCAGGAGCGCACCCGTCGCGGTCGGCTGCCAGCCCGTGCCGCGCTTGACGTAGAGGGTGCCGTCCTCGGCGCGCAGGCGAGCGCTCGACAGCGACGTGCCGCCGGCGATCGAGACCATGCCCGCGGCCGCGGAGCTCGTGGTCGACGTGCCTCCGACGACCTGCTCGAGCACCGTGGAGCCCTCGGCATCGCCGGAGAGCACGCCGACCGACAGGTCGTCGAGCCACGCGAGCCCGCGCCCGGATCCCGATACAACGCCGAGCTGCACCGGGTCGCCGAGCCGGATCGGAACCTGCTCGGGCCCGCGGACGATGCCCGCGACCCAGAGGACGTTGCGGCCGCCCGCGGCGACCACCGCAGCGACGCGCGTGCCGTCGCGCGAGACGGCCATCGCCGAGATCGAGGTGGCCCCCGACCAGGCATCTGCGACGTCGATGCGGGTCGTGTCGGGCAGGAACGCGGCGACCGCCGCCGGCTGGTCGCGGGGGACGCTCCACACGATGCCGAACGGGTCGAGCGACGGGTCGACGAGGCCGGCCCGCGCGTCGAGCTGGTCGTAGGTCTCGTCCTCCCGCAGGCGCAGCACCTCGCCGGTGCCGAGTCGTGAGGCGGCCAGGAGCTGATCGGGCGCGACCGGATCGGGGGCGACCTGCACGGCGACGGGTGCGAACTGCTCGACGAGCTCGGACAGGCCGGGAATCGGGTCCAGCGCGTCGCCGGTCAGGAACCCGAACCCCTCCTCGGTCTGCACGAGCGGGGCGCCGGGCACGCGAGTCGATCGCACCGCGACCGGCTCCACGTCGATCGGCACGGAGTCGATGGTCAGCTCGACGTCGGCGACGTTCGCGGTCCGGAGGCTCTCCTGCAGCTGCGTGTACATGCGGTCGAGCGTCTCGGGGTCGGCGGAGAGCGCGGCCTCGTTCAGGTCGACCTCGGCCACGTTGCCGGTCACCGGCACCGCCGCGACGACCTCGACGCTCTCGGGGAAGGCCGTGGCGACCGAGTCGGCGAGCCAGGCGCTCGGCGGGCCGTCCACCAGTGCCTGCGCGACGCTGCTGGCTGCGTTGGTCGTCGGGAACCACCGGGCATCGGGGACGAGATAGTGCCACGACGGATCGAAGTACATCACGGAGTACCGGTGGAACACCCGGGGGAAGACGTCCTCGTCGAGCACGACGCCGTCCGGGGCGGAGCTGATGCGCCACTCCCCGTTCTCCTGCACCATCGCGAACGGCAGCGTCTGCTCGCGGAACGCGGTGCGCTCGTACGAGCCGCCGTCGTCGACGGTCGCGACGGCAGAAAGCGCCATGGTGACGACATCGTCCTCCGGCTCGCTGTACGCGCGGTCGTCGAGCACGTCGACGATGACTCCGGCACCGGGACGCCAGTCCCGGGCGAAGTCCTCGGTGAGGAACTCGCGCGCGCGATCCCAGTTCGCGCCGAGGCCCGGACCCGAACCGGCGCGGATGAACCCCTCCACGATCTGCTCGGGTGTCGCACCGGGCTGCGGGCTGTCCGGCAGCAGGAACGACACCTCCTCCGCGTCGGGTGCGTCCTCGGTTCCGAGGCCGTAGTTGATCCGGCCGCTCGTCGGCAGACCCGTGCACGCGGTCAGGACCGTCGCGAGCACGACGACGAGCAGGGCGGGGATGCCGCGCCACCGGGTCATGACGCACCCCGTCGGGTGGCGGCATCCCGCACGTCCACGGCGCCGGTCGGCGGCACCTTGATCGGCTGGGTCAGGCCGAGGTCGTCGACGCTCGCGATGGAGTCGTCGCCCGGATCGAGCGGGATCGGCGAGGGGCCCGTGAGCGGGCCCCGGCCGCGCGGGAGCGTGAGCACGAAGTTCGTCCCCCTCCCGAGCTCCGACCACACGGCGAGCTCGCCGCCGTGCAGCCGGGCGTCGCCGAGGGCGATCGACAGACCGAGGCCCGTGCCGCCGATCGTGCGCGTGCGTGAAGGATCGGCGCGCCAGAAGCGATCGAACACCCGCTCGACCTCCTCCGGCTTCATCCCGAGACCGTAGTCGCGCACGCCGAGGGCGATCGCCTGCTGGTCGCTGTCGACCGTGACGACGATCGGGCGTCCCTCGCCATGCTCGATCGCGTTTCCGAGCAGGTTGCGCACGACGCGACGGACGCGCCGCGGGTCCATGTCGACGGGGGAGTAGCCGCCGGGCGCCACCAGGCGCACATCGGTCCCGTGCTGCTCGGCGAGCTGCTCCATCGACGCGATCACATCCTCCGCGAGGTGGGCGAGGCTCGTCGCCTCGAGCTCGAGCTGCACCGAGCCCGCGTCGTACCGGCTGATCTCCAGCAGGTCGGTCAGCAGGGTCTCGAAGCGCTGCACCTGGTTGTTGAGCAGCTCTGCCGCCCGGGCCGTGGCCGGGTCGAAGTCGGCGCGCTGGTCGTTGATCATGTCGGCCGCGAGGCGGATGGTCGTGAGCGGCGTGCGCAGCTCGTGCGAGACATCCGACACGAACCTCTGCTGCACGAGCGAGAGGTCGGCGAGCTCCTTGATCTGCGACTCGATGCTGTCGGCCATCGCGTTGAACGAGCGGCCGAGGGTCGCGAGCTCGTCTTCGCCGCGCACCGGCAGGCGCACGCCGAGCTCGCCTGCCGCGAGCTTCGCGCTCGTGTCGGCCGCCTCGCCGATGGGCGTCGTCACCGACCGGAGCACGAACCATGCGATGCCGCTGATGAGGAGGACGAGCCCGATGCCGACGATCCACAGGGTGCTCTGCACGAATCCGAGCGTCTGCGGGGCGTTCTCGAGGTCGTACGCCAGGTAGAGCTCGTAGGCGCCGACCCCGGGGACGTTCAGCTGCTGGCCGACGACGATCCCCGGCACAGTGGAGCCGTCCTCGGTGGGCATGGCGATCGACTGCCAGACCTGGCGATCGGAGCTCGCCCGCACGGCTTCGCGGAGCGGTTCGCTGATCGCGGCCTCGAACCGGAGGTTGCTGGTGAAGTCCTGAGGGGCGTTCGGCGACGGCGGGCCGATGCGGAACGCGGCGTCGATGTCGCTCGAGGACTGCGACGCGAGGGTGCCCTGAACGAGGGTCATGACGTTCTGGAGCTGGACGCTGTCGCTCTGCGTCGTCGCACTGTCGAGTGTCTGCTGGGCGGCGGTGCTCGCGCGCAGCGCGTCTTCGAGCACCTGCGTCTTGCGCGACACGAACAGGTCGTTCTGGATCGCCAGCGCCATCCACACGCAGGCGACGATCACGGCGAGCGCTGTGAGCCCGAACGTCACGAGGATGGTCCGGAATCGCAGCGACCGCCGCCACAGCGCCGCGATGTTGCCCGGCCAAGCACGCCAGTGACGCCAGCCGGTCAGCGGTGTCCGGGTGGCCGTCACCCCCGTGATCGGGGCCGTCATCGGAGCCTCAGACGACGGCGCCGGCGCGGTAGCCCACGCCGCGCACCGTGGTCACGATCTTCGGGTTGTCGGGGTCCTGCTCGACCTTGGCGCGCAGGCGCTGGACGTGCACGTTCACCAGACGGGTGTCGGCCTTGTAGTGGTAGCCCCAGACCTGCTCCAGCAGCATCTCGCGCGAGAACACCTGCTGCGGCTTCGAGGCGAGGGCGACGAGCAGCTCGAACTCGAGCGGGGTAAGGGCGATGGGGCCGTCGCCGCGGCGCACCTCGTGCGCGGCCACGTCGACGGTGAGGTCGCCGATGCGGAGGTGATCGTTCGCCGGCTGGCTCGCCGGGCGCAGCCGGGTCTTGATGCGCGCGACGAGCTCCTTCGGATTGAAGGGCTTGACGATGTAGTCGTCGGCGCCGGACTCGAGGCCCTTGACGACGTCGGCCGTGTCGGTGCGGGCGGTGAGCATGATGATCGGCACGCCCGACTCGGCGCGCACGCGCGTGCAGATCTCGATGCCGTCCATACCCGGGAGCATGAGGTCGAGGAGGATGAGGTCGGGACGCTCCGTGCGCCAGGCGTCCACGGCCTTCGAGCCGTCGGCGCAGAACGCCGTGTCGAAGCCCTCCGTGCGCAGCACGATGCCGATCATCTCGGCGAGGGCGGTGTCGTCGTCGACCACCAGGATGCGTGAAGTCATCGCGCGGTTTCGTCCTTCTCCTTCGGCTCAAGGGCAGGCACGGACGGCGCCTTCCCCTTGCGCTCCCCACAGAGTAGTCGACGCCGCCTGAGCGCAGGCCGAGCACCGGCCGTGACCGCGCCGAGCGCGGGTTTCGCACAGATGGCGCGTCGAGCCGATATGACACGATAGGGAACGTCAGCGAGGCCGTCCGCGCAAGCGGGAGCCCGACCCAGAAGAGGACCACATCGTGACCGCGTATCCGGCCTGGACACCGGCATCCCGACCGGGGATCATCCCGCTGCATCCGCTGTCGTTCGGCACGATCCTCGGGCGCTCGTTCGCGGCGCTGCGGCAGAACCCCCGCGTGCTCCTCGGATTCGCGCTCATCGTGCAGACCCTGGCGTATCTCGTCGTGCTCGTCGCCGTGATCGGCGTCGCGTTCGCGTCGTTCTCACGCCTCGACACGCTGTCTCCGGGCACCGACGAGTTCGAGGCGGTGCTCGCGGGGTCGATCGCCGTCACGCTCGTCGCGGGTCTCGTCCTGGGGCTGGCTGCCGGCGCGCTCGGGGTCATCGTGCAGGGCATCGTCGTCACGGAGGTCGCACACGCGGCCGTCGCCGAGAAGCTGACACTCGGCGCCCTGTGGCGCCAGGTGAAGCCCATCGCGTGGCGCCTGATCGGCTACTCGCTCCTGCTGATCCTCGCGATCGTCGCCGTCATCGCCGTCGCCGCGATCGCATTGGCCGGCATCGCCGTCGCCGCCGGCCCCCTCGCGATCCTCTTCACGATCCTGTTCGTCCTCGCGGCGATCCCGCTGACGTGGTGGCTGATGATCAAGCTGCTCCTCGCTCCCGCGGCGATCATCCTCGAGCACGCCACCATCGGGCGCGCGATCGCCCGGTCCTGGACGCTCACGCGGGGCCGCTTCTGGCCGGCACTCGGAATCATCCTCCTGATCTCCGTCGTGTTCGGCGCGGTCGCGCAGGTGATCAGCATCCCGTTCAGCTTCCTGACGACCGGGCTCACCACCGTCATCGCCCCGACGGGGGCGGTCGAGCCGTCGGCCGTCATCGCGATCATCGTCGGCGGCCTGCTCACGCAGGTCGTCACGCTTCTCCTGCAGTCGGTCGCCGTGGTCGTCCAGTCGACCGCCACCGCGATCATATACATCGACTGCCGCATGCGCCACGAGGGTCTCGACCTCGATCTGCTCGCGTACGTCGAGCGGCGGGATGCCGGAGCCACCGCACTCGCGGACCCCTACCGCGAGCACGTCGGGCGGACGATCACCCCCCGCCCAGGTGCGTACCAGCCGGCGTACGGCCCGGGCTACGGCGCGCCCGCATACCCGACCCCGTACGGCGCGCGCCCCCACGCTCCGGCCTACCCGCAGCCCGCGTACGGTCAGCCGGGCCACGGTCAGCCTGCCGGGCAGCCGGGCTACGGGCAGCCGCCGTACGCCCCGCCGGGCTACGGTCAGCCTGCCGGGCAGCCGGCGCAGACCCAACCGGGCCACCCGCAGTACGGACAGCCCGCTTACGGGCAACCGCCCTATGGACAGCCGAGCCACGGACAGCCGACGCCCGCCACCCCGATGCCCCCGGCCGTCCCCGCGACGGCACCCGCTCCCGACCCGGCGCCGTCCGGCTCCGAGCCCGCGGCCGATCCTGCGCCGACGACCTGGACTGCGCCGGGCGCCCCGGCCGACGGCGTCGACCGAGAGTCGCCGTGGGCTTGACGTTCGGCGGTGCGGCGGTTCTCGCCGCCGTGGGCCGGGCCGTGAACGAAGCGCGCGCGGCCGAGGCGGTGCCGCCGCTCACCCCGGACGGCGACGAGGCCCGCAGATGGGCGGAGCAGGAGCTCTCCGACCCGGTGTACGACATCGCCGAGCCCACGCCGTTCGACCGCATCGCGCGGGCGATCGCGGAGTTCTTCGAGAACCTCTTCTCGACGGAGCTGTCGGGCCAGTGGGGGTCGGCCGTGGCGGTGGTCGCCGCGATCGTCGTCATCATCGTGATCGTCGTCGCCTTCGCTGTGTGGGGAGTGCCGCGCGCATCGCGGCGCGCACCGGGGCGGGCGCCCGCCCTGTTCGGCGACGAGGAGCACCGCTCCGCCGCCGAGCTGCGGGCGGCGGCGGCATCCCATGCCCGATCGGGTGACTGGGATGCCGCGATCGTGCTGCACTTCCGGGCGCTCGCGCGCGGATGCACCGAGCGCGGTGTCGTCGACACGCCGCCCGGCGCGACCGTCCACACGTTCGCGCGCGCCGCCGGGCGCGCCTTCCCCGCGCTCGCCGATCGCCTCGAAGCGGCCGCGACGGCGTTCGACGACGTGCGGTACCTGCGGCGCCCAGGCACCGCCGAGCTGTACCGCCTGGTCTCCGACACGGACGCCGCCGTCGTCGCGGCACGGCCGGCCGTTCGCGAGGAGGTGCCGGCGTGAGCACCACGACCGACGCGCCGCGCACCTCGGACTCAGTGAATCCACCCGCCGCGCCCGCCCGCCGGCGGAGCACCGTCTGGATCGCGATCGCCGCGGTGCTGCTCCTCGTCGGCGGCATCGGCGCCGCGCTCGCCGCGGCAGGAGAATGGTCGCAGCGGGACGAGCTCGACCCCGAGTCTGCGGGACCCGACGGAACGCGCGCGCTCGTCGAGGTGCTCCGCGACCACGGCGTCGAGGTCCGCGTCGTCCGGGATCGCCGCGCGGCCGCCGACGCCCTCGCGACCGGGCCCGCCACGCTCGTCATCCCCGACACCCCGGCGCTCTCCGACGACGGACTGCTCACGGTGACCCGCGCGGCCGCCGACCTCGTGATGATCGATCCGCGGTCGCGCGCCCTCGACCTGCTGAGCAGCGGCGCCGAGCCGGCCGGGGTCGCGCCGCCGGGCGTGGTCCAGCCGGGGTGCGACCTGCCGGATGCCGTGCGGTCCGGGGGGATCGAGCCCGGCGCCGTGTACCTGACGGCCGACGACGATGCCGTCGCGTGCTATCCGTCGGGCGACGGCCACGGCCTGCTCGTGGGCGAGGTCGACGGCCGGCGCATCGTCGCCGTCGACGGCACGGTGCTGTTCACCAACGAGCGCCTCGCCGACGACGGCAACGCCGCGCTCGCGGTCAACCTCATCGGACGGCATCCGCTCGTCGTCTGGTATCAGCCCGGCCCGGGAGACACCGACCTCACCGACACCGACCCGACGCTCGGCGATCTCACCCCGCCGTGGGTGAGCCCGGTGATCGTGCTGCTTCTGGTGGCCGGAGTCGCCGCCGGGGTCTGGCGCGGCCGGCGCTTCGGGCCCCTCGTCGCCGAGCGCCTGCCGGTGATCGTCCGCGCCTCCGAGACCACGGAGGGCCGCGCGCGCCTCTACGCGCAGTCGCGCGATGCCCTCCACGCGGCAGACCAGCTGCGTCTGGGCGCCCTCGAGCGCATCGGGCGCCTCCTCGGCCTCGGTCCCGCGGCGTCGGCGCCAGAGATCTCCGACGCGGCAGCCGGGCGCACGGGAATCGACCGCGGCGAGGCGCGCCGCATCCTCATCGACGACATCCCGGCGAACGACGCCGACCTCGTCTCCCTCAGCCTTCGACTGCGCCATCTCGAGGACGCCGTGCACGCGGCCGTCCGCCCGGAAAGGAACCCGCGATGACCGACACTCCCCCGCCGCACCCCGCCACCCCCGACGATGCCGAGCTGCGCGAGGCGATGAACCGGGTGCGCCACGAGGTGGGCAAGGCCGTGATCGGCCAGGACGGCACGGTGACCGGCCTGCTGATCGCGCTGCTCTCGCGCGGTCATGTGCTGCTGGAAGGCGTGCCCGGCGTCGCGAAGACGCTCCTCGTGCGAGCCTTCAGCACAGCCCTCGGCCTCGACACCAAGCGGATCCAGTTCACCCCCGACCTGATGCCGGGCGACGTCGCCGGATCGATGATCTACGACGCGCGCAGCGGCGAGTTCGAGTTCCGGGAGGGTCCCGTCTTCACGAACGTCGTGCTCGCCGACGAGATCAACCGCACGCCCCCGAAGACCCAGGCGGCTCTCCTCGAGGCGATGGAGGAGCGCCAGGTCTCGACCGACGGCGTCACCCGCCCGCTCCCCGACCCCTTCCTGGTCGCGGCGACGCAGAACCCGATCGAGCACGAGGGCACGTACACGCTGCCCGAGGCGCAGCTCGATCGGTTCCTCCTCAAGCTGATCGTCGAGGTGCCCGTCCGCGATGCCGAGCTCGCCGTGCTCCGTCGTCACGCGAACGGCTTCGATCCGCGCGACCTCGCGGGCGCGGGCCTGCGCCCCGCCGCGAGCGCGGATGAGATCCGCGCGGCGCAGCGGGCTGCGGCATCCGTCACCGTCTCCGACGACGTGCTGGGCTACGTCGTCGACCTCGCGCAGGCCACCCGCCGCAGCCCGTCGGTGCAGCTCGGGGTCAGCCCGCGCGCCGCGACGGCGCTGCTCGCCGCGTCGAAGGCGTGGGCCTGGCTCGGCGGCTACCCCGCCATCACGCCCGACCACGTCCAGACGATGCTCGTGCCGACGTGGCGTCACCGTATCCGCCTGCGCCCCGACGCCGAGCTCGAAGGCGTGTCGGTCGACGCGGTGCTGGGCTCGGTGCTGCAGCAGACCCGAGTGCCCATCTAGACATGTACCTCACCGGACGCCTCCCGCTCCTCGTCGCCCTCGGCGCCGTGCCTGTCGTGCTGCTCTCGACGGCGGGTCTCGACGCGTGGCTGGCGATGGCCGGGTGGGTGCTCCTGTGCCTCGTCGTGGCCCTCGTCGACGCCGCCGTCGCCCCCGATCCGCGCCTGGTGCAGGTGGAGCGACGGATGCCGCGCCGCGTGCTCCTCGGCGAGCCCGCGGTCGCCGAGGTCGGGCTGCGCAACACCGGGTCGCGCACCGTGCGCGGGCGCTTCCGCGATGCCTGGCAGCCGACGGCGGGCGCCCCGCCGGAGCG